>NZ_JAHBDG010000083.1:0-181545 GCF_019956305.1 Pseudomonas sp. BF-B-30 | reverse complement strand
GGCGCAGTGCCAGTCGACTTAAAGTTGCCTGAAACACCGCCTTCGCGAGCAAGCCCGCTCCCACAGGGTGATGCGTTTTACTTAGTGAAACAGCACCGCCGTCTTCTGCAAGGTCACCCAGACACCCCACGCCAGCGGAATGCCCACCACCAGCCATGCCGCAATCGCCAGCGGTTTGGTGCCCGGCGCGGCTTTCCACTCCAGCACGGTGCTGCTGTCGGCGCCTTTGTCATGACCCAGCGCCTGTTCGGCTGCCAGCTCAGCATCCGTCATGAAGTACTTGTCCGCCACCGGACGCACCAGCAGGTTGCACAGGAAACCCAGCACCAGCAGGCCGGCGAGGATGTACAGGGTGATGTCGTAAGCCGCCGCACGCTCGACGCCGATGCTCAGTTGATATTCACGCAGATAATTCACCAGCACCGGACCGAGCACACCGGCAGCAGCCCACGCCGTCAGCAGACGACCGTGAATCGCACCGACCATTTGCGTACCGAACAGGTCCGCCAGATACGCCGGAACAGTCGCGAAGCCACCGCCATACATCGACAGGATGATGCAGAACGCCGCCACGAACAGCGCGATGCTGCCCAGGTGACCCAGGTTCGGAATCAGTCCGTACAGGGCAAAGCCCAGGGCGAAGAACACGAAGTAAGTGTTTTTGCGGCCCAGGTAATCCGAGAACGAAGCCCAGAAGAAGCGCCCGCCGATGTTGAACAGGCTGAGCAAACCGGTGAAGCCGGCAGCGATGGCGGCGATCGAAGCCAGTTGCGAAGCGTCGAGTTGGCCGAACGCCAGGTCATTGCCCAGCAACTTGCCAGCGAACACTTCCTGCAACAGCGGCGACGCCATGCCGAGGATGCCGATACCAGCCGATACGTTCAGGCACAGCACCAGCCACACCAGACGGAACTGCGGCGTCTTCCAGGCCACATTCACGTGAACATGACGATGAGTGATCATCGCGTTCGAGGCTTTTTTCGCCGGGGCCGTCCAGCCTTCTGGCTTCCAGCCGGTTGGCGGAACGCGGTAGGACAGTGCGCCACCGATCATGAACACGAAGTAGATGGCAGCCATCACCAGGAAGCTCTGCCAGACGCCGACGCTGGTTGGCGAGGCGAAATGCCCCATCAGTGCCGCCGCCAGCGGGGCGCCGACCATTGCGCCACCGCCGAAGCCCATGATCGCCATGCCGGTCGCCATTCCGCGCTTGTCCGGGAACCATTTGATCAGGGTCGACACCGGCGAAATGTAGCCCAGGCCCAGGCCGATACCGCCAATGACCCCGGAGCCGATCCACATCAGCCAGATCTGGTGGGTATACACCCCCAGCGCCGAAATCAGCAGGCCGCCACACCAGCACAGTGCCGATACGACACCGGCCTTGCGCGGTCCGGCATGCTCCAGCCAGCCACCCCAGATGGCAGCCGAGCAACCCAGGAAGATGAAGAACAGGGTGTAGATCCAGCCGAGCATCGAGATCGGCCAGTCACACTGGGACGAAAAGACTTGTGCGATAAAACTCATGTCCGGTGCGCAGGCCACTGGAGCGGAGATGCCCAGCGCCTTGGACAGCGGCAACCAGAACACCGAAAAACCGTAGGCCATACCGATGCACAAGTGGATGGCCAGCGCGGCCGGTGGCACCAGCCAACGGTTGAAACCGGACTTGGCGATGATCCGCTCCTTGGAAAGGAACGCAGGCTGGTCGGCGCTGAAGCCGTCCGCCGTGATGCTCGTGGTCATTGTGTATCCCCCAATTATTTGTATGGTTCGCCAGCCACAGTTCACTCCCGGCCTTTATGCACGCAGGCATGACCGTTTTTTTTGTAGAGCACCTTGTTGTGCGACAACAGGTCGCAGAAGGACGGACGAACGGGCAAAGGTTACCATTTGCAAGTGACAGAAAAACCAAGCTGACATCACCTTTTGTACGTCATCTGATCTCTATCGCTTCATGACCTCACAGGAATCACCATGCCGATCATTGTCGAGCCGCTGAACCAAGCCACTGCCCAGGATCGGCAGGATCTGCAGAAGATCTACTGCGACGCCCCGGACTGGCTGTTCGCCCCTTTTTCCGGGGCCGCTCAGTTGATCGAAGACTGTTTGCGCGACGGCACACTGATCGCCGGACGCTTCAACGATCGCCTGCTGGGCGCGGCCCGGTTGCAAAGGCACCAAGACGCCTGGCACTTGTCCCAAATATGTGTTCGAAAAATTACCCGTCGCCGTGGTGTTGCCGAGCGACTGGTTGCCGAAGCCCAGAAAATGGCCGCGCAATCGGGCATGCCCCTGCGCCTGCTGGCGCCTGCCGGGCATCTGGAGGCTCAGGCGCTGGCCGCCAAGCTGAAACTGCCACTGGATGTGCTGCCAGCGTGATCACTGACCGGTCGTCTGTTCGGGGGCGCTATACTCCTCGGCTAAATTTTGAATTCGACTAATTACAAGGACTCGCCCATGAAAGCGTTCGGCAAAATCCTGGGTCTGGTACTTCTCGGGCTGTTGCTGATCATTGTGGCGCTGGGCTTTGCCCTGACCCACCTCTTCGATCCCAACGACTACAAAGACGAGATCCGCCAGATTGCCCGCGACAAGGCCCACATCGAGCTGACGCTCAATGGCGATATCGGCTGGAGCCTGTTCCCGTGGCTGGGCCTGGAACTGCACGACGCCAGTGTCGCGACCATGGTCAAACCGACCGAACCGTTTGCCGACTTGCAGATGCTAGGCCTGTCGGTACGCGTACTGCCGCTGCTGCGCCGTGAAGTGCAGATGAGCGACGTACGTGTCGAGGGCCTGAACCTGCGCCTGAACCGTGACAAGGACGGCCACGGCAATTGGGAAGACGTCGGCAAGCTGCCGGTATCGGCCAACACCGGCGCGACCAGCACCCCGCCAGCCGCTGGCGAACCGGCGCCCGAAGCCAGCGTCGCGGCGGAAAAACCGCCTCAGCCGATCCGCCTGGACATCGACAGCCTGACCGTGAACAACGCACGGGTCGAGTACACCGACGAACGAACCGGCAAGAGCTTCAGCGCCGAAAGTATTCAGTTGAGCACCGGTGCGGTTCACGACTCCGTCAACATTCCGCTCAAGCTCACGGCTTTCCTGTCAGCCAACCAGCCGGCATTGCGAGTGCGCACCGAGCTCAATGGTGAGGTGCGTATCGCACGCGCTCTGCAGCGCTATCAGCTCGAAGACATGAAATTGTCCGGTGAAGTGACCGGCGACCCGCTGCAAGGCAAGACCATGACGTTCTCCGCCCAGGGCCAGTTGGTGCTGGACAAGGCCGCCAATGTCGCCGAGTGGACCGGCATCAAGATCTCCGCCAACCAGCTGCGGGCACTGGGTGAACTGAAGGTCAACGACCTCGACAAGACCCCACAAGTCAGTGGCGGCATCTCGATCGCCCAGTTCGACCTGGCGAAATTCGTCGATAGCATCGGCCAGAAACTCCCGGCCATGGCCGAAGGCAGCCTGAGCAAGGTCGAACTGGTCAGCCGTCTGGCTGCAACACCCACCAGCCTGGCGCTCGACAATATCAACCTGAAAGTCGACGACAGCACCTTCAGCGGCCGCATTGCCGTCGAAGACTTCGCCAAGCAATCGCTGCGCGCAGCACTCAAGGCCGACACCTTCAACGTCGACCGCTACCTGCCGCCGAAATCCGCCGAGGCCAATAGCGCGACACAAGTGCGCCAGGCCGAAGTCGCCAGCACCGAAGCCGATGCAATGGCCGGCGCCGGCAGCACTCCGTTGCCACCCGCGCCGACCAAGGACGCCTGGAGCAGCGACCGCCTGTTGCCCGTGGAACGCTTGAGCAAGCTCGATGTGGACGCCGACCTGACCTTCGGCCAGTTGACCCTGCAAAAATTGCCGATTCATAACGCTGCGCTCAAGGCCACCGGCCAGGGTGGCCTGCTGACACTGGCCAACCTGCGCGGCGATCTGTACGAGGGCAACTTCGAAACCACCGGCACGCTCGATGTGCGCCAGCCAGTGCCGGCGCTGAACCTGCAGACGAAGATCAGCCGGGTACCGGCGGAAAAAATCCTCGAAAGCCAGGGCAAGAACCCGCCCGTCAAAGGCCTGGTCACGCTCAACAGCAGCCTGACCGGCAGCGGCAACAGCCAGAAAGCGTTGATCGATACCCTCAACGGCAATGCCAGTTTCATCATCAACAATGGCGTGCTGCTCAACGCCAACCTTGAGCAACAGCTGTGCAAAGGCATCGCCACGCTCAACCGCAAAACCCTCAGCGGCGAGCCCCGGGGCAAGGACACACCGTTCCAGGAGCTCAAGGGCAACCTGACCTTGCGTAACGGCGTGGCCAGCAACCCGGACCTGAAAGTGCGCATCCCGGGCATGACCGTCAACGGAGACGGTGACATCGATCTGCGAGTGTTGGGCATGGACTACCGCGTCGGCATCATCGTCGAAGGCGATACCAGCGCCATGCCGGACCCTGCTTGCCAGGTGGGCGACAAGTTTGTCGGCATCGAGTGGCCGCTGCGTTGCCGCGGCCCGCTGGAGCTGGGCGCCAAGGCTTGCCGTTTGGATAACGACCGCATGGGCCAGGTCGCGGTCAAACAGGCTGGCGACAGGATCAGCGAAAAAATCGAGGAGAAATGGGGCGACAAAGTCGACCCGAAACTGAAAGACGCGCTCAAGGAAATGTTCAAGCGATGAGAGCCGAGCAGTTTTCAACGGCGGTGCTGGACTGGTTCGACCGCCACGGCCGTCACGATTTGCCCTGGCAGCAGGACATCAACCCGTATCGGGTGTGGGTCTCGGAAATCATGTTGCAGCAGACCCAGGTCAGCACCGTGCTGAATTACTTCGACCGTTTCATGGCCTCGTTACCGACGGTCCAGGCGCTGGCGTCCGCGCCGGAAGACGAAGTGCTGCACCTATGGACGGGCCTTGGTTACTACACCCGCGCGCGCAATTTGCAGAAGACCGCGAAGATCGTCGTCGAGCAGTACGGCGGCGAATTTCCCCGGGACGTGGAAAAACTCACTGATCTGCCGGGGATCGGCCTGTCCACCGCCGGCGCCATTGCCAGCATCAGCATGGGCCTGCGCGCGTCGATCCTCGACGGCAACGTCAAACGGGTGCTGGCGCGCTTTACCGCGCAAGAGGGCTACCCCGGCGAGCCAAAGGTCGCCAAACAGCTCTGGGCCAACGCTGAGCGCTTTACGCCGCAGACCCGCGTCAACGCCTACACCCAAGCGATGATGGACCTGGGGGCGACGCTCTGCACCCGCAGCAAACCGAGTTGCCTGCTGTGCCCGCTGGAAAAGGGCTGCGAGGCGCACATGCTCGGCCTGGAAACCCGCTACCCGATCCCCAAGCCGCGCAAAGCCATCCCGCAGAAGCGCACGCTGATGCCGATGCTCGCCAACGCCGAAGGCGCGATCCTGCTTTACCGTCGCCCGTCCACGGGCCTGTGGGGCGGTTTGTGGAGCCTGCCGGAACTCGACGACCTCGATGACCTGCCGCACCTGGCATCGCAGCACTCGCTGGAACTGGGCACACAACAGGCATTGCCAAGCCTGGTGCACACCTTCAGCCATTTTCAGTTATCCATCGAACCCTGGCTGGTTCAGGTCCAGGAGAGCGGCCATCACGTGGCCGAGGCTGACTGGCTCTGGTATAACCTCGCCACCCCGCCGCGCCTGGGCCTTGCCGCCCCGGTCAAAACCTTGCTCGAACGCGCGGCCGCCGTATTGAACGCAGGAGAGTCGTCATGACCCGCACCATCATGTGCCGCAAGTACAAAGAAGAATTGCCAGGCCTGGAGCGCGCTCCCTTCCCGGGCGCCAAAGGCCAGGACATTTTTGACCACGTCTCGCAAAAGGCCTGGGCCGACTGGCAGAAGCACCAGACCCTGCTGATCAACGAAAAACGCCTGAACATGATGAACGCCGAAGATCGCAAATATCTTCAGGGCGAGATGGACAAGTACTTCTCCGGCGAGGATTACGCCAAGGCCGAAGGCTACGTGCCGCCGTCGGAATAACCCCGATTTATCGGGGGTCGGAACGTAAGCGACGGTAATAATTAAAATTTTTATGAAAACTTGCTTGACGACCCCCTGAAAAACCCGTTTAATGCGCCCCGTTGCCCAGATAGCTCAGTCGGTAGAGCAGGGGATTGAAAATCCCCGTGTCGGCGGTTCGATTCCGTCTCTGGGCACCAAATACCGAAAACCCTGAATCGCAAGATTCAGGGTTTTTTTATGCCTTGGATTTGATGAAGCACCGATCCCGTCACCCTCGAAACAACAATTCCCACCTCCTGTCACCACGCCAGCCAGTACCCGTAATGGTTGCCGGGGCTAAGTCCCGAAAGCTTCAGACATTGGTTATCGGTCCTTCCTGGCAGTCTCTCGGGTCTGTCGGAACACTCCGTATGCTCTAACGGAAATGGATGACATACGCTGAAAATGAAATTGAGCAGAATCGGGGGAGGAGCTGCCGCATAACCGGGAGCAGATACACAACAGGGATATAGACAATGACTGAGGTGATTCAACCAGACGTCGAAACTGCTGAGTTTTTTACTGAACAAGAAATCAGGACTTTCAGCTTTGATATCCACCAGTCAGCATTGCTGCACAAGTTGGCCAAAGAGCTGACCGCCATCGGCGGGCCTCAAGCACCAGGAGCCAGGTCCAAAGCCTCTCTGGCAGCCACCGAATTAACGTTCCTGTTTTCGAAAGACCAATGCGAACTGCTGGATGCCTATTCCGAAGGCCTTGTTTGCGCGTTGATCTTTGAAGGGCTGCAAAAAATCTCAGACGCCACCCCTCCAGATGCACTACCAGACCAGACATCCCTGGAAAACCGATACGACGTCCTTTGCCTGGCCGCCCGTAATCAGATCTTGTTGAAACTGGTGGGTAACAGTGCCTTTGCCTACGACATGGACAATGAAGGAAAACTGGTTCGACTGGTGGCCAACTTCAAGGGCGGCGGACTGACCAGAATCCCTGCCGAGCCGGACATCAAGGAACTGAGTTCCCATTCCGGCCTCGCGCTTGGCCCGCATACAGAGGCGCCCTACTGGTGCGCCGTGAACGCGAAAGACGGGCACTCGCCCTCTCCATCGTCGCTCATACTTTCCGCCTTGTGGAACCCAAGCCTGGAGCCTACGCGAGTCATTCCACTACCTCCCATACTCGAAAAAATTGGCGTCACCAACTGCCTCGCACTGACCACAGGTAACTTCCAGTTCACTCGTAGTGACTCCTTTGTCAGTGGCAAAGGGGAAGATGGCCGCAACGTTTCGATTCTGGAGTTCGACGACAAGGCAGGGTTCGCAGCCCGCTTTAACACGTATCGTTTTTCGGTCAATGACAACGCCTCGACCTTTGTGAAAGCGGCTTACACTGCCCTTTGCCAGGGTGTGGGTGAAGCAACTCCGGTCGAGTACACGCTGAACCAGGAATCGGCCATGGTCATCAATAACATCCGGGCTCTGCACTGTCGCGATGTCATCAAAGACAACAGACGGGTCTTGGTTCGTATTTTCGGACTTTCAAAATTTTCTTGCCCCATCGTTGTTTCCGACGACCCGCTAGTGCTGCAGGGCTGATTCTTTTATCACCAGCTGTTGAACGACCAGTCATGTGATTACTGGCCAATAACCATAAAGAGAGAATGCAATGTCTTGGGATGTAATTGGCATGTTGGCGCTCGTCGCTTTTTTCGCCGGTTTTTTTGATGCGATTGCCGGTGGTGGCGGTTTGATCACCTTGCCTGCATTGTTCCTGGCAGGTGTAGATCCGATCAGTGCAATTGCCACAAACAAGTTCCAGGCCGCTTCAGCAACAGTTTCGGCAACGGTAACCTTTGCTCGCAAAGGAATGATCGAGTGGCGCGAAGGCCGTTTCCTGGTTATCTGCGGATTTGTTGGCGGCGCCAGTGGTGCCTTGTTGGTCAGCACTATTGATAAGCGCTATCTGGAAGTTTGCGTGCCTATCATGCTGATTCTGGTAGCCATCTATTTTGCGCTCTCTCCAAAGCTGGCCAATGAAGATCGACGCAAGAGAATTGGTGTTCTGTTTTTTTCGTTTAGCGTTGCGCCGATCCTGGGTTTTTACGACGGTATATTCGGCCCCGGTGTGGGCTCTTTCTTTATTGTCGGATTTGTACTGCTCTGCGGCTTGGGCATGATGCGGGCCATGAGCTTTACCAAACTTGCCAACGCCTCATGCAATCTCGGTTCCCTATCGGTCTTTATCACTAAAGGTGTGATTATCTGGCCGATAGCCATAGCCATGGCTTTGGCGGCCTTCATCGGCGCTCAATTGGGTGCACGGGCCGCTGTCCGGGTCGGACCACGGTTGATCAAACCCATGTTGATCGTGGTCTGCTGCGCTTTGGCCATCAAGCTGCTGAGCGTAGAAACCAACCCTTTACGCGTTGCACTCATCCAGGCGTACGCGGGTGTTAATCACGAAAAATCCTGAGTCGCAGGACTCAGGGTTCAGAGCCTCTCGTTAACTCGCATCATTCCAGTGGAAAACCAGGTTACGGGCTGCACCATTGCCAACATCGGCAACGTCCTGCCGTGTTTCGCCGTTACGCGTCGCAATGACCGTATATTTGCCGGCAGGCAGTTTCACGTAAACCAGCGGACCGGCGTCATTGAGCGTCAGTACGGTCTGCCCCGGGGCTTTCTGAATAACTACATTCACATCAGAAGTGTATTCATTTCCCGTCCCGACAGAGAACGTCATGTGCAGGTTGTAGCCAGTGGTCTGCTGGATGGCCTTGGACTCATCCTCGCCGATACCGCCGGACAGGTAGGTGATGCCGTTTTGTTCCTGGCTTTGCACCTGCACCCCCTGGCCGTCGATGGGCTCAAGGCTGGCGGCAGGTGTCATCGCTGGAAACAACAGCACGCCTACAGCGGTGAGGGGCAACAGGAGTGTATGGAGGTATTTCATGATGGCGACTCCCGGGTTCTGCGGAACCCAATCGTTACACTCTTTGGATTTCCAGCCGGAGGGAGGCGTTTAGATTGATTTGGCCTGAGTACGAAACGTACTACGCCATTTGTTCCTCAGCCCTCGCCCACCATCAGACCTGTCCTGCCGGACAACCCGGTATTTCCTGCCTGTTTCTCGGCAACCCCCGGCATCTTCGAAGGGGCTCTCTTGTCATTCTCTTTCGCTGTTCAACCTGCTGCGGAAGACCTCATGACGGCCCCCACCCCCAACGACACTCACGACCCACATCTGGCATCACTGCTTGGCAACCTTGGCAAATTGATCCATCAGGCACGTCAGAAAGTGCTTCGGGCAGCCGACACCGTGCAAGTGCAAACCTGTTGGCAAACTGGTCGGCATATCGTTGAGTTCGAACAGAACGGCGCGCGACGGGTCAGGTATGGCAAAGAGTTACCGTCGACGGTGGCCAAAGCACTAACTGCGGAGTTCGGAAAGGGATTTGACGCTTCCAACCTTCGGTACATGCGTCTGTTCTATCAAGCCTTTCCAATTCGTGACGCACTGCGTCACGAATTGAGCTGGACCCACTACCGCCACCTGCTTCGGGTCGACAACGACAGCGCTCGTCTCTGGTACATGAACGAATCAGCCACCCAAAACTGGTCAAGCCGCGCCCTGGAACGCCAGATCAATACGCTGTACTACGAACGCCTGCTGGCGAGCCGCGATCGCGGCAGCGTCAAGCAGGAGGCCGCCACCCACATTCAAAACATGAAGGCCAGCCCTCGGGATTTCGTCCGTGATCCGGTAGTACTGGAGTTTCTTGGTTTACCCAATGCCGGCAAGCTTCAGGAAAGCGAGATCGAACAAGCGCTTATCGAACAATTGCAGGGCTTCTTGCTGGAGCTGGGAAAGGGCTTCGCATTCATTGCCCGCCAGCAACGCATCAGTACCGACAGCAAAGACTTCTACATCGATCTGGTGTTCTACAACTACTTGCTCAAGTGCTTCGTCATCTTCGATATCAAGCGCGGTGAACTGACCCATCAGGATGTGGGGCAGATGGACATGTACGTACGCATGTACGACGACCTGAAACGCGGCGTGGAAGACGGCCCCACGGTCGGCATCATTCTCTGTGCGCAAAAGGATGAATCCGTGGTGCGGTATTCAGTGCTCGAAGGAAACGAGCAACTGTTCGCCAGCAAGTACAAGCTTGTCCTACCGAGTGAGGAGGAACTCCGTAATGAGCTGGATCGGGAACGGGTGGCACTTGAAGAACGATTGCTCAATCAGTAAATGCGTTGAGGCGAATGGATTGTTCATCAACGGCATCAAGACTATCGTTGGCAGCTACCCGCAAAGGTCTGACACCGATGAATTTGCAGGACACGCCTCCGCTGGCCCCCAGTCGCAACGAGTTGCCGCTGCCGGATACCACGCCCGGCAAACCGTTCAAGGAAACCGCCTCGGATGGTTTCATCCTCGGCGGCTTCACCTGGCGACACCCTTCTCGGGACACCGCTCGCCCGGTCGTGATCATCAATGCCGCCACCTCGGTCCGTTGTCACCACTACTCGCGCTTCGCCGACTACCTGTTCGTCCACGGCTTCGATGTCATCACCTATGACTACCGCGGCATCGGCGAGTCGCGGCCGGCATCGCTCAAGGGTCTTCAAGCCTCGTGGACCGATTGGGGAGCGCTGGATTTCGAGGCGATGCTCAAGCGCGCACAGCGTGAGTTCCCACAACAGCCTATCGATGTGGTCGGCCACAGCTTTGGCGGCTGTGCAGCGGGCCTGGGGGCGTCCGGGCACCTGATACGGCGCCTGGTGACGGTCGGTGCGCAATTCGCCTACTGGCGCGACTATGCGCCCGCTCAGCGCTGGCGAATGTTCGGCAAGTGGCATGTGGTGATGCCACTGGTGACGATGCTGTGCGGCTACTTTCCGGGCAAGCGCCTTGGCTGGCTGGAAGACACACCCGCCGGCGTGGTCCGTGACTGGAGCCTCTCCACTGCCCGCTACGAGAAACGCTCCAGCGGCCGCACAATCAGCAAAACCGCCGGGCAGCTGCCCTTTGCCGGCGTCACCGCGCAAACCCTGGCCATCAGCATCAGCGACGATCCCTACGGCACGGTCCCGGCCATCGAACGCCTGCTCGGCTACTTCACCGGCAGCACAAACTCTCACCTGCGTATCCGTCCTGAAGACATCGGCGAAGAAGAAGTCGGACATTTCGCCTTTTTTCGCAGCGCATACCAAGCCACACTATGGCCCATTGCATTGGCCTGGTTGCAAAACGGCGAACTGGTCCCCGGCACACCCGGGCGAACGGTGCCACGCAGCTGAGCCACCCGCCCCTTTCAACGAATTACGGAACGACGCCCATGGCCTCCGCCAACAAGCAGCAAAAACGCGCCTCCCGCGCCAAGGCCAAGGCCAAGCAAAACCGCACCCAGCGAGCTGCCGCACCGGTGGAACTGGACCCGAACGACGATCGCATCGACTTCGAATCGGTGGACCTGACCGAACTGTTCAAGAAAATGATCGACGCCGAAAAGATCAGCCAGCAAGCCCTGTGCACGGCCTTCCTCGAAGACCCGTTGCTGGAACTGGTGTACGAGCAGGAAGGCGAGGAAGGCGCGATGGACTTCATCCTTGCCGCGCTGATCGAATATCGCCAATGGTCAACCGAAACCGACGAAGCCGGCGCCCTGGCGTGGATCGAATCACCGGCCTTTCAGGCCGACTACGTGGCGGCGTCCGACGCCATTGCCGCGCAAACCCAACAGAAACCGAACTGAGTTCCCATGGCCTCCCTGAACAAGCAACAGAAACGCGCCAAGCGCGCAAAAGCCAAAGCCAAGCAGATCAATATCCACGGCCGAAAACCCGCCGCGCTGGACGATGATCTTGGCCACCTCGCCGAGCCGATCCCGGAATACACCCTGGCGATGTTCAGCAAAATGCGTGACGCGGAAGCCGTCAGCCGCAGCGAAATGCTCTCGGTGCTGCTGACGAACCTGGCCTTTATCATCATCGACCATCCAGAACTGCTGGACATGGAAAACGCCGACGACGAAGGCATGGCCGCCACCCACCTGGCCGCCGACATGCTGATCGACTACCGCATGTGGGCCGACGGCATGGACCGCGAGACCGCCCAGGCGTGGCTGAGCGAACCGCAGTTCATTGCTGACTTCGGTGACGCACTGGATGTCTACCGCGAGTCGCTGGAAGCGCCGGAAGAAAAAGCCGAGTAAGGGTTACGACTCAAACAAAAACGGCCGCTTGTCATCACTGACAGCGGCCGTTTTGCGTTACGCGGTATGGATCAGTTCAGCACTACCGCGCCACGCTTTTCCAGTTTGCGACGGCGAGCCACCAGCAAGCCGGCCGCTACCACCAGAGCACTGAGCAAGCCGGTCGCGAGAATTTCCACGCGATGGGCTTCCTGGAACAGCATGATGGTCAGGGCCGCGACGATGAAGACGATCACCGCGTAGGTCAGGCCCGGGAACAGCCACATGCTGAAGGCAATTTTCTCCCCGCGCGCTATACGCTGCTTGCGCATGCGCAGTTGCGAAATCGCAATCACCAGGTACACCAGCAATGCGATGGCGCCGGAGCTGGCCAGCAGGAATTCGAACACCGCAGCCGGAGCCACGTAGTTGGCGAATGTTGCCAGGAACGCTGCGCCAGTGGACAGCATCACCGCCCAGTATGGCGTGCCACTTTTGTTGGTGCGGGTGGACATGGCCGGCGCATCGCCGCGCTTGCCCAGGGAGAACAACATCCGCGACGAGGTGTAGAGCGCCGAGTTCAGGCAGCTGGTCACAGCGACCAACACCACGATGTCGACGATCATCTTGGCGTTAGGGATGCCCATGCGCTCAAGTACAGTCTGGTAGGAGCCCAGGCTTGCCAGTACCGGGTCGTTCCAAGGCACCAGAGCCACGACGATGAAGATCGACACGAGGTAGAACAAGCCGATCCGCCAGATAACCGAGTTGGTGGCCTTGGAGATTTGCTTGCCAGGGTTCTTCGATTCCGCGGCCGCGATGGTCACGATCTCGGTGCCCATGAAGGAGAACATGGTGGTCAGGATGGCACCCAACACCGCGCCCATGCCGTTTGGCAGGAAGCCTTGGGTGTCGAACAGATGGGAAACGCCGCTGACCTGGCTGCCCGGCAGGAAGCCGAAGATCGCCATGAGGCCCAGAACAATGAAACCGATGATGGCCAACACTTTGATCAGGGCAAACCAGAACTCGAATTCACCGTAGTTCTTCACGCTGAACAGGTTGGTCACGGTCAACAGCATCGTGATGACCAGGGCGAAGGCCCAGATGTCCACGCCAGGGAACCAGGCATGCAAGATGGTCGCGGCAGCGTTGGCTTCCAACGGGATCACCAGAACCCAGAACCACCAGTACAACCAGCCGATGGTGAAGCCGGCCCAGTGACCGATCGCGCGGTCGGCGTAAGTCGAAAACGAACCGGTGTCCGGCGAGGCAACGGCCATTTCGCCGAGCATGCGCATCACCAGCACCACCAACATGCCGGCGGCGGCGTAAGCCAACAGAACAGCCGGACCTGCAGCGGCGATGGCGTGACCCGAGCCAACGAACAAGCCGGCGCCGATAACCCCGGCAATCGACAGCATGGTCACGTGGCGCGGTTTGAGCCCCTGTTCGAGGCCATTAGAGCTTTGGGTACTGCTCATTAAAACTACCTTTGTAAGGAGAAGCGAATGCGTGCATCCCGTTCGGCGGACCTTCTCGTAAAAAGAAGCCAACAGGGCGTTCTGGATTCTGCACGCAATAATTGCGCCAAAATATTTCAAAACCCTCTAGCCCGGCGATCTCGCCTCGACCGGACGGTCATCGCAACCCTTTGAATTTAATGGCACTTTGCCAAAGCGTTACCCTGCGACCCACTTTTGCGGATACATCAGCGCACCGGAAACACACCTGAAAAGGGCTCCGCGCACATTAAAAGTGCACAAGCGGTGCATTTGGCCGGATAGCGCTTCCAACACCCTGTCAAAGCTGGCAACATCGCGCCTTTTTTTGCGGCAGCCACCGCGCTTTTTATCGACAGGCAAGGTTCAAACGGCTGTTCGGTTGTTGATGGGGCGACAGTCTGCTGCGCTGATGCGACAACCTGCCACGCACCAGCCGTTTACCGTCCCTAGCGCTGTTGGCTGCCATTGAAACGCTATGCTAGGTTGGCCGCCTCGCCAGGAAGGCCGCCAACAGCAGGAGCGCAACATATATGAGGAACGCACATGGCTGAGGCCACGCCCGCGCTTGAAATCCGCAACTTGCACAAACGCTACGGTTCGCTGGAGGTGCTCAAAGGCATCTCGCTGACCGCCCGCGACGGCGATGTGATCTCGATCCTGGGTTCCTCCGGCTCCGGCAAGTCCACGTTCCTGCGGTGCATCAACCTGCTGGAGAACCCGCACCAGGGCCAGATTCTGGTCGCCGGCGAAGAACTCAAGCTCAAGGCCGCGAAGAACGGTGAACTGGTGGCCGCCGACGGCAAGCAGATCAATCGCCTGCGCAGCGAAATCGGTTTTGTGTTTCAAAACTTTAATCTGTGGCCGCACATGAGTGTGCTCGACAACATCATCGAAGCCCCGCGCCGCGTGCTCGGTCAGAGCAAGGCCGAAGCCATCGAAGTGGCCGAAGCCCTGCTGGCCAAGGTCGGCATCGCCGACAAGCGCCATGCCTACCCGGCGCAGTTGTCCGGCGGCCAGCAACAACGCGCGGCCATCGCCCGCACCCTGGCCATGCAGCCCAAGGTCATCCTGTTCGACGAGCCCACCTCGGCGCTTGACCCGGAAATGGTCCAGGAAGTACTTAATGTCATCCGCGCGCTGGCCGAAGAAGGCCGCACCATGCTGCTCGTGACCCACGAAATGGGCTTCGCCCGTCAGGTCTCCAGTGAAGTGGTGTTCCTCCACCAGGGCCTGGTAGAAGAGCAAGGATCGCCACAGCAGGTGTTCGAAAACCCGCTTTCGGCGCGCTGCAAACAATTCATGTCCAGCAACCGCTAACGGAGCTACCCACATGCAAAACTACAAAAAGGTCTTCCTGGCTGCCGCCGTCACCCTGGCGTTCAGCGCCGGTGCCATGGCCGAAACCCTGAAGATGGGCATCGAAGCGGCTTACCCGCCGTTCAACAATAAAGATGCCAGTGGCAATGTCGTCGGCTTCGACAAAGAGATCGGCGACGCCCTGTGCGCCAAGATGAAAGTCGAGTGCACCGTCGTGACCTCCGACTGGGACGGCATCATCCCGGCCCTGAACGCCAAGAAGTTCGACTTCCTGATCTCCTCGATGTCGATCACCGACGAGCGCAAGCAAGCGGTGGACTTCACCGACCCGTACTACTCCAACAAGCTGCAGTTCATCGCCAAGAAAGACATCGACTTCAAAACCGACAAGGCCGCGCTCAAAGGCAAGATCATCGGCGCCCAGCGCGCTACCCTGGCCGGCACCTTCCTGGAAGACAACTATGGTGACGACATCACCATCAAGCTCTACGACACCCAGGAAAACGCCTACCTCGACCTGACTTCCGGCCGCCTGGACGGCATCCTGGCCGACAAGTACGTCAATTACGAATGGCTGAAAAGCGACGCTGGCCGTAGCTACGAGTTCAAGGGTGACCCAGTGGAAGAGAGCGACAAGATCGGTATTGCCGTGCGCAAGAAGGACCCGATCCGCGAGAAGCTGAACACCGCGCTGAAAGAAATCGTCGCTGACGGCACCTACAAGAAGATCAACGACAAGTACTTCCCGTTCAGCATCTATTGATACTGACCTGCCTGACCGGCGCCTGATGGCGCCGGTTCTCGGCCTTGCCTGCCGCGATTTGAAAAGAAATCCATGATTATCGACCTCTACGGATTCGGCCCGGCGCTCGCCGCTGGCGCGCTGATGACTGTGAAACTGGCACTCTCGGCCCTGTGCCTGGGGCTGGTACTCGGTCTGCTCGGCGCCTTGGCCAAGACTTCCCCGTACAAGCCGCTGCAATGGCTTGGCGGCACTTATTCGACCCTGGTTCGCGGTATCCCGGAATTGCTCTGGGTGCTGTTGATCTACTTCGGCACGGTCAACCTGATGCGTGCCCTGGGCGAGTTCTTCGGCAACCCCGACCTTGAACTCAACGCCTTCGCCGCCGGTGTGATCGCGCTGGGCCTGTGCTTCGGCGCCTACGCCACGGAAGTGTTTCGCGGTGCGATCCTCGCCATCCCCAAAGGCCATCGTGAAGCCGGCGTGGCCCTGGGCCTGTCGAAATGGCGCATCTTCACCAAGCTGATCATGCCGCAGATGTGGCGCATTGCCCTGCCCGGCCTGGGCAACCTGTTCATGATCCTGATGAAGGACACCGCGCTGGTGTCGGTGATCGGCCTGGAAGAAATCATGCGTCATGCGCAAATCGGCGTGACCGTCTCCAAGCAACCGTTCACCTTCTATATGGTGGCCGCGTTCATGTACCTGAGCCTGACGGTGCTGGCGATGACCGGCATGCACTTCCTGGAAAAACGTGCCGCTCGCGGCTTCGCGAGGAGCACCCAATGAACTGGGAAGTCATCATCAAGTGGCTGCCGAAACTGGCTCAGGGCGCAACCCTGACCCTGGAACTGGTGGCCATCGCCGTGATCGCCGGTTTGCTGCTGGCCATTCCACTGGGTATCGCCCGCTCGTCGCGCCTGTGGTGGGTGCGGGCATTTCCCTACGGCTACATCTTCTTTTTCCGTGGCACGCCGTTGCTGGTTCAACTGTTCCTGGTCTACTACGGCCTGGCGCAGTTCGACGCGATCCGTAACAGTTCGATGTGGCCGTACCTGCGCGATCCGTTCTGGTGCGCCACGGCGACCATGACCCTGCACACCGCGGCCTACATTGCGGAAATCCTGCGGGGCGCCATCCAGGCGATTCCACCGGGCGAGATCGAGGCGGCACGGGCGCTGGGCATGTCCAGACCCAAAGCGCTGTTCTACATCATCCTGCCGCGCGCCGCGCGCATCGGCCTGCCGGCCTACAGCAACGAGGTGATCCTGATGCTCAAGGCCAGCGCCCTGGCCAGCACCGTGACCCTGCTGGAATTGACCGGCATGGCCCGCACCATCATTGCCCGGACTTACCTCCCGGTGGAGATCTTCTTCGCCGCGGGCATGTTCTATCTGGTAATGGCTTACGTGCTGGTGCGTGGCTTCAAGCTGCTGGAGCGCTGGTTGCGCGTCGATGCCTGCCAAGGGCGTTGATACCGGCGTGTTGACGGGCGAGGCCCTGCTCGCCCGCTTCACCGCGCTGGATGCTTTTCTGACAGAGCATCAGGCACTGTGGAAACCCCGACCGTTCACTCATCGGCATCTTCCCTGGGAAGCGTCCTACCCGGAGCTGGCCGCATGGCTACGCAAGCGGTCGCTGGAAGACGCGGAAAACGCTCACAACCAACCTGCCCTTCTGAATGCACCGGAGCCCTTTGCTTCCCTGGCAACAATGTCCGCTGGCTTGAGTGCCGTGGATGAGTTGCCGGCTCGCACACTCAAAGCGGCGGGCCATCGGTTGAACGTCGATGTACCGGGGCGCAAATGGCAACAGATCGAAGCCTTCGCCAGCCGATTGCAGTTTTCCGAAGCACCGCAGCATTGGATGGACTGGTGTTCGGGTAAGGGACATCTGGGCCGCCGCCTACTGCAACCGGGGCAACAACTGACGTGCCTGGAATACGATCCGGCACTGGTAACCAGCGGCCAGGCACTCAGCCAGCGCCATCACCTGCATGCGCTGCATATCGAACAGGATGTGCTCGCGGCAGACGCAGCTTGTTTACTGGGTGCGTATCACACGCCCGTCGCGCTTCACGCCTGCGGTGATTTACATGTGCGGCTGATTCAACTCGCCAGCGTCACAGGCTGCAAACAGCTCGCCATCGCGCCGTGTTGCTACAACCGGATCAGTCTTGCCCAATACTCGCCGATTTCCTCGACCGCCCAAGGCTCCGGCTTACAGCTTTCCCTCGACGACCTCGCGTTGCCCATGAGCGAAACCGTTACCGCCGGTGCCCGCGTGCGACGTCAACGCGACACCTCCATGGCCCGGCGCCTGGGCTTCGACTTGCTGCAACGGCAACTGCGCGGAATGGACGAGTACCTGCCAACCCCCTCCCTGCCCAGCGCCTGGCTGGACAAACCCTTCGCCGATTACTGTCATCATCTGGCCACTCTCAAAGAGTTATCCACAATCGGCCCGCAAGATTGGTCAGCCCTCGAAGCCTCTGGTTGGCAGCGACTGGCCGAAGTGCGCAACCTTGAACTACTACGCGGACTTTTCCGACGCCCACTGGAGCTTTGGCTGGTCCTTGACCGGGCACTTTTCCTCACCGAGCAGGGCTACAGCGTCCGCGTCGGCACCTTCTGCGAACCCCCGCTCACGCCGCGTAATTTCCTGCTCCTGGCCGAACGCGCTTAAATACATCCGACCTGTGGATAACTCTGTTGATGAAATAATCGTGGATCCAATATCCACGCCTGTTTCAGGGCTAAATCCACACTGTTCATTTTTTATACACCCGCATAAAAAATCGAAAAAACAGGTATTTGCGAACAAACGAGAACGGATCCACAAATTCGGCCTAAACCCAGTGCGCTGCCAATGGCATTGTGCATAAGCATTTAATCAAAACGACATAAATGCCTAATCCCGGATCGCAGACAGGGGAAATTGCACCCTTTCATTACTCTTGATATACACACACGCAAGGGCGCCGGCAGCGCGGCCACGAACAAGAACATTCCTCCGACAGGATGCGCCAGTGACGTTCATTTCCTACGCACAGAATTTCGAAGACATACGCCTGTGGCGCGCCCTCAAAACCGTCGAGAACGGCTTCTACATCGACGTCGGGGCAAACGATCCCACCCATGACTCCGTCACCAAGGCGTTCTACGACAACGGCTGGACCGGCATCAACGTCGAACCGATGCCCAACTATTTCGAAGCCCTGAGCCAGCAACGTCCCAAAGACATCAACCTGCAGTGCGCTGCCGGGGAAAGTGCTGACGAACTGACCTTCTACGGCATCGCCGGCACCGGCCTCTCGACCCTGGACCCGGCCATGGCCAAACTGCACCGAGACGCCGGCATGGACGTGCGCAACCAAACGATCAAGTCCCGCACCCTGGCCTCCATCTGCGAAGAACACGCCCAGGGCCGCGCCATTCACTTCCTGAAAATCGATGTCGAAGGCCACGAAGAAACCGTCCTGCGCGGCATGGACTTCAGCCAATGGCGGCCATGGGTGATCCTTATCGAAACCCCCTGGGCCCGCGACCAGGCCTGGGAAACCCTCGTCACCGACGCCGGCTACCACTCCATCCTGTTCGACGGCATCAACACCTACTACCTCGCCGAAGAACACCTGAACCTCAAACCCGCCTTCGACATCCCGCCGTGCAACCTGGACGAGTTCCAGTTCTGCAAAGGCCACAAGTTCAGCCACCCCGTCAGCGACGCCGAACACCAGCTCGCCGCCGCCCTGCAACGCGCCGAGCAGGCCGAAGCACAGCTGCGCGCGATGCAAAACAGTCGAACCTGGCAAGCCATCCAGAAACTCAAGAAAACCCTGCTGCGAGCCTGACCTGAAGCCCGCGCAAAAATAGTCAAAATTCAGGGGTTTACAGAAGCCAACCAATCGCTATAATCGTCGCCCTGACACGCCGGTATAGCTCAGATGGTAGAGCAACTGACTTGTAATCAGTAGGTCCCGGGTTCGATTCCTGGTGCCGGCACCATACAAGGTTCCAGAGAAGGCTTTCAAAATCTCTGAAACCCCCGAAAAACCCGCCTTCTGGCGGGTTTTTTCGTTTTAGCGTTCCGTCGGGTTACGTCAAAATCTGGTGGATTCCAGCCGTTTTAGGGGTAGATTTAAGGGTACACAGCCAGTTCGATAAAAGGGAGTACCCTTATGTCGCGCACCACTGCCCCACTCAGCGATTCGGCCTGCCGCTTGGCAAAACCCACTGATCGCGCCTATAAGCTTTTCGACGGCGACGGCCTCTACCTTCTAGTCCAACCCAATGGCCGTAAAGGCTGGCGTCTCCGATACGTCAAACCTGACGGCAAAGAAGGGCTCACCTCGTTCGGTAACTATCCTGTCATTAGCCTCGCCGACGCTCGCCGCAAGCGCCTGGAAGCCAAGCGCCTCTTGGCCGAAGGGATTGATCCAGTCGAGAAGAAGCAGAAAGCCAAGGCCGACGCCGCAATTAAGGGGCGAACATTCGAAAGTATCGCAATGGCGTGGCACAAACAAATGTCGACGAAGTGGGCGCCAGGTCATTCCAAAACGGTGATGAGCCGCCTCAAGACCCATGTCTTTCCACTTCTTGGCGCTCGGAATATCGCAGAATTGGATACGTTCGACCTTCTCCAACCCTTGGAAGCGATCAAGCTACGGGGAACAATTGACGTCGCGTTAAGGGTACAAAACTACCTGCAAAGCATCATGCGCGAAGCCAAACGCTCTCGACTGATTACCGCGAACCCTGCGTACGACCTCGAAGGCTCGATCAAAGCTCCGCGAGTAGTTCACCGGCCTGCCCTACCCTTATCGCGTTTGCCGGAATTACTCGTACTCATCGATACCTACCACGGGCGAGCACTGACCCGACTTACAGTGCTGCTATCCCTACACGTGTTCGTACGCTCCAGCGAACTGCGCTTCGCCCGCTGGAGCGAATTCGATCTCAAGCGCGGCACCTGGGAAATACCGGACACTCGACCCGCGTTGGACGGAGTACCCTTTTCCACAAGGGGTACAAAGATGGCCGGGGATATCCACCTTGTCCCCTTATCGCCGCAAGCCGCAGCCCTGCTCGAACAGATCCATGTCCTCACTGGCAAATTCGACTTGGTGTTTGCAGGCGATGCCAAGCCCTGGAAGCCAATGTCTGAAAACACGGTAAACAGCGCGCTTCGAAAGATGGGTTTCGACACCAAAAACGAAATCTGCGGCCATGGCTTTCGCTCAATGGCCTGTAGCGCGCTGATTGAATCTGGACTGTGGTCCGAGACCGCTATTGAAAGGCAGATGAGCCACAAGGAACGCAACAACGTCCGCGCCGCTTACATCCACAAGGCAGAGTTTATCGAGGAGCGTAGGCTGATCATGAACTGGTGGAGCCGGTACCTGGAGGCCAACCGGCAGGAGCATGTCACTCCACACGAATTCGCGAACCAGACCGGAGCAAACGTCACTCGCCTAAAAACGAAGCGTGGCGCAACTGAGTAAGCGCTCGGTCTTCATATCTCAGTGATCCGCTTGTCCACGCGGGTCCATCCAACCAGGGCTGCAAAGCCGCCCTGGTTGGATGGACCTCACTTAAAAAATCTAATGCCCACGCAACTGTCTGTGGAAAACCACTGATATCCACCGGTGGATAATTTCATCCACAGCCGCAGAACCCCCAAAAAATCGAGCCTTGACCGAAATTATCCACAGGCGTAGAAAAGATCGTGCCAGCGCTGTCGTTGACAGCAACCCAGGTAGCCAGAACCTTTAAAGCTACGCCACTCCGTGGTGGTTCTCCCCCAAGTGCGATTAGCGTCCGGCGGCTCGCACAGTCACAGCAATGTGATGGATGCCTACTTCTCAGCTTTGCCTACTACGGCAAAATCCACCCTACCCGGCTGCCCTGCAGCAACCTATCCGCTTGGCCATTTCACTGCGCCAACCTGCGTCCGTCTCTTTCTTCCGGAAAGAGACGGACGCTCCTACCGCTGCTGCAGCCCAACTCGTACAAGGCTTTGCGGCATTCCCCCTCGTGATAATCGGCGTGACAAACACCGAAATCACCAGCAACAGCGATGCAGATGATGGTGCCGCAGCCCACGGAATGGACTGCACCTGACTGACAGTCAGGTATGCCCCGGTCGTCGCTTCACTGCCTTCACCTGACTCAGGATCTCGCGGCGCTGGTCTCGTCAGCCAATGCAGCCTCCACCCGCCCACTTCCTCGGAAGTGTTCAGGAGGCCAGATCATGAGATGCCCAAGCTCCCGGTCGTAAGGAGCCGCCAGTCCCGCGTTAGTGGACAACCCTCACAGGTCGCAGGGGCCTTGATCCCTGATAACACTCAACATTCTTGGCGGGATGACGTGGGGGAAGGTTTTAAGAGTTTGGCTTCGAGAGGAATGTGATCATGGCGTTGGTCGGTAGACGGGATGGGCGCAATTTTGGCTATGGTCGGCAGCTGAGCTATGCCGGGCCGCAAGCGCTAAAAGATCTGTTTGGCGGCGGGCATTACGGCACGGTGAAGGCGCACGGTGATCGCTGGCAGGCGTTTGTGCGCTGGTGTCGGTCGGAGGATGGCCCGGGGTTTAACGATGCTCGGCAGATTGATCGGCAGACCTTGTTGGACTATGCCGGACATCTGCGGCAGCAAGTTGAACAAGGGGCTATCTGCATCGCCACCGCGCAAAATCGGTTGTCCAGTGTCAACCGAACGATGGCTGCGCTTCGCGGTGATCAGTATGTGAAGGTGCCGAGCCCGAGCAAGGCGTTAGGAATGCGGCGCACCAGTGTTCGTCGCTCGGTGCCACAAGGCCAAGACCGCGAACACGTGAAGCGGATCGTCGACGCCCTCTGCGGACATCAGCAGCCACGTGCTGCCGCCATCGCGCAGTTGGCGCGAGCAACCGGGATGCGCTTGCGTGAGGCCATCTTGGCTGACCTTCCGCGCCTGCAAAGAGAAGCCGAAAACTACGACAAGATCAACATCCAGGATGGCACCAAAGGTGGCCGCGGCGGCGCAACCGCGCCTCGTTGGATCACGGTGGATGACCATATTCGCGAAGCGCTCAGGTACGCCGAACAGGTCTCTCCCGACGGTAGCCGCAACCTCCTGGCACCGAACGAGAGCTACCTTGATTTCCAACGGGAAATCGTCCGCCCCGCCCGAGATATCCTCCATACGCACAACCTCAAAGGCTTCCACGAACTGCGCGCGGCTTATGCGTGCGAACGCTATGAGCAGATCACCCATCACCTAGCGCCCATCAACGGTGGCAGGTGCAGGCGCCTCGATCCACGCCTTGATCGAGAGGCCCGCTTACAAATCAGCTATGAGCTGGGACACGGTCGAATCGACGTGGTATCGGCGTACATCGGTGGTCGGGTATGAATAAACCATTCGATATGGAGATCTTCTTGTCTGGGGCACTGACTGGCGCACATGCCACACGCGAACGTCACATCCGCCAGACCAAGACTATTCAAGCAGCCATTTCTGAACGCTGGAGCCGAGATAATCCATGGACATGGCAAAGAAAGCATCTCGTTTGGTTTTTGAACCATCACATGAGCTCAAACTCGAAATCGACGCGCTACTACTACCTGCTGACCACAAGCCTGATCACTCTGCGCCTAGGAAAATCCTGGAATTTTCCACGTTAGCCGAATGCCAGCAACTGCGCGCTCTGTATCCCTCACCGGCAGATTGAGCCAGCCAACGACTTGACGGGGATTAGGGCGGACCTCTTGAGCCCCTGAACCTAACCTCTGTTGTTTGATAACCTCTATGTATTACTGATGGACTGAGGGTTGTAGCTCGAGGCTACAGGCTTCACCTGAGACGTAGAGGCTGAAGGCGGTGATAAACAGTAGTCTGGTGGCGAAGCTAAGGGCTGAGAATGCAAGATTGGTTGCCTTGCTGGATGCTCATGGCATCGAATGGCGCCCGCCTGCTGAGCCAGTCAAGATAGCGATTGTCCAAGCAGAACAATCACAGCAACTCGATACTGATGGAAAGCTTGCCCTATTCCGAAGCTTGTTTCGTGGTAGGACGGACGTTTATCCCATCCGCTGGGAAAGCAAGGCAGGCAAATCAGGATACGCACCCGCTTGCGCAAACGAATGGAGGCCTGGCGTTTGTGAGAAGCCCCGAATTAAATGTGGCGACTGCGGTAACCGCCAGCTGCTTCCGCTGACCGATGAGGTGGTCTATCGCCATCTGGCGGGCGAAGTGGTCGTTGGTATCTACCCCCTACTCTCTGATGACACTTGTTATTTTTTGGCGGTCGACTTCGATGAGGCCGAATGGCGTGATGATTCCAAAGCTTTTGTGCAGTCATGCCATGAGCTGAACGTCCCGGTGGCGCTGGAAATATCGCGCTCAGGCCAAGGGGCTCATGGCTGGATTTTCTTTGAGCGTAATGTTCCTGCCTGCGATGCGCGCCGCCTCGGTGCCGCAATCATCAGTCATGCCTGTGAGCGCACCCGCCAGTTGGCGCTCAGCTCCTATGATCGACTGTTTCCAAACCAGGACTATATGCCCAAAGGCGGCTTTGGAAATCTCATCGCGCTCCCTTTGCAAAAGCGGGCCAGGGCTCACAACAACAGCGTTTTTGTAGACGACTCGCTTGAGCCTCATCCTGATCAATGGGCCTTCCTGGCATCGATTCAGCGCATGAGTCCAGAAGATATCCAGCCCGTTATTATCCAGGCGATGGGTAATCGGGACCCTCTAGGGGTCGCCTATGTCGATGACGAAGGTGATGCAGAACCTTGGAAAGATCGTGAATCGAGATCACGTAAATTGACATGCCCGTTGCCTGCTGCTGTCAACATCACGCTGGCTAACTTAATTTACTTTGAAAAGTCGGAATTGCCACAGCCATTGGCAAACCAGCTTGTCCGGCTCGCTGCCTTTCAAAATCCTGAGTTCTACAAAGCTCAGGCCATGCGCATGTCAGTGTGGAACAAGCCAAGGATTATCGGCTGTGCCCAGAACTTCCCCAAACATGTTGCGTTACCACGTGGCTGTTTGGATGCTGCGCTGGAGCTTTTAGGGGAAAACGGGGTTACCGCTATTCTTAAAGACGAACGCTTCGCGGGCGACCCCATCGACGTGAGTTTTCTCGGGACCCTGCGTTCTGACCAAGAGGCTGCTGTCAGCGCAATGCTAAGTCATGACACCGGTATCCTCTGCGCACCGACTGCTTTCGGTAAAACAGTGAGTGCTGCTGCGTTGATTGCCGCACGTGGCATTAACACGTTGGTGCTTGTGCATCGGACGGAACTGTTAAGGCAGTGGCAAGAGCGCTTGCAGGTGTTCTTGGGAGTCGGGAATGGTGTCGTTGGAACTCTTGGAGGCGGAAAAGCGAAGCTTACCGGCATCATCGACATTGCCGTAATGCAGTCGTTATCGCGAAAAGGCGAGATCAGCGATCAGGTAAAAAACTACGGCCAGATCATCGTTGATGAGTGTCATCACCTATCAGCAGTGTCATTCGAGGCACTACTGAGGAGCGCGACCGCGCGGTACGTGCTGGGACTCACGGCAACCCCAGTGCGCCGAGATGGGCAGCAGCCTATTATTTTCATGCAGTGCGGACCGATCCGACATTCTGCTGCTCGGCCAGCGAATGCGCCTCATGACCTATCTGTCGTGCCTCGATTGCTGTCCAAACCAATAGTGGTCCCCGACGGCTTTGGGATTCAGGACGTTTTTCGGCGTCTAGCCGACGACTCTGAGCGGACAGCCAAAATCGTCTCGGAGATTGAGCTGGCGTACAACGAGGGTAGAAAAATTCTAGTGCTAACGGAGCGGACGGAACATGTGGATGCCCTTGAATTAGAATTGAAGCAGCGTGTGCATAACCTTTTCACGCTTCATGGGCGAGTGCCTAAGAAACAGCGCCTTTCCCGTATGCATGAGCTTGAGTCCCTTCCCCCTGATGCTCCACGGGTGCTGTTGGCAACAGGAAAACTAGTAGGTGAAGGCTTCGATCACCCGCCGTTGGACACGCTGGTGCTGGCAATGCCCATCTCATGGAAGGGAATCCTTCAGCAATATGCGGGGCGGTTGCATCGATCGCATGCCGATAAGGCCGACGTGCGAGTGATCGACTTCGTTGACGAGGGTAATGTCGCGCTGCTGAGGATGTGGGATAAGCGCCAGGCGGGTTACAAAGCGATGGGCTACCGTATGGCTGATTCCATGGCCACCATGGACCTACTCTAACTCTAACGTGGTTGACAGTTGACACATATACGGCCCCACGTTCATAGACGAATGACCGGCCGCTGTGGGGTCGACTCCGGCCCTTCGCCGTTAGTCACGTCAAGCAAGATCCTCAGGCGTACGAGGACCTTGAGGTAGTGTTAGAGGTAGAATCGCACAGGACTTTAAATATTAATCAGCTAATTCAATAGCTTATAAAATAGTTCGACTCCTGGTGCCGCACCATATAGAATAACGACTTAGGCTCACCTTACGGTGGGCCTTTTTCGTTTCTGGCTCCAGACTCCTTCAATTTTCCCCGTTCGTTCCCCGTTTCGTGCCCGCCACTTCCTAAGTTCTTGAGCCGCCTCAAAAATATTGGGGAGTTGCACAGCGCAGCTCTTTATTGAGGCGCTATGGGAAATTGCAGTCCACCGCGATTGGCAGCAACCGGCCCAGGCTGTGTGAAAACGCACTGAGTACATCGAAAACTGTGGGCTACGGACGTTGCCTGCGAAACTGGCAGACGGAAGCGCGAATTACCCTAGTCAGCTACATAGGCGTTCGTAGTTGCTGTTTTGGCCGCGTCAGCAGCCCAAACAACCAATCACGGACGATCAAGCGGCTGGATTCACGCCCTGATCGCTTCAAGCAGTCCTGAGATGCCGAAGATGCTCATCATTCGTTTGAGGTTGTAGGCGAGTACATGAAGGCTCATCTCAGTACTTACCCTTGGTAGGGTTTTGGTCAGGAAGTGGGTACTTCCCATCCAGTATTTGAGCGTTCCAAAAGGATGTTCAACGGTCTGTCGGCGACGCCTCATCATCGTTGGATCATTTTCCAGCCGTACCTGCATCGCATCTCCTCAAGCACCTGACACATCCAACTGGTCAGGTGGAATGCAAATGGGTGGGCGAGTCGACGGAGTTATCAGCCGCACGTCGCTCCGTAGTGTCAGGGCTTGGGCAGTACCAGGATGCGATTTTCGCGTCCGCGAAAATGGAAGCTACCTCATGCTAATCACCCTGTGTGCCCCTGCTCAAAAGTTGAACGGGAACAGTTGAACACCTGGGGCAGTTTTCGGTCAGCGGCAGCATGCCAAATCATCACATAGTCAGTATTGCTCGTCATAATGACCATTAATTCGTTA
This sequence comes from Pseudomonas sp. BF-B-30, assembly GCF_019956305.1. NCBI lineage: Bacteria > Pseudomonadati > Pseudomonadota > Gammaproteobacteria > Pseudomonadales > Pseudomonadaceae > Pseudomonas > Pseudomonas sp. BF-B-30. The sequence continues at coordinate 154,412 of NZ_JAHBDG010000083.1, read as the reverse complement.
AATCAACGCACTTTTCGTCTTATCGTCGCACTCGCTTGCTTCTAGACTACTTTCCCCTGCGGGCTCTGCCTTCTTGTTCACCAGGAGCGCGACCTGTCGAGTGTTACTTCTTCCATAGTGTCATACGAGTTCCATAACAGTACTCATGTGTCACAAGCGCTCATGTTGGTCCTTAGGAATAAAAACAATGAAAAGAAAATTTCTGACCCTTTCTGCGTTGGCTTTGTGTGTAGCTGCCGGTTCCGCGCTGGCCAAGGAGTACAAGGAGTTGCGCTTCGGCGTTGACCCCTCTTATGCGCCGTTCGAATCCAAGGCCGCCGATGGCAGCCTGGTGGGCTTCGATATCGACCTGGGCAACGCGATCTGCGCTGAGCTGAAGGTCAAGTGCAAGTGGGTTGAAAGCGACTTCGACGGCATGATTCCCGGCCTCAAGGCCAACAAGTTCGATGGTGTGATCTCTTCCATGACCGTCACGCCGGCACGTGAGAAAGTCATCGATTTCTCGAGCGAGCTGTTCTCTGGCCCGACCGCGCTGGTATTCAAGAAAGGCGCGGCCGTCGGCACCGATCCGGCTTCCCTCAAGGGCAAGAAAGTCGGCTACGAGCAAGGCACCATCCAGGAAGCCTACGCCAAGGCCGTGCTGGACAAGGCTGGGGTAGAGACGCAGGCCTACGCCAACCAGGACCAGGTGTACGCCGACCTGATCTCCGGCCGCCTCGATGCCTCGATCCAGGACATGCTGCAAGCCGAACTGGGCTTCCTGAAGTCGCCACCAGGCGCCGACTTCCAAATCAGCGAACCGGTCGAAAGCCCCCTGCTGCCAGCCAAAACCGCCGTGGGCCTCACCAAAGGCAACGCCGAGCTCCAGGCCTTGCTGAACAAAGGCATCAAGGCACTGCACGACAATGGCACCTATGCGGCCGTCCAGCAGAAGCACTTTGGCGATCTGAATCTCTACAGCGGCCAATAATGACCCTGCGCCCATTTCCGGATGGGCGCTTTCTGGATTGACGTAGGGCTGCCCAATGTTCGAAAACCTGTTGATGATCCTGGGGCTGTCAGGCTTCAGCCTCAAGGGCTTTGGCCCGCTGTTGCTGCAAGGTTCCTGGATGACTGTCAAATTATCCTTTCTGTGCTTGCTGGTGAGCGTTGGCCTGGGCCTGATCGGCGCCAGCGCCAAGCTTTCGAAATCGGCACTGCTGCGCGTCCCTGCGCAGGCCTACACCACACTGATCCGCGGGGTGCCGGACCTGGTGCTGATGCTGTTGATCTTCTACAGCCTGCAAACCTGGCTGACCAGCCTGACCGAAGCACTGGGCTGGGACTATATCGAAATCAACCCCTTTAGCGCCGGGGTCATTACCCTGGGCTTCATCTACGGGGCGTATTTCACCGAAACCTTCCGTGGCGCCATCCTTGCCGTACCCCGAGGGCAGATGGAAGCGGCTACCGCCTACGGCCTGACCCGCGCCCAGCGCTTTCGCCTGGTGGTGTTCCCGCAAATGATGCGTTTTGCCCTGCCGGGCATCGGTAATAACTGGATGGTGATCCTCAAGGCCACCGCGCTGGTGTCGATCATTGGCCTGGCCGATCTGGTCAAGGTGGCCCAGGACGCTGGCAAGAGCTCCTATCAGCTGTTCTTCTTCCTGATACTGGCCGCCTTGATCTATTTGGTGATCACCACCGTTTCGAACTACGTCTTGCGCCGGATGGAAATCTTCTACGCCGCAGGCACCCGGGAGGCCGTGCGATGATCGAGCTACTGCAGGAATACTGGAAACCGTTCCTGTTCCAGGACGGCACTCACATCACCGGGCTGGCCATGACCCTCTGGCTGCTCAGTGCCTCGATCTTCTTCGGCTTCGTGATGTCGATCCCGCTGTCTATAGCCCGGGTCTCGACCAATGTCTGGGTGCGCTGGCCGGTGCAGTTCTACACCTACCTGTTCCGTGGCACACCGCTGTATATCCAGTTGCTGATTTGCTACACGGGGATATACAGCCTGGCCGCGGTACGAGCTCAGCCAGTGCTGGATGCGTTCTTTCGCGATGCGATGAACTGCACCATCCTGGCGTTCGCCCTGAACACCTGCGCCTACACCACGGAGATCTTCGCCGGGGCGATTCGCAGCATGGCCCATGGTGAAGTCGAAGCAGCCAAGGCCTACGGCCTGACCGGCTGGAAGCTGTACACCTACGTGATCATGCCGTCCGCCCTGCGTCGCTCGCTGCCTTATTACAGCAACGAAGTGATTCTGATGCTGCACTCGACCACCGTGGCCTTCACCGCGACCATCCCGGACATTCTGAAAGTCGCGCGGGACGCCAACTCGGCGACCTTCCTGACCTTCCAGTCGTTCGGCATCGCCGCGTTGATCTACCTGGCAGTCACTTTCTCCCTGGTCGGCCTGTTCCGCCTGGCTGAACGCCGTTGGTTGTCCTTCCTCGGCCCGGCTCACTAATTCAGGATGCTTGTTCATGTACAAACTGACCGTTGAAAACCTGCACAAAAGTTACGGCAACCATGAAGTCCTCAAGGGCGTTTCACTAAACGCCAGGACCGGCGATGTGATCAGCCTGATTGGCGCCAGTGGTTCGGGCAAGAGCACCTTTCTGCGTTGCATCAACTTCCTGGAAACGCCCAACGACGGCGCCATGAGCCTGGACAACCAGCCGATTAAAATGGTCCATGACCACCACGGCATGCGCGTGGCCGACGCCAATGAACTGCAACGCATCCGCACTCGCCTGGCGATGGTGTTCCAGCACTTCAACCTGTGGAGCCACATGACCGTGCTCGACAACATCACCATGGCCCCGCGCCGAGTGCTGGGCGTCAGCAAGAAGGACGCGGAGGATCGCGCCCGGCGCTACCTGGACAAGGTCGGTTTACCGGCACGGGTTGCCGATCAATACCCGGCGTTTCTCTCGGGCGGTCAGCAGCAACGGGTCGCCATTGCCCGTGCCCTGAGCATGGAACCGGAGATCATGCTGTTCGACGAGCCGACTTCGGCCCTGGACCCGGAACTGGTGGGCGAAGTGCTCAAGGTGATCCAGGGCCTGGCCGAAGAAGGCCGCACCATGATCATGGTGACCCACGAAATGAGCTTTGCGCGCAAAGTGTCGAACCAGGTGCTGTTCCTGCACCAGGGACGGGTCGAAGAACAGGGTGCGCCCGAGGACGTATTAGGCAACCCCAAAAGCGAGCGCCTGAAGCAGTTTCTAAGCGGCAACCTGAAGTAAGTCCCATAAGCAGACATATCGTTTCGGTCACGGTGTTCGATAGCGCGTATCAGCAAGGAAAAATTGTGCCGAGCCGATATGTCTCGCTCCTTTAAAATGGTCGATCAAGTAGAAGCAACCGTGCCGCCAGAGCTGTCATCACCGCAGCGAAGCTATAGGCACCAAGGCGTTTAGATATCATGCCTTCGCGAAAGCGCACATGCAGCTGTCCGGCGCAAAATCCGAGCAGGGAATGGAAGATCAATGCGATCAGCGCAAGCAACAAACCCAAGAACATTAATTGCGAGGTGACACTACTGGTGCCTACGGTGACGAACTGCGGTAGGAATACCATGAAGAACAACAGCGCCTTGGGGTTTAACAAACTGTTGAGCGTGGCTCGGACAAAGATCTTCTTCAGCGAGGCCTGTGTGGCTTGAGATTCAATATCCGAAGTAGAAGTCTTCAATGCCTGCCACGCCAGCAACATCAGATAACAAGCCCCGGCCCAGCGCAGCAAGTCAAACGCCGGCGCCCAACTCATCACCAACACACCGAGGCCTGCGCTAACCATGACGGTCATCAGCACATCGGCCAGGGTTATTCCCAGTGCTGCAGCGAGGCCGGCACGCCATCCATGAGCAACCGCATGGCTGCTGACGATAGCCATGTTAGGGCCAGGAACGATCAACAACAGCAAGGCGGCAACAATGAACAGGTAAAGGTTAGTGGTATCCGGCATAGAGCATAAGTCCGTGAGTGAGGAGTAATGCTAACCAGTAGTAAATAGGCAGGAGCAGATACAGTGCGGATGGATTTGGCCGCAACAGTCTGGTTCGGACAGGAAAAATAATCTGGTCGACGGCATGGTAAAGCAGATGCGGTTGGCCGCTTCTGGCTGTGGATTCAACTGGTCGACGCAACAGATTGGCTAAATCGTTCAGCGGGTGTTTCGTAGTTTAGTGTTTTTCGAGGGCGGCTATTTAGCTGCCTTGCTACTTCATTGAGTGTGGCGTACGAATGAAAAGGCCGCATAGGCAAAAGCGTCGACAAAAAAGCGATCGCTAGCAGATTCAATCTGCCCTTCGAAGTATTGGCTTCCTGGCTCCACACCCTGACCTTCATCCGAAACTGCTGCACCCACCACTCACGGTTATGGAACCGAGAGCTCTCAATTCGACCATCCTTACCAAAAAAATGGGTTATTCCAAACAAAACCCTCGTAGCAATACGAGGGCTTTGTTGTTTCAGGGGTTTGAAAAAACGCTTTCAGTGTCCCGCGCTCTGACCACCGTCCACATGCAGGATTTCGCCAGTGACGAACTTGGCGCCGTCCAGATACACGACTGCTTGCGCAATATCATCGATCTCGCCCATGTGCCCGACCGGGTGCAGATTGCCCAGTGCGGCATGGGTTTCTTCGCCGTGCATCGGGGTCTTGATGATGCCCGGGCTGACTGCGTTCACCCGGATCCCGCGCTTGGCGTATTCGATGGCCAGGGATTTGGTTGCCGCGTTGAGGCCGCCCTTGGTCAGTGAAGCCAACACCGATGGCACGCCGTCGATGGCGTGGTCCACCAGGCTGGTGGTGATGTTGACGACGTGGCCGCTGCCTTGCTTTTCCATCTCGGCGATGGCGAGTTGGGTGATGTAGAAGAAGCCATTGACGTTCACCGACAACACATTGGCGTAGTCTTCTGCGGTGTACGCGGTGAACGGCTTGGCGATGAAGATCCCGGCATTGTTGACCAGGGTATCGATGCGACCGAAACGGGAAATCGCTTCACGGATGACGCGCTGGGCGGTTTCCGGCTCGCCGATGTCACCGGCCACGGTGAGAATGTCCGGATCGGTGGACGGCTTGATCGAGCGCGAAGTGGCGACGATCCGGTAACCGAGTTCACGAAAGGCTTTGACCATACCGTCGCCGAGACCTTGGGACGCGCCGGTGATAACGATGACTTTTTTCGAAATGCTCATGATGAAGACCTCTGACAATTAAAAGTGGGGTAGAAAATCTGTAATCAGGCGTTCGCCATTTGTCTCAACATCTGTTCGTAGTACTCGACCGATTGCGAACCGGACACCAGGTGGCGACCGTTCAGCACCATGGCCGGAACCGAGTTGATGCCGTGCTGGCGGTAATACATTTCAAGCTCACGCACTTCGCTGGCGAATGCGTCGGACGCCAGCACCTCTCTCGCCCCTGTCGCATCCAGCCCCGCTTCAGTCGCCAGACGCACCAGCGTCGAGTGATCGCTCGGGTTCTGGCCTTCGCTGAAGTAGGCCCGTAGCAGCACCTTCTTCAACTCGACTTGTCGCCCTTCCTGCAACGCCCACAGCAACAAACGGTGCGCATCGAAGGTGCTGTAGAAATGCGTGCGCTTCTCCAGATCGAACTTGAAGCCGATGGCCTCGCCGCGAGCGATCTGCATGGCCTTGCCGGCAGCGACTTCGTCGGCTGTTCTCCCGTACTTGCGCATCAGGTGCTCGACCGCTTGCTCACCTTCGGCCGGCATGTCCGGGTTCAACTCGAACGGCTTGTAGGTCAGCGCAACCGAGACTTCCCCGGCCACGTTCTCAATCGCCTGCTCCAGCGCCGTCGCCCCCAGCGCGCACCAGGGGCACACCACATCGGAGATGAAATCGATGGTGACGGAGGACGTCATGACTGCCCTTCCGCCTCAGCCAGTTGCTTGCGGTACTGGGTGGTGGTGATGCCGGCGTAACCCCAGTTATCGGTGTCGACTTCTTCGATCACGATGTGGGTCAGGTCAGGGCGTTTGTTGAGGACGCGCTCCAGTGTTTCAGTGATCTCGGCAATCACCTGAGCTTTCTGCTCAGTGGTAACGCCATCTCGGGTGATGCGTACGGTTACGAAAGGCATGAGGGAAACTCCAGTGACCTTCCCGTCGGGATGATGGGAGAGGCGTTGGAGCTCAATTTATGGAGTTTGCTGGAAGGGATAAAGGTGGGAGCGGGAACTTCATTCGTTACGCGGTGTAATGAGTACAGTAGGACTCTATACCGTTTTTTCTGTCATCCAATTACTTACGTGTCGCAATTTTCCACTTTTTGCGACACGTCTTCGGGACATGTCGCTGCGGACGACACGTTCGCGATGAATCGCGAATGCATTTGTTAAGGCTTACCCCGCGCGATAGAGCTGATGCGGCTCTCATTCATATCGCGAACAAACTCCAGCAAGTCCTTCTGAAACTGATTTGTTCGATATCCCCTTCTGTTACCTCCCACAGCAACCTCGATCACCTCGTCAACCGAGTCGATATTCCTGCGAATGGTTTGAGCATCAAGCATTGCGCAAGCCCGTTTCACTGCGCACACCAGCTATCCGCATTTCCGCCGAGGAATCATTACCCCTTGTTGTTTCGATCAATTTCTCCATTTTGTAATGGTCCCCATCGTAAAAAAGTCAGATGTCGATGTGCGCGACTTCGCCGATCTGACCAACACCACCACAAGGCTACCGCTCGGGTTGACACAAACATCATCTGTGACAGAGAATTTGCCCAAGAGCGCGAAACCGACTGCCTTCAGGTGGCAATAGTCGGCGTTAGGAACCCCGTTGATGACCTGAAAATCAGCGCTCGGGTGAGACCTCTTCTCCCTTGCTTGAGGGAGCACAATATCAAGCAAGCTTCTCAAAAAAAGCAGCCTACTCAGGCTGCTTTTTTTGTTTGGATAATAGGTAACGTTGATAAACCAACCCGCCGTGTCGGTGCTTGTTCAGCGCCTTTTTGTCACAGTTCATGAAGTTCCAAAGTACATACCCACGGTCAACATGGATTACTACCAACATTTGGTACTTTGTGTGGTATGCGCCAATGAAGGCGAGACGATAGGAGTCATCGCTGTAGGAAACCCGCCAGATTTCTAATGGATTCTTCAGCGTATCTACAGCAAATTCAGTGAAACGCTCTCGGGCGTTAGGGCGTTTTTCCACTATGTGACGTAGATGCTCACGCCGAACCGTCACGGGTAAATATGGCGTTTCGATCAGCACCGTGTCAGTCCCTTCATGCAATCCAAAACCTAGCGCTACCTGCCTTAGAGCGGAGCAGACATCAACGGCCCCTGGTAGCTCTCGAACCACCTTGGTTTCCAAGAGTATTGATATGTCTCGCAGATCCGGCAAACCTAGATCCTTCCAGCTTTCCTGATCAGGAGCTTCCTTTACCCCTGGAGCTTTCATTCGGTGATCTCTCACGGTAACAACTGCTATTTCAGCCTGTTGAATCGTCACGAGAAATCAGGTGGATCCTCTTTTTCCCTCAGAGACTTCCGACAATCTTGAAGGGCATCGCCATTGCCATTGAAAGAGCCGTTTGGAAAATTCCAATTAGTCACAAAAAGCCCCGAACCAGTCGGGGCTTCTTCTTTTTTCTCAGCCTTGCATCAGACCTCGAGACCACAACCCATCATCAAAAGACGTTGATCGGGAAATCCACAAACACACGCACTTCGTTGCCGCTGACGTTGTACTCGCTCGACTTCTGCGACACGCGCAGGACCGAGCTGCGCAGTTTCACGCTGAGGTCTTTGGCCGGGCCACTTTGGACGACGTATTTGATCTGGTTGAAGATCTCGCGCTCGGTGCCGCCTTCGCTGGTGGAGGTGGTGATGTTGTCACCGCGCACATAGGCCACGTTGTAGCTCAGGCCCGGTACACCGAAGGTGCTGAAGTCCAGGCCGTAGCCCATTTGCCAGCTGCGTTCGTCTTCGGCGTTGAAGTCGGACCAGTAGGAGTTCGCCAGGTAGATGGTGTTGCCACCGTCGCCGATGCGGCCTTGATCTTTCTGGTAACCGCCGTAGGCGTAGCCCAGGTTGCTGTCGTCGGTGCTGCGCTGGTGTGCGAGGGTGAACGAGTGCGGGCCGGTGATGAAGGTGGCCGCCAGGCTCCAGATCTTGTTGTCGTCTCCAGTGATACCGTTTTCGCGGACGTAGGAATCTTCCAGCTTGGTGCGGTAGCCGTTGAAGTCCAGGGTCAGGGACTGATCCTTGTCGATCGGGAACACGTAGTTGGCGTTCACGTATTGTTTCTTCAGCACGTCTTCGACGTCGGAAGCGTAGAGCGCGGCCTTGAATTGCTCGGTGAACTGGTAGCTACCGCCCAAGACGTTGATCGACTTCAAGCCACCGCTGTCACGGCCTTCGGCGCTTTTGCGCGATTCGGCGGTGAAGCGGCCGGCGTCCAGTTGCAGCCCTTTGATCTCCTTGGAGGTGATCAGGGTGCCGGTGTAGCTTTCCGGCAGCAGGCGCGAATTGTCGTAGTTCAGTACCGGCAGGGCCGGCATCTGGTCGCCGTAGGTCATTGTGGTGCTGGACAGGCGGAATTTGATCGCCGCGCCGCCCTTGGACAGATCGTCAGCCGGCTGGCCGCTGTCGCCCTTTTTGAAGAAATCGATGCCTTGCGCGCCGCTACGGTCTTCGTTGCGCTCCAGGTTCAGAGCGTATAACCCGAAAGCGTCCACACCCACGCCCACGGTGCCTTGGGTGAAGCCGGACGAGAACGTGCCGATGGCCGCCTGGCCCCACTCGGATTTATCCGGGTTGCCGTCTTTGTAGTCACGATTGATGTAAGCATTGCGCAGCAGCACTTTGAGGCTACTGTCTTCAACAAAACCCTTGGATTCGGCCTGGTCGTTCGCCATGGCCTGTGTCGCACTCAACATCCCCAGAGCGATCAGGCTGATTCGCTTGTTCAACATTTTGTTCTTTTCCTTATTTCCGGTTGATACGCGCTGTGCCGAACGGCCGAAACGGCGCTATCGCGCTCTTTTTTCATGACGAAAACAAAAAGGCCCGCCCACGATTTCTCGCGGCGGGCCTTTTTATAATTTTTGATCGTGGCGGTTGGCCACAGGCGTTGGGCTGGATCGTAGCTGCGCCCTTAACGATGTGTCAATTTCATGAATCTTCTAAAAATAGGCGAAAACCGTCTAAGAAATTGCTTTACGCAGCAGGAATGTTCAATTGCTGCAGCCATCGAGGCCGCAGGCTGCTACGGAAATGGATGATCCCTGATCGGGCAGCGACTGACTCAGCCACTGCGCAAATGCCTGGGGTTTGCCCAGCCACGGCCCGATATCGATCAGGGTGAATTGTTCATTGTGCTCAAGCGCCAGGGTCAGAAAGCCCTGCCCGCCGACCTTGGCCAAAAGCGCCCGGCTGTTCCTGATATGGCCTTCGGTGTCGGCCGCCCTGAAGGCTCTTTCGAAGGTTTGACGGTCCAGCCCCATGCCGTGGGCCAGTTCAAACAGTACCGATTCGTCGGCGATGCGGCGCCCCTCCACGTAGTGAGCACTTTGCAAACGTCCCAACAACTCCAGCCCGCGACCTCCCATTTGCTCGGCAGCCAGCACCGCAGCGATGGGTGGCGCCGAGTCGAACACGGCGGTGTGATCACGCAGCAAACCTTCGAAATAGGCCTCACCGAACGGCTGTCCGCTGTATTCGGCAATGCGCCGATCATGGGGCATGACGTAACTGCGCAGTTGTGGCGATACCTTTTGCCGATTGGCACCCGTCATCATGCCGCCGCCGTGGGCAATCACGGGCAGCACAGCCTGGGCGGCCTGCACCAGCGGTTTGGCGCCGTAGCACCAGCCGCACAATGGGTCGTAGATGTAATGCAGGATCATGGGAAGGCTCCGACAGAAATTCAGGAAAATTCGATGTCGGCAGGTTAGTGCTCCAGCGGCTCCGGAAAAACGCCGGATTGGCTTTCAGTCTGTTGCTTGAATCGGTCGAATGGTTGCGCAAGTCCTCTGTATCAACTCAGACACAACTCGAAACAATCAAATGATATAGATTCTCAATTACATCTAACAGCAGCAAATGACAAGCATTACTATTCGCGCCCCTTGCACGCTTCAACCTGAAAATTCTACGGATGCGCTTTTCAATGCCTGCCCCTTTTCGCCTTGCGCCCTACAGCCTTGGGCTTTCTGCCTTGTTGTCTGCCGGTTTTTCCTACGCTGCACCGACTACCTTGCCTGCCACATCGATCAGCGCCGAAGCTGAAGCCGACGACCCGCGCGTAACCCAAACCAGTACAGCAACCCGGACCGCGACACCGGTGCGCTACGTGCCACAAGCCATCGACTCGATCAAAACCTCGAACGTCATGGATTACGGCACCAACGATCTGGGCACGGCGCTCAGCGGTATCCCCAACGTCAGCAGCGGCGCCGATACTCGTTTCGACAGCCTGCGCATCCGCGGTTTCGACGCCAGCAACGACTTCTATCTCGATGGCATCCGCGACGACAGCCAGTACGTTCGCGACCTGCACAACATCGAACGCATCGACGTTTTGAAAGGCCCCGCCGCTGTGCTGTATGGCCGTGGCAGCCAGGGCGGCATCGTCAACCGGGTGAGCAAGCTGCCCGAGTTCGGTCGCCGCTCGACCATTGAAGCCCAGGGCGGCAGCGAGGATTTGCGCAGCCTGTATGCCGACCTCAGCGCCGACCCTTCCGAGAACATCAGCCTGCGCCTGAACATGGGCAACATGGACGAGAACAGCTTCCGTGATGGCGTGAGTGGCAATCGCCAGTTGTTCGCGCCCTCGATGAGCTGGCAGCTGACACCCGACCTGAACTGGTTGGTGCAGTACGAATACAGCCGCTACAACCGCACGCCGGATCGTGGCATTCCCGGCGTAAACGGTCGCCCGGCAGACGTGGGGCGCGATACAGCCTACGGCAGCGAAAACGATTTCATCGACGACAAGGCGCAGTCCCTGCGCTCGAAACTCACGTATGAACTGAGCGACAACTGGCAACTGCGCCAGACACTGGGTGTTTTCAAGCTCGACAGCGATTTCGACAATACTTACTTGACCGGCTATGTCCCGGCCACCAACAAGGTTACGCGCCAGCACTGGCAGCAGGACCTGAACACCCGCAATGTCTACAACAACGTCGAGCTGGAAGGTGGTTTCGATACCTTCGGCCTGGAGCACCGCTTGCTCACTGGCATCGAAATCGGCAGCCAGCGCCGCGACCCACTGCTGTACACCGCCGCCACTTCCGGACCGGGCAGTTCACCGGTGCCGGCGCTGGACCTGAACAACCCGGACCGCAATTTGCGTCATACCGGGCGCATGGTGGTGTCGAGCAACACCCACACCGAGGTCGAGAGCCGTGCGGTGTATGTGCAGGATCAATTGCGCCTGAACGATCAATGGCAATTGCTCGCCGGCCTGCGTTACGACACGTTCGATATCGAATCGACCAACAAGGTGCGCAACATTTCCGAAGACAGTGACAGTCATAGCACCAGCCCTCGCGTTGGCGTGGTCTGGACGCCGCTGCAAAATCACTCCTTCTACGCCTCCTGGAGCAAGACGTTCTCGCCGGTCGGCGGTGGCTTGATCGGCATCACCCCGGGCGCGGCAGGTAACAGCAATGACCTGAGCCCGGAGCGGACCAGGCAGAAGGAAATCGGGGTGAAGAGCGACTGGCTCGACGATCGCCTGAGCACCACGCTGGCCATCTATGAGCTGGAGCTCTACAACCGTCGCACCAGCGACCCGAACAACCCGACCATTACCCTGCTTTCAGGGCTGCAACGCTCTCGCGGGATCGAGCTGACCGCCGCTGGCAGGATTACCGGCAACTGGTACATGCGCGGAGGCGTGGGTCTGCAGGACGCAACCATCGAAAAGGACAACAACGGCCTGGAAGGCAAGCGCATCAACAACGTGGCCAAGCACAACGGCAGCCTGTTCCTGACCTGGAAACCGGAAATGGGCTGGTACGCCGAAACCGGCTTGACTCTGGTTGGCGACCGCTATGCCGATAACCTCAACACCACCGTGTTGCCGGGTTATGGTCGCTGGGACGCCTTGGCAGGCTTCCGCCAGAAGGATTGGGATTTGCGCGCGGCGCTGAACAATATCAGCGACAAAACGTATTACGAATCGGCAACCAGTGCATTCCAGATCCAGCCGGGGACACCGCGTAGTCTGGTGGTGACGGGGACCTACAGTTTCTAAACAGCATTTATCCCGGTGTGAACCAATAACACTGGTTCACACCATTCCCTTGTGGGAGCGAGCTTGCTCGCGATAGCGGTGGGTCAGTCAATATAAATGCTGACTGGTCGGGCGCCATCGCGAGCAAGCTCGCTCCCACAGGGGATCGCGGTGATTGCATAAATCTGCGCGCAAAAAAAAACGCTGCCATCCCGGCAGCGCTTTTTTTGTTCAATCCGTTGTTGTTCTTCTTATCCTTCCATCACATCCCACAACGCATCCAGTTCCGCTTCGCTGAATAAACCAGCAGGGTAACGCTCGATCATTGTCCGGCGCGGATCAGTATCGCTGATCTGACGCATTCCATTGGACTTGAACCAGTGCGCCAGGATCTGGAGCGATTCGCTATTTACGGCCAGGGGATGCAACGCCTTGTCGCTCACTACGTTCACTTCGGCGTTCATTTCAGCGCTCTCTCCCGGTTTGTGAGCGGCTAACTTATCCAAGGTTTATGACAGAACATGGAAGTCCTCCCTCCCCCGAGTTACAACAGCGGAGATACAAGAGCTGTGCCAAGGTTTCTGAAGTGTGGCCTGGCAGATACAAAAAAGCCCGCAGGCCTGTAGGGCCGCGGGCTCCGTGCAATGCGCAAGGCTGATCGACAGCCTGAGGGATTTCGTAATCAACTCAAGCTGTTACGACCTCACTCACTCCTTGTGTGGCGCGGGTTGTTGCTGGGTAAGACAGTGAATATTGCCGCCCCCCAGTAACAGTTCGCGACCAGGCACCATTACCACTTCATGCTGTGGGAACAGGTTCTGCAAGATTTCCTTTGCCGGACCATCCTGCGGGTCGTCAAAGCTCGGCGCGATGATGCCGCCGTTGACGATCAGGAAGTTCACGTAGGAACCGGCCAGACGAACAATAGGATTACGTTCCTGCGTACCATCAACCGGATCGACACCGGCACACTCTTCCTCGGTCGCAAACAGCGGACCCGGGATCGGCATCTTGTGCACCGTGAACGGGCGCCCCTTGGCATCGGTGCTGCTTTGCAGCTCTTTCATCGCCGCCTGACAGCGCGGGTAGTTCGGGTCCTGCGGATCATCGGTCCAGGCCAGCAGCACTTCACCCGGGCGCACGTAGCAGCAGAAGTTATCCACATGGCCATCGGTTTCGTCGTTGAACAAGCCATCCGGCAGCCAGATGATCTTATCCACAGCCAGGTTTGCACTCAGGACCGCTTCGATTTCCGCTCGATTCATGTGCGGGTTGCGATTGCGGTTGAGCAGGCATTCTTCGGTGGTGATCAGGGTGCCTTCGCCGTCGACGTGAATCGAACCGCCTTCCAGCACGAAGCCTTCGGTGCGATAGCGGGGGCTGCGCTCGATCTCGAGGATCTTGCCACCAACCTGCGAGTCACGGTTCCACGGCGAATACAGGCCGCCGTCAAAACCGCCCCAGGCATTGAAGTCCCAGTTCACGCCACGGACTTCGCCACTGTTGTTGATGACGAAGGTAGGACCGGAGTCGCGAACCCAGGCGTCGTCGCTGGACATTTCCACCACACGAATATTCGGTACGTCCAGACGGGCACGGGCGTTTTCGTACTGGCCGGCGGAAACCGCCACGGTCACCGGTTCGAAACGGGCGATGGCCTTGGCCACTGCCACGTGAGCGGCTTGTGCCGGTTTGCCACCCAGGCGCCAGTTGTCCGGGCGCTCGGGCCAGATCATCCAGGTCTGGGTTTGCGGTGCCCATTCGGCTGGCATATAGAAGCCGTCGGCGCGAGGGGTGCTGTTCAACGTGGTCATGGCTCAGGACTCCGGAGTGACATTGATACCTGACAGAAATGGAAGCGTATGTGTAAACGCCGTGGGCTGTGGCGACTTTATATCCGATAAATATCGGCTTTTAAAGCACCTTACATCCACCGTTACAAAAACAATCGATTAAAAGCCGATATCAATCGAATTAACACCACACCCCATGTGGGAGCGGGCTTGCTCGCGAAGACGGTGTATCAGTCGAGTTCAATACTGCATGACACACCGCTTTCGCGAGCAAGCCCGCTCCCACATTGGCCCGCATTTACAGGGGGGGATGTGTTTACAGCCCTTCTGCGAGCACCTTCGACAGCATGTCCACGAAGAAATCCACACTCTGGCGCGAAGTGACCATCGGCGGCTTGATCTTGAGGATGTTCAGGTAATCGCCGGTCGGTTGCATGAAGATCCCCAGCTCACGCAAGCGATCGCACAGTGCGGTGGTTTCTTCGGTGGCCGGCTCCAGGGTTTCACGGTTGCGGATCAACTCGACGCCCAGGTAGAAACCGGAACCGTGCACCGCGCCCACTAACGGATGAATATCGATCAACGCTTCGAGTCGCTCCTTGAAGTGTCCGCCAACGACCTGGGCGTTCTCCCAGAGTTTTTCCTCTTGCATCACATCCAGCACGGCCATGCCGACCTGGCAACTGACCGGGCTGCCGCCGGCGGAAGAGAAGAAATAACCCTCGGCCTCCAGCGCCTCGGCGATTTCCCGGCGGGTGATGACCGCGCCCAGTGGCTGGCCGTTGCCCATGCCCTTGGCCATGGTGATGATGTCCGGCACGACGCCCTGCTCTTCGAAGCCCCAGAAGAAATCGCCCATGCGCCCGTAGCCGACCTGCACTTCATCGGCGATGCACACACCGCCCCTGGCCCGGACCATGGCATAGACTTGTTTCAAATAACCTGGTGGCAGCGAGATACCGCCGGCATTGCCGTACACCGGTTCGCAGATGAAACCGGCCAGTTGGCGTTTCTGCTCGGCGATTTTCGCCAGGTTGTGTTCGACGCTGCGTACATAATCCGGCGCACTGTCTGGGCCACGGAACTCACCGCGATAGGTGTTTGGCGCGGTCACCGGGTGCACCCAGTCCGGGCGGCTGCTCAAGGCCTTGGGGTTGTCAGCGATCGAGGTCGACACCGAATCCGCGCCCACCGTCCAGCCGTGATAGGCCTCCAGCACACTGAGCATGTCGCGACCGCCGCTGTAGGCCCACGCCAGGCGAATCGCCAGGTCGTTGGCCTCGCTGCCGCTGTTGACCAGGAACACGCGGTCCATGCCGTCAGGGGACAGCTTCAGCAAACGTTCGGAGAACTCGGCCACGGCTGCGTAGTTGAAGCGCGAGTTGGTGTTGAGCAACGACCACTGGCGGCTGGCGACTGCCGCCATGCGTGGATGGCCGTGGCCCAATACCGCTACGTTGTTGAGCATGTCGAGGTAGGAGCGACCCTGCATGTCGATCAAATGGTTGCGCCAGCCGCGTTCGATGCGCGGTGGATCAACGTAATAGTGTTTTTGTGTGCGGGCGAAGCTGGCATCGCGCCGGGCCAGCAAGGTCACTCCGTCGAGCTCGGCTTCGGCATCACAGGCCAGCCCCAGCAGCGCCGCAGGTGACGGGCACAACGCCTGCCAGGCGGCGGCGCGCGATGGCGTGCAGAACAACGGCGCATCGATCGACGCGCCACGGCACAACTGCACGATCAATGGCCCGCTGACAGAACCCAGCACCTGGCCTTTGACCAGGGCCGCGCCGCTGTGCAGCGACGGCGTGACACCCCAAAGCCGCACACTCAGTTGCGGGCCATCCAGTTGCAGCACGCCCGCCGATGGCTGGTGCACAACCCCGGCAAACGGCGCTTCGACCGCCGTGCCCTGAGGCACTCGCAACTCGACGTGCAGCGGGCAGGTGTCCGGTTCAGCGGCGCTGTCCGGACGGGTGTGGGACAGGCGGTATTGCCCGTAACGACTGGCCGCCAGGCCATGTGCCGCGGCCGCTTCATCCAGCAGACGCTGATCGACACCCTCCTGCTCCCAGTTACCGGCCTCGAAATGCGGGCTGAGCACACCGAGGTCGATCAAGGCGAACTCACGTCCCACCAGGCTCGGTAACAGCGGCGCGAAGCCTTCGCTGCCGATGGTGGGCAGGTTCTGGCCGACGGCGGTGAGGATCGCTGCTTCCATCAGCGCCAACGGCACCGACGTGGCCACACGGAAGATCTCCCATTCGTGGACCAGGTTGTCGCGGCTGTAGACATTGCCCGGATCGATGCTGACCTGTTGTTCGCCGCTGAGCACCAACACCGCCGCGCGGGCGATGATCAGCGGCCACAACGCCAGCAGCTCTTCGTGTTGCAACGGGTTGACCGCGTGATACGCCTGGATTGCCGGCAAAATGCAGAACGGATCGCCCTCGCCATGATGCAGCAGCGCGGCACAGGTCACCGACAGATCGGTAATGCGCCAAGTGCGCACCAGGTCGCCGAAATCGATCACGCCTTGCAGTTGCCAATGGCGCTGCGCATCGCGCTGCCACACCACGTTGTCGTCGGTAATGTCCATGTGAATGGCCTGCACCGGCAGTTTGTCCTGCAGTGGCTGCAAATGCCGCTCGGCTTGCCCGGACGCTTCGACGATCAGTTTGCGCTGGGCTTCATCCTTGATCACTGGCAGCAAATGCGCGATCAGGGCGTGGGCATGGCGGGCGTCCCATTGCAGGGTTCGCACCAGCCCCGGATGGTCGAAATCCGCCAGGGCCAGGTCCATTTCACCGCACAGGCGGCCGAAGCCTGACACCACCGTCGGGTTGAAATGGCCCAGGCTCGTCAGTGGCTGGCCTTCGATGTAGTCGAGCAAGCGAACGTGCACCGCCTGGCCACCCACGTCCAGCGACAGCAGGTCTGCACCGTTTTTCGCCGCGATAACACGCGGCACATTTACATCGGGGTGCTCGCCCAGATGCTTGAGCCCGGCGTGTTGCGCCTGAAGCTCCAGTACCGAGTAGTCGCCACGGCAGATTTTCAGGACGAAACGTCCCCGCTCGCTGTCGACGCGGTAGTTCAGGTCTTGCTGGCTGCCAAGGGCCTGCAACCTGCCGCTGAACCCGTAATGTTCTTCCAGCAGCCCTAGCGCTTGCTCCGCAGACACCTGCGGGCTGGGCAAACTGGCGCGATGAATCAACGTGGCGAGCGGCATACAACAACCCCTGAAATTTTATTAGGCGCCTATATCGCCACTGGTTCGGGCGATACGCAACCCCCCCGGAACCGGCAATGGTCATTTGCCGGGGCTGGAACAGGCCGGTAGATTTTAACTTGAGTACTCGCCCCGGTCGGCGCTTTGCGCAAGAATGGCGGCCATTCAACGCACACTGCTGGAGAGCCACCATGAATGTAGTGACCACCGACCTGCCCGGTGTTCTGATCCTTGAACCCAAGGTCTTTGGCGACGAACGTGGTTTCTTCTATGAGAGCTTCAACGCCAAGGCTTTCGAAGAAGCTACCGGCCTGAATCCTCAGTTTGTTCAGGACAACCATTCCCGCTCGCAAAAAGGCGTGTTGCGTGGTTTGCATTACCAACTGAGGAACACACAAGGCAAACTGGTTCGTGTCACAGCCGGTGAAGTGCTCGACGTTGCCGTGGACATCCGCCGCAGTTCGCCACATTTCGGCAAATCGGTGGCGGTGGTCCTGTCCGCCGACAACCATCGCCAGATCTGGATACCGGAAGGCTTTGCCCACGGTTTCGTGGTGCTGAGCGATTTCGCCGAGTTCCTCTACAAAACCACCGATTACTACACCCCGTCCGCCGAGCGCAGCATTCGCTGGGACGACCCGGACCTGGCTATCGATTGGCAACTGGAAGGCACGCCGCAGCTGTCGGCAAAGGACCAGGCCGCTGCATTCCTCAAGGATGCCGAAGTCTTCGCCTGAAAACCCGGCGCAAGATTCAGCGCAAAAACGCACCTGCCCTACAGTGCGCAGACTGCGCCCGCAAGCCTAGGCATAATGCGCCTGTACCCACAGGCGCATGCTGCTCATGAAACCGACTCTCCCTCCCAGACCCCGTTGGCGCAGCCTGGCCCTGCTGGCACTGTGCCTGGCGCCGTTGTTGTGGCCGCTGGAACATCTCGCCGAGCGTTACTACCGCAGCGAGCTGGCCAGTCAGAATCGTCAGACCCTCGACCTCTACGTCGCCAACCTGCTGGGTACCCTGCATCGCTATGAAGTGTTGCCGCAGATCCTCGGCGACCTGCCGGCCCTGCGCGCCGTGATCGGCGCACCGGACGATGGCGTCACCCAAGGCAACGCCAACCGCCTGCTGAAAAACATCGCCGCCCAGACCGGTGCCGAAGTCATGTACCTGATGGACACCACCGGCAAGACCCTGGCCGCCTCCAACTGGGACAAACACGACAGTTTCGTCGGGCGCAATTTTTCCTTCCGGCCGTATTTCAGCGAAGCCATGGCCGGGCGGCTCGGGCGCTTTTTCGGCCTGGGCACGACCTCGGCCAAGCGCGGTTACTTCTTCGCCGCTGGCGTGCGCGACGGTGAAAAAATCGTTGGTGTGCTGGTGGTCAAGGTCGACCTCGACCACACCGAAAGCCTGTGGGGCAAAACCCCGGAACAATTGCTGCTGACCGACCACAACGGCGTCGTCATTCTCACCTCGCGACCGGAGTGGCGATTCCGCTCGACCCGCCCGTTGAGCGAGGGCGAAAGCAAGGCCATCACTGCGATCCAGCCCTATCCAACCCGCGATCCAAAACCGCTGAAGCTCAACCCGGACGCCTGGCTGACCCAGACCCGGCAGATCGCCGAAACCGGCTGGGACGTCAGCATCCTCGCCCCGCGCACCTTGATCGACCGCCCGGTACGTACGGTGGTGGCCATCGGTGGCGCAGCGCTGCTGGTGTTGATGCTGCTGCTTGGCCTGATGATGCAGCGCCGCCGCCATTACCTCGAGCGCATTGCTTTCGAAGCCAAGGCCCGCCGCGAACTGGAAGGCCGGGTTGCCGAGCGCACCAGCGATCTCGAAGGCCTGAACCGGCGCCTGAAACAGGAAGTGCTGGAACGCGAACAGGCCCAGCAGGAGCTGGTACGCGCCCAGGATGATCTGGTGCAGGCCGGCAAATTGTCGGCACTGGGCACCATGTCGGCGAGCATCAGCCACGAACTCAATCAGCCGCTGGCAGCGATTCGCAGCTACGCGGAAAACGCCGAAGTATTGCTCGATCACCAACGCACCGACGATGCCCGTGGCAACCTCAAGCTGATCAGCGAATTGACCGGTCGCATGGCCTCGATCATCGCCCACCTGCGCGCCTTTGCCCGGCGCGACCGGCATGCCCCGGAAAGCGTCGCCCTGCAACCGGCGCTGGACGATGCCCTGGCCTTGCTGGCCAAGCGTCGACGCAGCATGGAAGTCGAGCTGATCCGCGACTTGCCCGCCGCCACCTTGTGGGTCGAAGCCGGGGAAACCCGCCTGCGCCAGGTACTCGGCAATCTGCTGGCCAACGCCCTGGATGCCCTGACGGAAAAAGGCCCGCCACGTAAACTCTGGCTCAGTGCCCAATCCACGGCCGATGGCGTCAACCTGTACATTCGCGACAACGGCCCCGGCTTTTGCATGGAAGCCCTCGGGCGCGCCAGCGAGCCGTTCTACACCACCAAGACCCGCACCCAGGGCCTCGGTTTGGGGCTGGCGATTTGCGAAACCCTGATGCGCGCCTTCGGCGGTGAACTGTCGTTCGCCAACCACAAGGAAGGCGGCGCCCTGATTACCCTGAAGCTGCGCGCAGGCGCACCGGGCGTGAGCCTGCAACCGTCCGAGGACCGAAGTGCATGACCATCGACAACCGCATTCAGGTCGTGTTGATCGACGACGACCCTCATTTGCGCCAGGCCTTGAGCCAGACGCTGGATCTGGCCGGCCTGAAAATCCTGCCGCTGGCCGAAGCCAAGGGCCTGGCCGCGCAACTTGAACGTGATTGGCCAGGGGTGGTGGTCAGTGACATTCGCATGCCCGGCATGGACGGTCTTGAGCTGTTGACCGAACTGCACGCCCAGGACCCTGAGCTACCGGTGCTGTTGATCACCGGCCACGGCGACGTGCCACTGGCGGTGCAGGCCATGCGCGCCGGGGCCTATGACTTTCTGGAGAAACCTTTCGCCAGCGACGCCCTGCTCGATAGCGTGCGCCGCGCATTGGCCCTGCGCCGGCTGGTGCTGGACAACCGCAGCCTGCGGCTGGCCTTGAGCGACCGCAACGAGCTGAGCACACGGCTGGTTGGCCACTCACCTTCAATGTTGCGACTGCGCGAGCAGATCGGCGCCCTGGCCGCGACCAAGGCCGATGTGCTGATCCTCGGCGAAACCGGCGCAGGCAAAGAAGTCGTGGCCCGGGCGCTGCACGATTTATCCAGCCGTCGCAACGGTCCGTTCGTGGCGATCAACGCCGGTGCACTGGCCGAATCAGTGGTCGAAAGCGAGTTGTTCGGCCACGAGCCCGGCGCCTTCACCGGCGCGCAGAAACGCCGCATCGGCAAGTTCGAATTCGCCAATGGCGGCACGCTGTTCCTCGATGAAATCGAAAGCATGAGCCTGGATGTGCAGGTCAAATTGCTGCGCTTGCTGCAAGAGCGGGTGGTCGAACGCCTGGGCGGCAATCAACTGATCCCGCTGGACATCCGCATCATCGCCGCCACCAAGGAAGACCTGCGCCAGGCAGCGGATCAAGGGCGTTTCCGTGCCGACCTGTATTACCGCCTGAACGTTGCGCCGCTGCGGATTCCACCGCTGCGCGAACGGGGCGAAGATGCGCTGATGCTGTTCCAGTATTTTGCCGATGAAGCCAGTGCCCGCCACGGCTTGCCGCCCCATGAACTGCAACCGGGGCAACGTGCCTTGCTGCTGCGCCACACCTGGCCCGGCAACGTGCGCGAGCTGCAAAATGCGGCCGAACGTTTTGCCCTCGGGCTGGAACTGGCCCTCGACAACAGCGCGCCGGAAGGCAGCGCTGGCAACAGGGTCGAAGTCGTCAACGGCGGTTTGAGCGAGCAAGTGGAGAACTTCGAAAAAACACTCATCGCCGCCGAACTGGCACGTTCGCACAGCTCCGTGCGCAGCGTCGCCGAAGCCCTCGGCATTCCGCGCAAGACCCTGCACGACAAACTGCGCAAGCACGGTCTGAGTTTCGCCGACAGTGGCGCCTCGGCCCACCCTGACGATCTCGACTGAGCTACCGTCCAATCATCCACTTCAAGCGAGAGGCCCCTGAATGAGCCGCGACAGTCGACAACTGGAATCAGTCCTCCATCACGACATTCCCCTCACCCGGGACATGGGCCTCAAGGTGCTCGACTGGCATGACCAGCAACTGCGCCTGCACTTGCCGCTGGAAGCCAACGTCAACCACAAGAGCACCATGTTCGGCGGCAGCCTGTATTGCGGCGCGGTCCTGGCCGGTTGGGGCTGGCTGCATTTGCGCCTTAAAGAAGAAGGCATTACCGACGGGCACATCGTGATTCAGGAAGGGCAGATCAGCTATCCGCTGCCGGTGACGGGGGATGCCAACGCCATTTGCCAGGCGCCGGACCCGGTGATCTGGAAGAAATTCCTGACCACCTTCCAGCGATACAGCCGAGCTCGGTTGACGCTGCATACACGGGTCGTCAACGAAGGCCGTGATGAGGATGCGGTGAGGTTTGTCGGGCAGTATGTATTGCACCGCTGATGCAGGATGACAGAGGGTAATGCATAGCGCAGTTTTATACGATCCACCGAGGACTCGGACCGCGTGCAGACGTATATTATAAAGTTATGCGATTAGATCAGTTTGTTGCCGGAAGCTTGTTGTATGTAACAACCACGTCTGCAATGCCTTCGGAAGCAGGTTGATGGTTCTGCTTATTCTCACCAGGGTTGCAAGTCACCGTTTTGTACCCGACAAGGTCAATCGTTACGCTAAAACCAATAAATTCCTTATTGATCCTGCAAGTATTTTGATTACTTAGCGCCCCGACTGGTTTTGGCCAATGAGAAATCGTTTCCATACCAATTATTTTGTTTTCGGCTTCTGGCGAAATATTGATATTAATAACCTCTTGGGCTGAAGTTAATACCATATCCGGATCGCCATACTTTATTACCCCGCTAGTAGTTTTTAACGTTAATCCTGGGGGAGGGGACTTGATGGTCACAGTACCGGCCAAAGCCATCCCTGTGAAAAATGAAAGACCAAAAAACAACATCACATGCTTTATATTCATGTAGTAATCACTCTGGCTGGCTGATCGATTAAAAGCACTCTAGAAATAAATTCTGCGCGACAACACTCGAGCGGCCATTTAAACAGCGAGCCGCTTTTCACCCTTGCGCCGAATATCCAAAGTTACAAGCTGAATGTTAGCACCCGATCAGCCAATTGAAACCTGTCAAACATGACAGTGTATAAAAGCACAGCTGTCGAACCAAGTCTCAGCCTGCAATCAACGTTTCAGATTAAACTCAACGCCAGTAACTTTTCTCGCCATGACGCACCTGCTGGAAGCGCCACGAAAAAGTTATTCAGCAAAGACTCCCGCGCCGGATAGCTGAATGGCTCACCACTCAACTCCAGCACCTCACCGCCCGCACCTTCCAACACACCTTGCGCCGCCGCCGTGTCCCACTGGGAAGTCGGTGCCAGGCGCGGATAACAATCCGCCGCCCCTTCGGCCAGCAGGCAAAACTTCAACGAGCTGCCGATATTGGTCAGTTGCAGCTCGCCAAGGCTGGCGCTCAGTCCGGCCAGCAAACGCTCCTGCTCCGGGCTCGAATGACGACGGCTGGCCACCACGGTGAACGACTCGCCGGGCGCTAGCGCATCACGCACCTTGATCGCCACGGGCGTGCCACCTTTATCGCCACGCCAGGCGCCGAGTCCCGCACCACCGACGTAAAAACGCCCGTTGGTCGGCATCGACACCACACCGAACACCACCCGACCGTTTTCGATCAAGGCGATGTTGACGGTGAACTCTTCGCTGCCGCTGATGAACTCCTTGGTGCCATCCAGCGGATCGACCAGCCACCAGCGCTGCCATCCGGCCCGCACGTCTTGGGGAATGTTGGCGTCTTCCTCGGAAAGCACCGGGATGCTCGGATCAAGCGCCGTCAACCCGGCCAGAATCAAGTGGTGCGCAGCCAGGTCGGCAGCGGTCACCGGCGAGTCATCAGCCTTCGCCGTGACGGCCGTGCCTGTGCGCCAGAACGGCAGGATCGCCTCACCGGCCTGCAAGGCCAGCTCAATGACCGGCGCCATCAACGGATGCGGGAAATTCATGGCTGGAACGCTCCGCGCTGAGTCAACAGGTCTCGGGCCAGGTACAGCGCCGCCAAGGCGCGGCCTTCGGTAAATTGCGGGTTTTGCGCCAGCGCCGAGAGCTCACGCAGATTGACCCTGTCCACCCGCATCGGCTCTGGCTCGTCGCCTTCCAGATGCTCTTCGTAGAGGTCGGTAGCCAGCACTACTTGAATCTTCTGGCTCATGTAGCCGGGGGACAGCGACAACTCGGTCAGGTGCTCCAGTTGCCGCGCGCCAAAACCTGCCTCTTCCTTGAGCTCGCGCTCGGCCGCCGCCAGCACGTCTTCGCCCGGCTCGATCAAACCCTTGGGCAATGACATTTCATATTCATCCGTGCCGCCGCAATACTCCTCGACCAGCACCGCATGCTCGGCATCGAGCATCGCCACGATCATCACCGCGCCGTACCCGGCACCCTTGCCGACCAGGCGTTCATACGTGCGCTCCACGCCATTGGAAAAGCGCAGCTTCAGCTCTTCCACGCAGAACAATCGACTGGTGGCGACAATTTCGCGGGCGAGTATGGTGGGTTTCTGGCGCATGCAAAGCTCCTTGGCGTGAACGCGCTACTATAACGCGGCTTTCCCGATTGTTTACGCCAGAAATCTTTCTACTGCCCGAGACGTTGCCATGCCTTCATTACCCTGGTCCGACATTGATACCGTACTGCTGGACATGGACGGCACGCTGCTGGACCTGCATTTCGACAACCACTTCTGGATGGAGCACCTGCCCCAGCGTTACGCCGAACTGCACGGAGTCAGCCGGGCCATGGCCGAGATGGAATTGCAGCCGTTGTTCGAGCGCAATGCCGGCCAGTTGCAGTGGTACTGCCTGGACTTCTGGAGCGCCGAACTGAAACTGTCGGTGCGCGACCTGAAACTGGAAACCGCGCATCTGATAGCCCTGCGCCCGGATGCCGACACCTTTCTGTCGGCGATCAAACGGGCCGGCAAGCGCGTGGTGCTGATCACCAATGCCCATCGGGATGCGCTGTCATTGAAGCTGGAAAAAATCGAACTGGCGCCCTACTTCGAGCGTTTGATCAGCTCCCATGACTACGGCTTTCCCAAGGAAAATCCGCAGTTCTGGGATGCGCTGCAAGCCGATATCGATTTCGATCCGGCGCGCAGCCTGTTCATTGACGACACCTTGCCGATCCTGCGCAGTGCACGGGACTTTGGCGTGGCGCATTTGCTGGCAGTGCGAGAGCCGGATAGCCGCAAGGGACCGAAGGATACGGCGGAGTTCGCGGCGGTTGGGGATTATCGGGATTTGATTGCAGGGCTCTAGACCGAGTTGCCTGCTATCGCGAGCAAGCTCGCTCCCACAGGATCTGCGTCGTTCGCAACCTTCGTGATCGACTCAGATCCTGTGGGAGCGTGGCTTGCCCGCGATGGCCATCACGCGGTTTGACGACTTACTCAGGAATCCGCAATGACTGCCCCGGATAGATCTTGTCCGGGTGCGTCAGCATCGGTTTGTTGGCTTCGAAAATCTTGTTGTACTTGTTGGCGTCGCCGTACACGCGCTTGGAAATCGCGCTGAGGGTGTCGCCCTTCACCACGGTGACAAACACGGCCGCCTTCACCACCGGTCCGGTCACGGTGATCTGATCATCCACGCTGCCCACCCCGGCGATGTTGCCCACCGCCAGCAGGATCTTTTCCTTCTCTTCCTGACTCGCCACTTCACCGGTCACCGTGACCTTGTCGCCATCGACCGTCGCCTGCACATTCGGGTTGCCCAGGCCGACCTTGCTGATGTGCTCCTTCAACTGCTCACTGGCGTTGGCGTTACCTGGCGTCAGCAAATCCAGCAATTTTTCGCCTGCTTCCTTCACAAAGCTCAAAAGACTCATGGTGCACTCTCCTTGGGTTTCGGGTTCCAGACATCAGAGCCTAGACCACGGTCGTCACCTACGAATCCAACCCGACCAATGACCCCGCTTGCGATAGAATCCGCACCTTCCCAACCCCTGGAGCGCAGATGGACATCAAGCAGCTGAAATTCCTCATCGCGCTCGACGAAACCCGCCATTTCGGCCAGGCCGCCGCACGCTGCCACATCACCCAGCCGACCCTGTCCATGCGCCTGCGCAGCCTCGAAGAAGAACTCGACCTGCCACTGGTCAATCGCGGCCAGCGCTTCGAAGGCTTCACCGCACCGGGCGAACGGGTGCTGGCCTGGGCGCGCACCGTACTGGCGGCCTATGACGGCTTGTACGCCGAGGCGGCCGCCTGTCGCGGCAATCTGGTCGGCACCTTGCGCCTGGGCGTAGTGCCGTTGTCGAGCTTCGATCCGCTGCCACTGATGCAACGCTTGCACGCCGAACACCCGAACCTGCGCTTCGAACTCTCGGCCCTGAGTTCCGAACAGATCCTCGAGCAACTGGCGAACAATCGCCTGGATCTCGGCGTGTCATACCTGGAACGCCTGGATGCCGAACACTTCGACTCCCTGGCCTTCAGCGAAACCCGCATGGGTCTGCTCTACGATCAACGCTTCTTCACCTTTGGCGAAACGCCATTGAGTTGGGAATCGTTGATCGAACTGCCGCTGGGCATGCTCACCAGTGGCATGCACTTTCGCCAGTCCATCGACCATAACTTCCACAGCCGTGGCTTGACCCCGCAGCCGTTGTTGCAGACCGATGCCGTGCACCAACTGTTACAAGCCGTGCACGGCGGCTTGTGTTGCGCCGTGATGCCATTGGACGGCGGCCTCGAAGGCCTGACCGAGCATTTGCGCCTGCAGCCGATCGAGAACGCCCAGACCCTTGGTCGCCTGGGGTTGATCATGCGTCGCAGCGCACCGCGCTCGGCGCTGGCAGAAGCCTGTTTTGCCCTCTATCAGCAATCGCTGATTGGCGGTTGATCGACGGCATCTATCGGCAGATCAGTATTAGCGATTAGACGCGACAAGTTGCCGCGCCTAGTCTTAAAGCTGATCAAACCGTCGGTGATGCCATGAACACCAAGCGCCCTGCATGCGCGGCGCCTGCCCTCGAAACGCCCGCGCCCGCCGCAAGCCAGACGTACAGCTATAGCAATCTCGAATACTCCGAATCGGCCAGCACCGCGCTGGCCGAAGAAGTCGCGCTGGCGATTGCCTTCAACGGCATCAGCCAGGCGGTCATGCTGGTCACGCCCACGGACCTGGAAGATTTCATCGTCGGCTTCAGCCTGGGCAGCGGCATCATCCAGGACGCCACGGACATCTACGACCTGCAACTCAGCGGCTCGGGGTCGGCGCAATACGCGCAAGTGACCATCGCCAACCGCGCGTTCTGGAACCTCAAGCAGCAGCGCCGACAACTGGCAGGCACCAGCGGTTGCGGGTTGTGCGGCGTGGAAGCGGTCGAGCAGGCGTTGCCGGACCTTCAGGTATTGCCTGGTGCCCCGTTGCCGCCGATCGAATGGCTTGATGGCCTGCGCGAGCGCATCGGCGCCTTCCAGCCCTTGGGCCAGCATTGCGGCGCGGTGCATGCGGCAGTGTTCATGAACGACAAGGGTGAGTTGTTGCTGGGCCGCGAAGACATCGGCCGGCACAACGCCCTCGACAAACTGATCGGCGGATTGATCCGCCAGAAAATCCCCACCGCTGGCGGGCTGGCGATTGTCACCAGCCGCTGCAGCCTCGAATTGATCCAGAAAGTATTGCGTGCCGGCATCCAGACCCTGGTCAGCCTGTCGTCGCCCACAGGCCTTGCCGTGCAATGGGCCCGTCGCCACAACCTCAATCTCATCCATCTGCCACAGAAGAATGCGCCGCGGGTCTACAGCCCAACGTTGGAGAATCAAGCGTGAGTCAACACCGTCAAGCCGACCAGAAACCCGTCCCTCGCTTCAAGCCCTACAAAGGCCCGGCCGGTGGCTGGGGGGCACTGATCAGCGTGGCCCAGGCCTGGTTGACCAGTGACAACGCGCTGAAGAACCTGCGCATCATGCTCAAGACCAACCAGAACGGTGGCTTCGACTGCCCGGGTTGCGCCTGGGGCGATTCTCCGGAAAAGGGCATGGTGATGTTCTGCGAGAACGGCGCCAAGGCGGTGAACTGGGAGGCGACCAAACGCCGTGTCGATGCCAAATTCTTCGCCAAACACAGCGTCACTTCTCTGCTGGAACAAAGTGACTATTGGCTCGAATACCAGGGCCGCCTGACCGAGCCGATGAGCTACGACGCCGAGACTGATCGCTACAAGCCGATCAGTTGGGACGACGCATTCGCCCTGATCGCCAGGCATCTGAACGGCCTGTCGAGCCCCGATCAGGCCGAGTTCTACACCTCGGGCCGGGCGAGTAACGAAGCGGCGTACCTCTATCAGCTGTTCGTGCGCGCCTACGGCACCAACAACTTCCCCGACTGCTCGAACATGTGCCACGAGGCCAGCGGTGTCGCGTTGTCGCAAAGCGTCGGGGTCGGCAAAGGCACCGTGACCTTCGACGACTTCGAACACGCCGATGCAATTTTCGTCTGGGGTCAGAACCCCGGCACCAACCACCCACGGATGCTCGAACCACTGCGCGAAGCGGTGAAGCGCGGCGCTCAAGTGGTGTGCATCAACCCGCTCAAGGAGCGGGGCCTGGAGCGCTTCCAGCATCCACAGCACCCGATCGAAATGCTGATAAACGGCTCCGAGCCGACCAACACCGCGTTCTTCCGCCCGGCCCTGGGCGGCGACATGGCGATCATGCGCGGCATGGCGAAATTCCTCCTGCTGTGGGAGCGCGACGCGCAGAAAGCCGGCGACCCGGCGGTGTTCGACCACGACTTCCTCAATGAGCACAGCGCCAACGTGCTGGATTACCTGGCCGTCATCGACGAAACCCCGTGGGAGCAGATCGTCGAGCAGTCCGGCCTGAGCCTGGTAGAAATCGAGCAAGCGGCGCGCATGTACGTCAAGGGCAAGAACATCATCATGTGCTGGGCCATGGGCATCACCCAGCATCGTCATTCGGTGGCGACCATCCAGGAAATCGCCAACCTGATGCTGCTGCGCGGCAATATCGGCCGGCCGGGTGCAGGCCTGTGCCCGGTCCGTGGCCACAGCAACGTGCAGGGTGACCGGACCATGGGCATCAACGAACGCCCTCCTGTCGCGCTCCTCGATGCCCTGGAGCGTCGCTTCCAGTTCAAGGTGCCACGCGGCAACGGCCACAACGTGGTCGAAGCGATTCATGCGATGGCTGAAGGCCGGGCTAAAGTCTTCATCGGCCTGGGCGGCAACTTCGCCCAGGCCACGCCGGACAGCCCGCGCACGTTCCAGGCCCTGCAAAACTGCGACCTGACCGTACAGATCAGCACCAAGCTCAACCGCAGCCATTTGACCCACGGCAAGGACGCGCTGATCCTGCCGTGTCTGGGCCGCACCGACATCGATATCCAGACCCAAGGCCCGCAAGCGATAACCGTCGAAGACTCGTTCAGCATGGTCCACGCCTCCAATGGCCAGCTGCAGGCGCTGTCGAACCAGATGCGCTCGGAACCGGCGATCCTGGCCGGCATCGCCGCCGCAACCCTGGGCAGCCACCCGGTGGACTGGAACTGGCTGGTGGCCGACTACAGCCGCATCCGCGACCTGATCGCCGAGACCATTCCCGACTTCAAGGACTTCAACGAGAAGATCAAGAACCCTGGCGGCTTCTACCTGGGCAACAGTGCCGGCGCACGCAAGTGGAACACCGCTTCGGGCCGGGCCAATTTCCGCTCGAACGCGCTGCCCAAAGACCTGGTGCACGAACGCACCCGCGCCACCGGCGTACTGCCGGACCTGATCATGCAATCGATGCGTTCCCACGATCAGTACAACACCACTATCTATGGCCTCAACGACCGTTATCGCGGTGTGAAGGGTCAGCGGGATGTGTTGTTCGTCAACGAAGCCGACCTCATTCGCCTGGGCTTCAAGCCAGGGCAAAAGGCGGACATCGTTTCGCTCTGGGACGATGGCGTTGAACGTCGGGTAAAAGGTTTCACGCTGCTGGCGTTTGATATCCCGGCCGGGCAAGCGGCGGCCTACTATCCGGAAGTGAACCCGTTGGTGCCGCTGGAAAGCACCGGCGATGACAGCCATACGCCGACGTCGAAATTCGTGGCGATCCGGTTGGAAGCGGCGAGTGAGACCGGGTTGATCATGGCCAGGTCGGCGTAACACGTCGTTTGATCTGGCCTCTTCGCGAGCAAGCCCGCTCCCACATTGGAATGCGTTCCCATGTGGGAGCGGGCTTGCTCGCGAATACGGTAGATGAAACAACAAACATTCCAGATTCAGTACTTTCCTTTCGCCCACAAAAAAGGCCGTTCTCTGATGAAAACGGCCTTTGCGAAGTAGTAAAAGACCGGCAAAAAAACGTTAAGTTCCGTCCAAAAAACAGTAACTTGCAATATTGTATACAAGTCGTGTTATTCGTCGGATTTCGATTGTCACGCCCATTCCAGAGCCTCAGGATCGCGCCGTCATCCCCTTGAGGTTCCTCCATGAAGTTCTCCTCGATTCTCTTGTTGTCCCTTGGCCTGGTCAGCGGTATCGCATCTGCTGGCGGCACCACCGAAGCCGGTGTAGGCGGCGCATTGGGCGGGGTTCTAGGCTCGGTCGTCGGTCAGTCGTTAGGCGGCAGCACAGGTTCCACCATCGGCGCGGCCCTGGGTGGCGCGGGTGGTAGCGCCGTCGGCGCAAACAAACACAGCCGTGGCGAAGCCGCCCTTGGCGGTGCGTTGGGCGCAGCAGGCGGTAACGTGGTCGGCCGCAGCATGGGCGGCACCACCGGTAGCCTGATCGGCGCCGCAGCAGGCGGCGGTGCCGGTGGCGCGCTGGGTAACTACATGGGCAAAGAGTACGATCATGATGACGACGACGATCGTCGTTCGTATCGCGGCCATGGTGATCGTCGTTACTACCGTGACGGCCATCCGGGCCGTGGTCATGCCTATGGCCATCGCAAGAAGCACCACAAGTACTACCGCGACTAAGGCCTCGAGCGCCTCGCTGGTAAGTACAACAAAAATCGCAGCCCAAGGGCTGCGATTTTTTTTGCCTTACTGAACCACCAGACGCTCCAGCGCCCCGCGCAACCCTGCAGGAATCGCCACAGGTTGATTCGACGCACGATCGACAAACACATGCACGAAGCGCCCCGCCGCGCAGGCCTCGTCTTCCCCTTGCTTGAACACGGCCAGTTCGTATTGCACCGAGCTGTTGCCCAACTTGCCCACCCGCAGACCGATCTCGATGCGGTCCGGGAAAGCAATGGAAGCAAAGTAATCACAGGAGGAGCTCACCACGAACCCCACCACCTCACCGTCATGGATATCCAGGCCGCCGACTTCGATCAGGTAAGTGTTCACCGCCGTATCGAAGAAGCTGTAGTAGGTGACGTTGTTGACGTGACCGTAAGCATCGTTGTCGTGCCAGCGGGTGGTGATGGGCTGGAAGTGGGGGTAGTCGGTGCGTTGGGGCATCAGCGTTGATTCCTGGAGTGGGTTCGCCAGTCTAAGGCGAAAACCGCGTTATCGTTCTTCGCGAGCAAGCCCGCTCCCACATTTGATCTTCGGTGAACACAGATTTTGCGTACGACCGATATCCAATGTGGGAGCGGGCTTGCTCGTGAAGGCGCCCTTGCAGGCGCCGCATCAATCACTTGTCAGCGAAGCCCTTGCCAGCCGCCGCCAGCTCCCCAATCACCCGCGCCGGATTCCAGTGATCACCCTGACGCGTCTCAAGGTCGATCAAGCGCCGGTGAATGTCCGCCAACCCTTGCTGATCCGCCCAGGCCATCGGCCCGCCCTTGTCCGCCGGGAAACCGTATCCGTTGAGGTAGACCAGATCGATATCGTGAGCCGACCCGGCGATGCCTTCCTGAAGGATCTTCGCGCCTTCGTTGACCAGTGCCAGCAAGCAGCGCTCGAGAATCTCCTCCGGGCCGATCTCGCGGCGCTGGAACCCCAGCTCCTCACTGACTTGAAGCACCAGTGCGTCGACCTGCGGATCGTGTTCGGCCTGACGACTGCCCGGTTCATAGTGGTAAAAGCCGTTGCCACTCTTCTGGCCGAAACGTCCCTGCTCACACAAACGGTTATCCACCTGGACCTCCGGAGCATCCTGCCCAATCCCGGATAACTGGCGCGAGCGCCATTGCAGGTCGACGCCCACCACGTCGAACATGCGGAACGGCCCCATGGCAAAACCGAAGGCTTGCAGCGCTGCGTCCACCTGGTAGGGATAAGCGCCTTCGAGCAGCATTTTTCGCGCTTCGAGCACATAGGTATTGAGCATGCGGTTGCCGATGAAACCATCGCAATTGCCCGACACCACACTGACCTTGCCCATGCGTTGGCCGAGCGCCAGTGCCGCGTCGAGCACCGCCGGTGCAGTCTGCGCGCCACGGACGATTTCCAGCAGTTTCATGATATGCGCCGGGCTGAAGAAGTGCAGGCCCAGCACTTGCTGCGGCCGACGTGTGACCGCGGCGATGGCATCGATGTCCAGTGCCGAAGTATTGCTGGCCAGAATCGCCTCAGGTTTGAGCAGGCCATCGAGCTCGCGGAAAATTTTCTGCTTGAGCTCAAGGTTTTCGTACACCGCTTCGATGACCAGGTCGACATCGCGGATGGCCACATAACCATCCGCCGCCGTAACGCGCGCGACACGGGCATCGGCTTCGCCCTGATCAATGCGGCCCTGACGCACGTTGTGGGCATAGGTGTCCGCCACGGTGGCCAGCGCTTGCTCCAGCATTTGCGGATTGTTGTCGACCCACTGCACGGCCACTCCGGCGTTGGCCAGGCACATGACAATGCCACGGCCCATGGTGCCCGCGCCGATGACGGCGGCGCGCTGAATATTCGACGGTGTCTGGCTCATGTTTTGTTCTCTTGTTGGCGATCCGAAGACAGCCACCACCATAGTCAGCCACCGGCTTTTTTTGAAATTTATTCCTGTGATGAGCAACATTCAGCGGATGGATGTAGCCCTTTGAGTACACCGCAAATCCCTGTGGGAGCGGGCTTGCTCGCGAAGGCGATCCATCTGTTGGCAGTGATGGTGACTGACCCACCGCTTTCGCGAGCAAGCCCGCTCCCACACTGACCGTGTTTCAACCGAGTAGATGCCGCTCGGCCCACTCCCGCACCCCGGCATACGGATAATCTTCCAGCGCCGCAAACCCGGGAATCGACCGCGCCTTGAGCTTGGTGAACAACGGCACGCTGATCCCGCACAGAAACCGTGTTACGCGTTCAGCCGAGGGCACGTTGCCCGTGTGCTGCTCGTGCCTGTGGATAAAACCGCCACACAGCGCCTCGAAATTCTTATCCACAAGCGCCGGCAACTCCGGTGGTGCCGGTAGCCGCGCCACTTGCCCATGACACACCGAACAATGTCCACATTGCTGCGGGGCATTGTGGTCGCCGAAATACTCGGCCAGGCGATAACCCAGGCAACGGTCGGTGGCGAACAGATCCAGCATCGCGTGAATCCGCGCGATCTCGGTGCGCTCATGCCGAGTGAAATAGCCGTGCAGTTCCTCGCTCAACGCGACGTTGTCGAACCCGCTTTGCAGCACGCTGTAGACCTCGGTCATCTGCTTGCTTTCGAGCTCCACCCAGCCTTTTTCCTGGAAGTAATCCAGCGCCTTGACTACCCGACTGCGCTCGGCCTGATGCTGCTCGTACAGCGCCTCGAAATTCACCGTGGCCCAGGTCCGGGCGCGGCTGGAGGTCTGGATGATCGCAGCGACAAAATCCCTGCGCTCGCCTTCGAAACGCGCCAATAGCACCTCGGGCTCCTGCACATACTTGAAACGGTACTCGGCGTAGTACGCGTAGCGCGGGGCGATCAACCCGCGCAATTCGAGTTGCACCAGCAAGGTCTTGAGCGGCAACTGGCGAATATTGCTCTGGTCTGCCAACGGCCCCAGCAGAAACTCCCACTGCCCTTCGGTTGCAGCGGCATGCATCTCTTCAAGCACGCAACGGATGCCATCCAGTTCGGGTGTGTCGCCGTAGACGAAATTCTCCAGCACGTTGAGGCTGTCGCGGTTGGCCAATACCAGGCAGTCCGACGGCTGCCCGTCACGCCCGGCGCGGCCGATTTCCTGGCTGTAGTTTTCGATGGATTTGGGCAGGTCGAAATGCACCACGTTGCGGATGTCACTTTTGTCGATGCCCATGCCGAAAGCGATGGTGGCGACGATGCAATTGGACTGCCCGCCCATGAAGCGACGCTGGATCGCTTCCCGTTGCTCATGGGGCAACCCGGCGTGATAAGCCTCGGCCTGAATGCCGTTGCGGTTCAGGTGTTCGGCGATGTGCTCGGCTGTTTTCTGCAAAGTGACATAGACGATGCTCGGCTGGTCCGGACGCTGGCTCATCCATTCGACCAGGCGTCGGCGCTTGTCCGCTCCGCGAACCGGCTCCACCAGCAAATTGAGGTTCGGGCGATAGAAACCGGTGGTCACCACATCGTCGGCGGCGATGGCGAATTTCGCCTGCATGTCGGCGATGACCTTGGGCGTCGCCGTTGCGGTCAACAGCAACACCTGCGGGATGTTGAACTGGCGTTGATAGTCGGGAAGCTTGAGGTAGTCCGGGCGAAAGTTATGCCCCCATTCGGAAATGCAGTGCGCCTCGTCCACCACCAGTAGCGAGATCGGTACTTGCTGTAAAAAATGTCGGAAGCGCTCGTTCTTCAGGCGCTCCACGGAGATCATCAAAATCTTCAGTTCGCCGGATTTTGCCCGGGCCATGACGTCGCTGGCGTCATCGCGGCTCTGGGCCGAATCGATACTGCCCGCCGAGATGCCGTGGCGTTGCAGGAACGCCAGTTGATCCTGCATCAACGCCAGCAAGGGTGAGACCACCAGCGTCAGGTGCGGCAGCAACAACGCCGGTAATTGGTAGCAAAGGGATTTACCGGAACCGGTGGGGAAAATCGCTGCCGCCGAGCGCCCGGCCAGCACGGCACTGACGGCCGCCTCCTGACCGGGTCGAAATTGTGGATAACCGAAAACCTGTTCCAGGGTGTTGTGCATAAGCTGTCACTCCGTTGACTGCTGCGGAGTCAAAAGCCTGGCCGGCGATCGCAGCGAGTCGAGAAAAGGTCGGGGGCAAAAACGATACCGGATGATACAGCGGATGGCTGGAAGGGCTTGAGATCGCTTTCGCGAGCAGGCTCGCGAAGAGGCCAGCACACCCACCGCAAAACTCGAAATACCCGACAGCTTCCAAAGCCCTCTCTGCCGATACTTGCTAAACAGCGACCAATAACCCCGTAGGCATTTTTACCGGCAGCGGCTACGGCGCACAAACCTCCGAAAATGTGTAAGCCTTTTCCTCGGAACACGATAAATACCCTACAACGCCTGTCCATTTCAGCCATCTTGTCCTGCAACGCCAGGTCCTCCTATAGTTTCCGGCGCGGCTGAAAACAGTGTCTCGGCCTGCCGGGAACACTTGCCGATTTCGCACAGGACCCACTCGATGAAGAAAGCCGACACGCCGACAGCCCGCTATCACCCGCTCAAGAGCCGCTACAGCGAAACCCCAGTGCTGGTCATCGATACCGAGGCCGACCCCTACGAGATCCTCGACGCCGCCCGACAACGCATACGCGCCGCCAGCGACCTGCTCGAAACCCTTTATTGCACGTGTTTCAAACAGGCCGAAGCGAGCGACATCCCCAAGATCGTCGGCGCCCTGTACCTGCTGACCCAGGACGGCAACGACCTGCTCGACATCGCCCGGCAGCGCCTGCCGAAACTCACCGACTGAAGCCCCACCACAATCTCCTGTGGGAGCGAGCTTGCTCGTGATGAACGATAACGCGGTCCTTCTGAGGACAAGCACATTCTGGAAATCTCGCTGTGGATAACTCCGTCAGCAACGACCTATGAAAGCTTCGGCAAGGTCCTACAAAACAAGACAACTTGTCGGCTATCGATGAACAGTGACCCACTCCTATAGTCCGGAGTGTCGCTGCCAAATCAGCGACTCGGGCTTGGTCACCCGATGGAACACATAAACGCGTCCGTTGTATGCTGCCGGCACTCAAGTGTCTGCACGTTTTATGGTGGCTGTGTTTGGGACGCCTTCGAGCGTGCCGGTTTTGTGTGTTCTCCCGGTTGACCAACCCGAACACAGTCCGCCTCCCATCGCTTGGTCACGATGGCGGTGGTTTCATCTAAAACATTTGAGAATACATAAAATGAACAAATGGAACCCGTTCACCAACGAACGCTACCGTCCACTCCAATCCAACCTCACCGACACCCGGCCCCTGATCATCGACACAGAGGCCAACCCTCAAGACATCCTCGAAGCCGCCCTCCAGCGCATCCGGGCCTCCAGCGAATTGCTGCAAACCCTGCACTGCCAATGCTTCAAACACGGCGACCTCAAAGACATCCCGCACATCACCCACGCGCTCTACCTGCTGACCCAGGACGGCTGCGA
Source organism: Pseudomonas sp. BF-B-30 (assembly GCF_019956305.1). Lineage (NCBI taxonomy): Bacteria > Pseudomonadati > Pseudomonadota > Gammaproteobacteria > Pseudomonadales > Pseudomonadaceae > Pseudomonas > Pseudomonas sp. BF-B-30. The sequence continues at coordinate 118,571 of NZ_JAHBDG010000083.1, read as the reverse complement.
CCTGCTCAAAGTCGCCCAACAACGCATGCTCAACTGGAAAGCTCCGGTCTGATCTTTAATGGAGATCGCTCCCACGCACTGCGCAGGAGCGATCAAGAAACAAGATTTGCTCCGTTGGAAACAAACCACTCAATGCCCTCATCGGATACAGAAGGAAACCATGAGCAGTTTTTTTGATGAGCTAATGGAAAGCGTGCAACAAATGAACGAGATCCTACGGGGTGAACGTCGGTCCTCCTTGCAAACTGAAAATGCTGAGCCGAGAGCAATCAACTCAGCCGGCCCTTCCTCTCAAGTCCGACGACCAATAAGATCCGTTAAGGACCAAACGGATCTCCCCCAATGAACCTCGCCTCCAACCTCCCCGACGACCACTTGATGCAGCAACTCATGCAACTGCTGCATGAGGAGCTTGGCTTCCCCGAACGCAAAACCATCAGCCTCGGCACCTCGATCAATTTCGACCTGGGCTGCAACGGTGCAGACGCCCGGCATTTGATCGAAACTCTGGAAGACTACTTCGTCATCGACTTCGTGGATTTCGACAGTTATCGCTATTTCCAGCCCGACGGCTTTGACGTGAATCTCAAGCGAAAAGCCAAGGGTCGCGGCGAGAAGGTGCCATTGACCATCGGCATGCTCTACCGGGCCATCAAGGCCCAACGCTGGGACACGGATGAGCTCGAAGGCCTGTAACGGCCCGACGCATTCTGACTTGCCCGCGAAAAACTGAATTTTGCGCACAAAAAAGCCGCCCCGAGGGGCGGCTTTTTCGTTAGCTCAATCCAACGCTTAGAGCTTTGGACCAGCAGCCTTGATCGCGTCGCTCACTTCGAACTTCTTGAAGTTCTCGATGAACAGGCCGGCCAGTGCTTTGGCGGCTTCGTCGTAGGCGGCTACGTCGGCCCAGGTGTTGCGTGGGTTCAGCAGGCCAGTCTCAACGCCCGGTACGGCCACTGGCACGTCGAGGTTGATGGTGTCCAGGTGCTCGGTCTCGGTACCGATCAGCGCGCCGCTCTGGATCGCTGCGATCACGGCACGAGTGGTCGGGATGTTGAAGCGTTTGCCGACGCCGTAGCCACCGCCGGTCCAGCCGGTGTTGACCAGGTAGACCTTGGAGCCGAAGCCGCGGATGCGCTTGATCAGCAGCTCAGCGTATTCGCCGGCTGGACGCGGGAAGAACGGCGCGCCGAAGCAGGTGGAGAAGGTCGACTTGATGCCGCTGCCCGAACCCATTTCGGTCGAACCGACCAGGGCGGTGTAACCGGACAGGAAGTGGTAAGCCGCTTGTTCTTCGTTGAGGATCGACACTGGCGGCAGTACGCCGGTCAGGTCGCAGGTCAGGAAGATCACAGCGTTCGGCTCGCCACCGAGGTTCTTCTCGGAGCGCTTGGCAACGTGCTCCAGCGGGTAGGCGGCACGGCTGTTCTGGGTCAGGCTGACATCGGCGTAGTCGGCGTGCTTGGCGTCGTCGATAACGACGTTTTCCAGTACCGCGCCGTGCTTGATGGCTTTCCAGATAACCGGCTCGTTCTTCTCGGACAGGTCGATGCACTTGGCATAGCAACCGCCTTCGATGTTGAACACAACGCCTTCGCCCCAGCCGTGCTCGTCGTCACCGATCAGGTAACGGCTTTCGTCGGCCGACAGGGTGGTTTTACCAGTGCCGGACAGACCGAAGAACAGGGTCACGTCGCCTTCTTCGCCGATGTTGGCGGCGCAGTGCATTGGCAGTACGTCGGCAGCCGGCAGCAGGAAGTTCTGCACCGAGAACATGGCTTTCTTCATTTCACCGGCGTAACGCATGCCGGCGATCAGCACTTTCTTCTGTGCGAAGTTGATGATCACGCAGCCGTCGGAGTTGGTGCCGTCACGCTCTGGCACGCACTCGAAGTTGGCAACGTTGAGGACCTGCCACTCGTCACGACCCGCCGGGTTGTACTGAGCCGGGTTGATGAACAGGCAACGGCCGAACAGGTTCTGCCAGGCAGTCTGGGTGGTCATCTTCACGGCCAGGTAGTGCTCGGAAGCCGCACCTACATGCACGTGGGAAACGAAATGCTCTTGCGCGTTGTTGAATGCCTCAACGCGAGCCCACAGGGCGTCGAACTTGTCGGCCGGGAACTTGCGGTTGATCGGGCCCCAGGCGATGGCAGCCTGGGTGCTTGGCTCTTCAACGATGAAACGGTCGACTGGCGAACGGCCGGTACGGTGACCGGTACGAACAACCAGCGCGCCGGTATCGGCAAGCTCGCCTTCACCGCGATTGAGGGCTTCTTTAACCAGATCATCAACACTCAGATCGGTGTACACGGCATTGTTGGCTTGCGTCATGAGGTTCCCCGTCGGCCAGTGGCCGAGTGCTCCAAACGTTTTTGTAGTAGAAAGTCGTGCACTACTACCGCGAAAAAAGTGGGCCGGATTATGCCAGAAAAGCCCAAAAAGAGTAGGCCCCTCCTGTCGTAACGGCGTTAATCCGGCGCAAGGCAGTGAATTTACCTGCGCTGAACCGTTTTAGTGACGGGTATCTGACGGCATCTCGATACCCGCCCCGGCGAACAATTGAGTGACATCGGCCGCGTCAAACAGGTAGCGCTGGTTGCAGAACTGGCAATCGATTTCGATGTTGCCACCGTGTTCGTCCACCAATTGCTGCGCGTCTTCCATACCCAGACTGACCAGCGCATTGGCCGAACGTTCGCGCGAGCAACTGCAACGGAAGCGCAGCTTCTGCACATCGAACAGACGCACCTGCTCGTCGTGGTACAGGCGATGCAGCACGGTTTCGTTGTCCAGGCTCAACAGCTCATCGGCGGTCAGCGTACCGCCCAGAGTGGTGATGTGCTGCCAGCTGGCGGCGCGTTCGTCTTCGTCTTTCAAACGATCGGCCGGCAGTTGTTGCAGCAACAGACCACGGGCACGACGACCATCGGCGTACAGCCAGAAACGCGTGCCGACTTGCTGGGACATGACGAAATAGTTGGTGAAGCATTCGGACAGGGTGGCGCCGTCGAGGTCGACGATGCCCTGGTATCGCTGGCCCTGTTTCGGGTCGATGGTCAATGCCAGGACGCCTTCAGGCATCAGGTCGGCCAGGGTGGCATCGGGAGCGATGCGATCCGCGTCGTAACGGGCCAGGCCACGGATGTCGCGCTCGCTGGAGCACTCGATCATCAGCAGCGGGATCGGGCCTTCGGAGCGGGCTTGCAGAATCAGCAAGCCATCGAACTTCATCGTGCCGACCAGCAACGATGCGGCCGCCATCAGCTCGCCGAGCAGTTGCGCGACCGGCTGCGGGTAGGCGTGTTTGGCCAGGACTTCGGCGTAGCTGAGCTCCAACGAAACCAGCTCGCCACGGGTGTCGCTGTCATCGAAGATGAAGCGTTGTGTGAAGTCGTTATCCGCGTGATCGGTCATAGGTCTGGGTATCTGAAGTAGTGAAAATGGTTACAGGAAACAAGAAATTTACCTTGCGCGACCACTCGGGTGCGCAATGTTCAGCCATGAAAGGCATTTTATGAACAATCCGGGCCTGATCCAAGCAGGTGGAACAAGCGCTGATGGGTTCCGGGTCGTTTCCCGCTCTGCACTGCTGGCAATGTGGTTATGGCCTACAGATCAGAGACTGTGTGTGATTTTCGACGAGCGGCGATATCGTCCATGCGATGCACTGCTGGCCAGGCACAGATATGGATGCGCACCGGGTCAATTGCAAGTCTGAGCCTGAAGGCGCGGTGAAACCTGGCGAGTGCGCGGCACTCGCCCGAGCAATATCTGTATTAGTCGTCGTTACTGCTGCCACGAAACTTGAACAAATCCCGCCGCTGTTTCTTGCTTGGCTTACCGTCGGTGCTCACGCCCAGGGCTCCGGCCTTTCTTTGCGCTGCGGCCTCTTCGCGCTTGGCGATGCTGGCCAGGGTTTCGGCATACAAGGTTTGCGCCTCCGGTGCGCCGCGACGAACGATCGACAGTGCCAGGACTACCACCGTGCGCTCCTCGAAACCGGTGCGAATCACGAACTCATCGCCGATTCGTGGCTCTTTACCCGGCTTGCAGCGCTCGCCCCGGCAATGCACCTTGCCGCTTTCAATCGCCGCTTTGGCCAGGGCGCGGGTTTTGTAGAATCGTGCAGCCCACAACCATTTATCGAGGCGGACTTTGTCGTCCTCTTCGTTTTTTTGTGCCATGGAATTTCCTCATTCTGAAATATTGGTGAACTGTACTACCGTTTCTGACGTACCAAGAATTTCACCGTCTCGGATTACAATGCTGACATTCCATAACCTCCTTGCGAGGCTGGAAATCCGGGCCGTAGATATCTGTCGCCTTTTAATCATTATTCTGCGTGAATACCGCGAATCCGGCCGCGTGCGGCCCGAGCGGTTTCTACCGGTTGAGCACTATTGAAGACATTTGACCATTTGACCGTTGTCGGTCTGCGCGAGTGGGTGGCGCTCCCGGATTTGGGAGTCGCCGGCCTTCGGGCAAAAATCGACACCGGTGCCAGCACCTCAAGCCTCCACGCCACCGAAATCGAGCTGTTCGAGCGCGATGGTGAGCAGTGGGTGCGTTTTACCGCCCACCTGGGTTCCGTCGTACAACTGCGCCACCGACGCTGCGAAGCACCGCTGGTGACGATGAAAACCATTAAAAGCTCAAACGGTCACGCGCAGGTGCGATACGTGATCAGCACTACCCTGGCCCTTGGTGATCGGGTCTGGCGGGTCGAGTTCACGCTCGCCTGCCGCAAGTCCATGCGTTATCGCCTGCTGCTCGGCTCCAAAGCCCTGATTCACGGCCAGTTGGTGGTCAATCCGGGCATCAAGTACGTACAAGACAAGCCGGTGTTCCCGGTATCTACCTCCTCCACAGGTGTTGCATGAAGATCGCTGTGCTGTCGCGGAATCCGCGTCTGTATTCCACCCGTCGTCTGGTCGAAGCCGGTACCGAGCGTGGCCATGAAATGGTGGTGGTCGACACTTTGCGCGCCTACATGAACATCGCCAGCCACAAGCCACAGATCCACTACCGCGGCAAACCGCTGGAGGGTTTCGATGCGGTGATTCCACGGATCGGTGCATCCGTGACCTTTTATGGCTGCGCAGTGCTGCGCCAGTTCGAAATGATGGGGGTATTTCCGCTCAACGAATCGGTGGCCATTGCCCGTTCGCGGGACAAGCTGCGTTCACTGCAATTGTTGTCCCGTCGCGGGATCGGCTTGCCGGTGACCGGGTTTGCCCACTCCCCCGATGACATTCCCGACCTGATCGAAATGGTCAACGGTGCGCCGTTGGTGATCAAGGTGCTGGAAGGCACCCAGGGCATCGGCGTGGTGCTGTGCGAAACCGCCACGGCCGCGGAATCGGTGATCGAGGCGTTCATGGGCCTCAAGCAGAACATCATGGTTCAGGAGTACATCAAGGAAGCCGGTGGTGCGGACATTCGCTGCTTCGTCGTCGGCGACAAGGTGATTGCAGCGATGAAGCGCCAGGCCAAACCCGGCGAATTTCGCTCCAACCTGCATCGCGGCGGCAGCGCGAGCCTGATCAAGATCACCCCGGAAGAGCGCATGACGGCGTTACGTGCGGCGAAGGTCATGGGGCTGGCGGTGGCAGGTGTCGACATCCTGCGCTCCAATCACGGGCCGTTGGTGATGGAAGTTAACTCGTCGCCGGGTCTGGAGGGAATTGAGACCACCACCGGGAAGAATGTGGCGGGGATCATCATTGAGCATCTGGAGAAGAATGGCGGGCCGAATATGACTCGGACCAAAGGGAAGGGTTAAACCTCAAGCCTTGTGGCGGCAGGGATGCCGCCATCGCGAGCAAGCTCGCTCCCACAGGGTTTTAGCCAAAATCACTGTGGGAGCGGGCTTGCCCGCGAAGGGGCCGTCAGCCCCACTGAAAAAATCAGGCCTTAAACGGCATCCCGCGGCAGCAGCAACCCCAACGGCAACCGCACCCGAGCTTCCAGCCCACCGCCCGAGCGGTTACGCAGCTCAACGTTGCCGCCATGCATCGAAGCAATCCGCTTCACGATCGCCAATCCCAACCCGGTGCCCTTGCCACCCCGGGCACGGTCACCGCGGGTGAACGGATTGAAAATCGCCTCCAGCTCCGAAGGATCGATTCCGGCACCACGGTCCATGACACTCAGCACTACATACGGTGCGCTGGTGTCCCCGGACACATACGCCGCCACCTCCACACCGCTGCCGGCATGATGCAGCGCGTTGCCGATCAGGTTGTTCAGCAGTCGCTTCATCGATACCCGACGCAGCGGAAACGGCTGGATAGGCTCCAGCCGGAGCCGCACTTTTTCTTCGGTCTGGTTATACGGTGCGGCAACTTCACGGACCAGGTCGCTCAGGTCGACCTCTTCCACCGACTCGTCGCGCCCGTCACGAATGAACGCCAGGAACTGATCGAGAATCGCATCCATGTCTTCGATGTCACGCACCATGTCGTCGGTCAGGTCCGTGTGATCGCCCATCAGCTCCAGGGACAGACGCAATCGCGTCAACGGCGTGCGCAAATCATGGGAAACCCCGGCCAGCATCAGTTCACGCTCGCGACCGGCCTGTTCGACGTCTTCAGCCATCTGGTTGAAGGCGCGGTACACCTCGGTCATCTCGCTCGGCGTATCGCTGATTGGCAAGCGCACACTGCGGCCCTGGCCAAGTTGCCGCGCGGCATACACCAGACGCTTCAAAGGTTGATTGAGCTGGCTGACGAAGATCCAGGCCGAAGCGGTGGACAGCAGGCCAATAGCGAGGAACCAGCCCAGCACGTTCCAGATTTTCTGGCCGCGCAACGGATGGGGATAAAGCGGTACTTTCAGCCAGCCATCACCCAGGCTTGGCGCCCGGACCCACAGCGCCGGTGGCGAATGCATGCGCAGCCGGACCTCAGTGTCGGCACCCAGCTCCGCCTGCATCTGCCGCTGGTAGATCTCGCTGTAAGGCCAGTGCTGTTCGCCTTCCGGCACGCCGGCACCCACCACCCGGATCAAGGTCGCGGCCTCGGCGATCTTGCCGCGGTTTTCTTCATCGGCAGCCCAATAGGCGCGCAGCGTCAGGGCGACACCGTGGCTGTACTGGCGGTCCACCAGCACGTCTTCGTTCATCAGCAGATAAACCAGGGTCAGCGCCTTGGAGAAGAGTACGACGATGAGCACCAGCCAAAGGGTGCGGGAGAAGAAGCTCTGGGGAAACCAAACGGGGGTTTTCATGGATAACCGTTAAACACTTGCAGGAGCGAGCGATGCTCGCATATTGCGGATCGCGAGTCTGCGGACAGGATCGATTGATCCGATGTCCGCGTGACCCGCTCCTACAAATCGCCAATCACTTGGTGGCGGTACCATCCGGTACAAACACGTAACCCACGCCCCAGACAGTCTGGATGTAACGCGGTTTGGACGGATCGGGCTCGATCATCCGGCGCAGACGGGAAATCTGCACATCGATGGAACGCTCCAGGGCATCCCACTCGCGGCCACGGGCCAGGTTCATCAATTTGTCGCGGGTCAGCGGTTGACGCGCGTTCATCACCAGGGCCTTGAGTACAGCGAACTCACCGGTGGTGAGCATGTGCACTTCTTCGCCGCGCTTGAGCTCGCGGGTAGCCAGGGACAATTCATAGTCACCGAAGGTCACGCTTTCGTCTTCGCTGCCTGGTGCGCCCGGCACTGGAGCCGACTGGCGACGCAGGACCGCTTTGACGCGAGCCATCAGCTCATCGGGGTTGAACGGCTTGGCCAGGTAATCGTCGGCACCCAGCTCCAGGCCCTTGATGCGGCTCAGCTCGTCGCCCTTGGCGGTCAGCATGATGATCGGAATCTGGTTGTTCGCGCCGCGCAGACGGCGGCAGGCGGTCAAGCCGTCTTCACCGGGCAGCATCAGGTCGAGTACGACCAGGTTGAACACTTCGCGGGCCAGCAGGCGATCCATTTGCTCAGTGTTCGGTACGGCGCGGGCGCGGTAGCCCTTGCTGACGAAAAAACGCTCCAGCAGGCTGCTGAGCCCAGGATCGTCGTCAACAATAAGAATTTTTTCGCCTTCAGCAGTTTGTGCAGTGCTGCTCATTGGATGCTCCTTTGATCTCGGCGCGCATTATGGCGTAGCTGCCGTTATACGCACCGTGTGCATTGTTAGCAGATTTTTCCTTTAGTGCCAGAAAACCGGCCATTTCACCTGCAACCCGCGATGTCCCCGAATGCCGGAACGCTGGTTATAATGCGCGGCCTTTTGTGTCAGGCAACATCAGACAGGTACTACAGACGGACACCATTTTTTTCATGGCGCCGGCAGTAATTGTTCGATTTCACGGGTCAACGGGATACCTTTTGATCCAGGTAGCGGCGCAGGCCAGGCCGCTCAACCAGACTCGCCCAGGCCCTATCTCTGCGCCTGCGAGCCTGCTTTCACAATTTGTCAGGTGGTTTTATGGACAGCATCAACAGCCGCATCGCCGAGGAACTCGGTGTACGCCCACAACAGGTCGAAGCGGCCGTCGCGCTACTCGATGAAGGCTCTACCGTTCCCTTCATCGCCCGTTACCGGAAAGAAGTGACCGGCAGCCTCGACGATACGCAATTGCGTCATCTGGAAGAGCGCCTGCGCTACCTGCGAGAACTCGACGAACGGCGTATCAGCATCCTCGCCAGCATCCAGGAGCAGGGCAAGCTGACCCCGCAACTTGAACGCGACATCAAGCTCGCCGACACCAAGACCCGTCTCGAAGACTTGTACCTGCCGTACAAGCAGAAGCGCCGCACCAAGGGCCAGATCGCCCTGGAAGCAGGCCTGGGCGAGCTGGCCGACGGCCTGTTCAACGACCCGTCCCTGAGCCCGGAAACCGAAGCCGCACGCTTCATCGACGCGGAAAAAGGCGTGGCCGATGTGAAGGCTGCCCTCGAAGGCGCCAAGTACATCCTGATGGAACGCTTCGCCGAAGACGCCGGCCTGCTGGACAAGCTGCGCAGCTACCTCAAGCAGGAAGCTACCCTCAGTGCCCGCGTGATTGCCGGTAAGGAAGAGGAAGGCGCCAAGTTCCGCGATTACTTCGAACACGACGAACCGCTCAAAAGCATGCCGTCGCACCGCGCGCTGGCGATTTTCCGTGGCCGTAACGAAGGCATCCTCAGCTCCGCGCTGAAAGTCGGCGACGAACTGCCGGGCACCATGCACCCGTGCGAAGGCATGATCGGCCAGCAATTCGGCATCCAGAACCAGAACCGCGCCGCCGACAAATGGCTGGGTGAAGTGGTGCGCTGGACCTGGAAGGTCAAGCTCTACACCCACCTGGAGACCGATCTGCTGGGTGAGCTGCGCGATGGCGCGGAAACCGAAGCGATCAACGTCTTCGCCCACAACCTGCACGACCTGCTGCTGTCGGCCCCGGCCGGCCCGCGCGCCACCCTGGGCCTCGACCCGGGCCTGCGCACCGGTTGCAAGGTGGCCGTGGTCGACTCCACCGGCAAGCTGCTGGATCACGCCACGGTTTACCCGCACGTGCCGCACAACAAGTGGGACCAGACCCTCGCCGTGCTCGCCGCCCTGTGCGCCAAGCACTCGGTGGACCTGATCGCCATCGGCAACGGTACCGCCAGTCGCGAAACCGACAAGCTGGCCGCTGAACTGATCAAAAAATACCCGGCCATGAAAATGACCAAGGTCATGGTTTCCGAGGCCGGCGCATCGGTTTACTCGGCGTCGGAACTGGCTTCCAAGGAATTCCCGGACCTGGACGTGTCGATCCGTGGCGCCGTGTCGATTGCCCGTCGCCTGCAAGACCCGTTGGCCGAGCTGGTGAAGATCGATCCGAAATCCATCGGTGTCGGCCAGTACCAGCACGACGTGTCGCAGCTGAAACTGGCCCGTGGCCTGGATGCGGTGGTCGAGGACTGCGTGAACGCCGTCGGCGTCGACGTGAACACGGCTTCCGTGGCACTGCTGGCGCGGATCTCCGGCCTCAACGCGACCCTGGCGCAGAACATCGTCAGCCACCGCGATGAGCACGGCGCATTCAAGACTCGCGCAGCCTTGAAGAAAGTCGCGCGCCTGGGTGAAAAAACCTTCGAACAGGCCGCCGGATTCCTGCGCGTCATGAACGGCGAAAACCCGTTGGACTCGTCGGCGGTTCACCCGGAAGCCTATCCGCTGGTTCAGCGCATCGCCGCCGAAACCGACCGTGACATTCGCTCGCTGATTGGCGATGCCGCGTTCCTCAAGCGTCTCGATCCGAAGAAGTACACCGATGAAACCTTCGGTTTGCCGACAGTCACCGACATTCTGCAAGAGCTGGAAAAGCCCGGTCGCGACCCGCGTCCAGAGTTCAAGACCGCCGAGTTCCAGGAAGGCGTCGAAGACCTCAAGGACCTGCAACTGGGCATGATCCTCGAAGGCGTGGTGACCAACGTGACCAACTTCGGTGCTTTCGTCGATATCGGTGTGCATCAGGACGGTTTGGTGCACATCTCCGCGCTTTCGGAGAAGTTCATCAAGGATCCACGAGAAGCGGTGAAGGCCGGTGACGTGGTGAAAGTGAAGGTCATGGAAGTCGACATCCCGCGCAAACGCGTGGGCCTGTCGATGCGCATGAGCGATACCCCGGGCGAGAAAATCGACGGTGCCCGCGGCGCACGTCCGGGTTCGGCGCCACGCCAATCCCAGAACACCGCACCGCGCAAGGAAACCACGGCAGCGACCCCGAGCAACAACGCCATGGCTTCGCTGTTCGCCAATGCCAAGCAGCTGAAGAAACGTTGATGGACATTCCCGCCGGGCTGACCGAAAGCGCGTTTTTCAAGCTACTGGGCTGCCGCTTGCACAGCCTGGAAACCGGGGTGGCGCAAGTCGCCCTGGCGCTGGAACCGGAGCTGCGCAATCGCGGCGGCAAGCTGCACGGCGGGGCCTTGTTCAGCCTGGTGGACATTGCCATGGGGCTGGCCTGTTCCAGCACCCACGGCTTTGACCAGCAGAGCGCGACCATCGAGTGCAAGATCAACTACATTCGCGCCGTCTCTGACGGCGAGGTGATGTGCACGGCACGGGTGATTCATCCAGGCCGCCGCACGTTGGTGGTCGAGGCTGATGTGACGCAGGGCGACAAACTGGTCGCAAAAGCACAAGGCACGTTCGCTGTCCTGTAGCTAGTCGTCATCAAATTGAGTTAATTTCGGCGCTGTGACCACAGTGTCGGAATTTCCTGTGGGAGCGGGCTTGTGGCGAGGGGGCTTGCCCCCGTTTGAGTGCGTAGCACTCACAATATCTTGGAACATCAGAGGTTTTGGGGCTGCTTCGCAGCCCAACGGGGGCAAGCCCCCTCGCCACAGGTCCACTCCCACATCGATTGCGGCGAGATCCAAAACCAGGCGAAAACGCCAGTTTTAACTTCACCCTTGTAGACCGTCTTGCCCACCCCCATATTGGGGCGACTGACGCGTGAAGGAATCCAACTTGAGCGAACTTCTCAACCGCCGCCTGGCCCTGCTCGGCGAGCGCGCTAACCACTCTCTGCTCGAACAGTGCCTTCACGGCATCGAACGTGAATGCCTGCGCGTGACCGATGAAGGTCGCCTGGCGCAAACGCCGCACCCGGAAGAATTGGGTTCCGCGCTGACCAATGAACAGATCACCACCGACTATTCCGAGTCGCTGCTGGAGTTCATCACCCCGGCCCTGCCCGATCCTGCCGATACGCTGGCGAGCCTGGACAGCATTCACCGCTTTGCCTACAGCAAGCTTGGCAACGAGTATCTGTGGAGCCCATCGATGCCCTGCCCGTTGCCGGCCGAGGAAGATATCCCGATCGCCTATTACGGCACGTCCAATATCGGGCAGCTCAAGTACGTCTACCGCAAGGGTCTGGCCCTGCGTTACGGCAAGACCATGCAATGCATTGCCGGCATCCACTACAACTTTTCCCTGCCGGAAAAACTCTGGCCTTTGCTCAAGCAGGCCGAAGGCTTTGTCGGCACCGACCGCGACTTCCAGTCGGCGTCCTATATCGCGCTGATCCGTAACTTCCGCCGCTACAGCTGGCTGCTGATGTACCTGTTCGGCGCCTCGCCGGCACTGGACGCCGGCTTCTTGCGCGGTCGTTCGCACCAGTTGGAACAACTGGACCCGCAGACCTTGTACCTGCCGTACGCCACCAGCCTGCGCATGAGCGACCTGGGTTACCAGAGCAACGCCCAGGCCGGCCTGACGCCGTGCTACAACGATCTGAACAGCTACACCGACAGCCTGCGCAAAGCGGTGGCCACGCCGTATGCGCCATACGTCGAAGTCGGCACCCACCAGGATGGCGAGTGGGTGCAGCTCAACACCAACATCCTGCAGATCGAAAACGAGTACTACTCCAACATCCGCCCCAAACGCGTGACCTACACCGGCGAGCGCCCTATCCAGGCACTGATGGCCCGTGGCATCCAGTACGTCGAAGTACGCTGCCTGGACATCAACCCGTTCCTGCCGATGGGCATCGACCTTACCGAGTCACGCTTCCTCGATGCGTTCCTGCTGTACTGCGCGCTCAATGACAGCCCGCTGCTCACCAGCACCAGTTGTGGCAACGCGACTTCGAACTTCCTCAGCGTGGTCAAGGAAGGTCGTCGTCCGGGCCTGCAACTGCAACGGGATGGCCAGCCGGTCGACCTGAAGGAATGGGCCGGCGAGCTGCTGGAAAAAATCGCCCCTCTGGCGGCGATGCTCGACCAGAGCCATGGCGGCGATGCCCACAGCAAGTCGCTGGACGCCCAGATGGCCAAGGTCCAGGACCCGTCCCTGACACCGTCGGCCCAGGTATTGGCGGCGATGGCCGAACACAAGGAAAGCTTTGCCCAGTTCTCCCTGCGCCAGAGCCAGGCCCATGCCGAGTTCTTCCGCAGCGAGCCGTTGCCGGCTGAGGAACAGGCGAAGTTTGAAGAGCGGGCGCGTTCTTCGCTGGCTCAGCAGGCTGAGCTGGAGCAGAACGAAGTCGGTGATTTCGATGTGTTTGTCGGAGCGTACCAAGCGAGCATTCTGGCGATCAGTAACTGAAGGTCCTGCGGACCTTATCGTCGGAGCGCCGCCCGGAGCAAGCTCGCTCCCACAAGGTTCAATGGTGTTTGCACGATTGTGCTCACACCGAAGATCCACTGTGGGAGCGAGCTTGCTCGCGATGACCGCGTAGCGGTCGCTCCTCAAGTTGTCCTCTCATAAGCTAATTCGAAAAAGTTATTTATTTTCGAATTCTTAGATCATTTAGTCTCTTTCTCACGCCGACACTCGGTCGCCTGACAAGGAGCTTTCTGATGAAACTGACTTTCCCTCTACGCTTGCTGGCGGCCGCGTCCTTGGCTACCGCGAGTTTTTTTGCCCAGGCGGCCGACTTCACCGTCGCCTATCAGACCACCGTTGACCCGGCGAAAGTCGCCCAGGCTGACGGCGCCTACGAAAAGGCCACCAAGGCCGATATCAGCTGGCGAAAATTCGACAACGGTGCCGATATCATCGCCGCCATCGCCTCTGGTGACGTGCAGATCGGCTACCTCGGTTCCAGCCCTCTGACCGCGGCCATCACCCGCAAAGTCCCGGTGCAAACCTTCCTCATCGCCACCCAGATCGGCGCCGCCGAAGCCTTGGTCGCCCGCGACGGTTCCGGGATCAAGACCCCGCAAGACCTGATCGGCAAGAAAATCGCCGTGCCGTTTGTATCCACCGGCCACTACAGCCTGCTCGCCGCGCTGAAGCACTGGAACATCGACCCGTCGAAAGTCACCATTCTCAACCTCGCACCACCCGCGATCATTGCCGCCTGGAAACGCGGTGACATCGACGCCACGTACGTTTGGGATCCGGCCCTCGGTGTCGCCAAGGAAAACGGCAAAGTGCTGATCACCTCCGGCGAGCTGGCCAAGTTCGGCGCACCGACTTTCGATGCCTGGATCGTGCGCAAGGATTTCGCCGAGAAGCACCCGGAGATCGTCACCGCGTTCGCCAAAGTGACTCTGGACGCCTACGCCGATTACCGCAAAGACCCGCACACCTGGCTCGCCAATCAGGGCAACGTCGACAAGCTGGTAAAACTGTCTGGTGCCAAGGCCAGTGACATTCCATTGCTGCTGCAAGGCAACGTCTACCCGCTGGCGGCTGACCAGGTGCTCACCCTCGGCGCACCGACCACCAAAGCCATCACCGACACCGCGGCGTTCCTCAAGGAACAAGGCAAGGTCGAGGCCGTGCTGCCGGACTACGCGCCGTACGTCAGCGCCAAGTTCATCACCAACTGATCGGGAGTCAACGCGATGGCCTTGCTACAGCTGGAGCGCATCAGCGCACAGTACCCCGGCAACCCGGAACCGGTGTTGGCGGATATCTCTCTGAGCCTGGGGCCCCGGCAATTGCTGGTCGCCCTCGGCCCGTCCGGCAGTGGCAAGACTTCGCTGTTGAACCTGATTGCCGGTTTCGTCGAACCCAGCGCCGGGCGCATCACCCTCGACGGCGTGCCCGTCAAAGGCCCGAGTGCCGAGCGCGGCGTGGTGTTTCAGGACGACGCGCTGCTGCCATGGCAAGACGTGCTGGCCAACGTCGGGTTCGGCCTGGAGCTGGCCGGTATCGCCCGGGAAAAACGCGAAGCTCGCGCCAGGGAAATGCTCGCCCTGGTCGATCTGTCCGGTTTTGAACAGCGCCGCATCTGGCAGCTTTCGGGCGGCCAGAAGCAGCGTGTCGGTCTGGCTCGCGCCCTCGCCGCCGACCCGCGCGTGTTGCTGATGGACGAACCTTTCGGCGCTCTCGACGCCTTTACCCGCGAGCAGATGCAGGAGCTGTTGCTGCAGGTCTGGCAACGCACCGCCAAGCCGGTGTTCCTGATCACCCACGACATCGAAGAAGCCGTGTTCCTCGCCACCGACCTGATTCTGTTGGCGCCCAACCCGGGGCAAATCGTCGAACGCCTGAGCCTCGATTTCGGTCAGCGTTATGCCGCCGGTGAGTCGGCCCGCTCGATCAAGTCCGACCCGCGTTTTATCGAAACCCGCGAACACGTACTCGCCAAAGTGTTCTCCCAACGCAGCGCCGCCCAGCGGCAGGAGCGCGCATGAGCAGTTACGAAATTCCCGTCGCGGCGATAACGCCAGGCTCAGCCGTAATTCCGGCAAGTCGCCGTTTGAGCACTCGCTGGATCAGTGTGCTGACGCTGGTCGTTCTCGTTGCCATTTGGTGGGCCGTGACGGCGACCGGCTTGATCGAGCCGCTGTTCCTGCCACCACCTTCCGCCGTGCTGCAAAAAGGCTGGCTACTGGCGACCTCGGGTTATATGGATTCAACCCTGTGGCAGCACCTGGGCGCGAGTCTGAGCCGCATCGGACTGGGCCTCGGGTTTGCGATTCTCACCGCCGTGCCGGTGGGAATCGCCATCGGCGCCAACCGTATCGCCCGCGGTGTGCTCGACCCGCTGATCGAGTTCTACCGGCCGATTCCACCACTGGCCTACCTGCCACTGATCGTGATCTGGTGCGGTATCGGTGAATTGTCGAAAGTGCTGCTGATCTACCTGGCAATCTTCGCCCCGATTGCCATTGCCACCGCCACCGGTGTGCGTACGGTCGACCCGGCCAAACTGCGTGCCGCGCAGTCGCTGGGTGCAACGCGCGTGCAATTGATTCGCCACGTCATTTTGCCGAGTGCCTTGCCGGATATCCTGACCGGTGTGCGTATCGGTCTCGGCGTAGGCTGGTCGACGCTGGTCGCCGCCGAATTGATCGCCGCCACCAGCGGACTGGGCTTCATGGTGCAATCGGCCGCACAGTTTTTGGTCACCGATGTGGTGGTACTGGGGATTCTGGTGATCGCACTGATCGCCTTCGCAATGGAGCTTGGCCTGCGTGCCCTGCAACGCAAACTGGTGCCGTGGCATGGTCAGGCCCACTGATTACTGAATAAACCTGTGGGAGCGGGCTTGCTCGCGAAAGCGGTGTATCACGTGACATAAATGTTGAATGACACGCCCTCTTCGCGAGCAAGCCCGCTCCCACAAAAAGCACGGCCCCCCGGATTTAAGAGAACCACCATGAGCCACCTGACCATCGTCCCCCTAAGCTCCGCCCTCGGTGCGCAAATCAGCGGCATCGACATCAGCCAGCCGCTGAACCTGGAGCAGCGCGATGCCATCGAACAGGCCCTGCTCAAGCATCAGGTGCTGTTCTTCCGTGACCAACCGATCACGCCACAGCAACAGGCGCGATTCGCCGCGAATTTCGGCGACCTGCACATTCACCCAATCTACCCCAATGTGCCGGAACAACCGGAAGTGCTGATCCTCGACACCGCCGTCACCGACGTGCGCGACAACGCGATCTGGCACACCGACATCACCTTCCTGCCGACCCCGGCCATGGGTGCGGTGCTCAGTGCCAAGCTGCTGCCGGAGTTTGGTGGCGACACGTTATGGGCCAGCGGGATTGCCGCCTATGAAGCCCTGTCGACGCCGCTGAAAACCTTGCTCGAAGGTCTGACCGCCACCCATGACTTCACTCGTTCATTTCCGCTGGAGCGCTATGGCAACACGCCCGAGGCGCTGGCCCAGTGGGAAGAAGCACGGCGCAAGAATCCGCCGCTGTCGCACCCGGTGATCCGCACGCACCCGGTAAGCGGGCGCCGCTCGCTGTTCGTCAACGAAGGTTTCACTTCGAAGATCAACGAGCTGTCGGAAACCGAGAGTGAGGCGATTCTGAAGTTCCTGTTCGCCCATTCAACGCGGCCGGAATTCACCATTCGCTGGCGCTGGCAGAAAGACGACATCGCATTCTGGGATAACCGCGTGACCCAGCATTACGCGGTGGATGACTACCGGCCGGCGCGGCGGGTGATGCAGCGGGCGACGGTGTTGGGGGATGTGCCGTTTTTTCGCTGAACCCCAGGTTCTTCATTGTTGGCTCTGGCCTCTTCGCGAGCAAGCCCGCTCCCACATTTGGAATGCGTTTCCCTGTGGGAGCGGGCTTGCTCGCGAAAGCAATCTGAAGGCCGCCGCCTGAAACTTATTCAGCAATAGAAGGCTTCTCCCAAAGATTGATCCCGCCCTCCTGGGCAAACCGGTCAATCTCCGCCAGTTCCTCTGCACTAAAGCTCAGGTTCTTCAACGCCCCGACGTTCTCGATGATCTGCTCCGGCCGGCTTGCGCCAATCAAGGCCGAAGTGACCCGAGGATCGCGCAGGGTCCAGGCCAGCGCCAGTTGCGCCAGGCTCTGGCCACGACGCTGGGCGATTTCGTTGAGTGCCCGCACCTGGGCGATGTTGGCCTCGGACAAGTGCGACGCCTGCAACGAACCACCCCCCGGACGATTGACCCGTGCATCCGTCGGCACGCCGTTGAGGTATTTGTCGGTCAGCAATCCCTGCGCCAGCGGCGTGAAGGCAATCACGCCAGTGCCGAGTTCGTCGGTGGTATCCAGCAAGTCTTTTTCCACCCAGCGATTGAGCAGGTTGTAGGCTGGTTGGTGAATCAGCAGCGGCACTTTCCACTCTTTGAGCAACGCCGCCATTTCGCGGGTTTTCACCCCGGAATAGGACGAAATGCCGATGTATAGCGCCTTGCCCTGCTGCACCGCAGTGGCCAGTGCGCTGGCGGTTTCGTCCAGCGGGGTGTCCGGATCGAAGCGGTGGGAATAAAAGATGTCGACGTAGTCCACGCCCAGGCGTTGCAGGCTCTGGTCGAGGCTGGCCAGCACGTACTTGCGCGAACCGCCGCCCTGACCGTAAGGGCCGGGCCACATGTCCCAACCGGCCTTGCTGGAAATGATCAGCTCGTCGCGGTACTGCTTGAAGTCTTCGCGCAGTAAACGGCCGAAGTTGATCTCGGCGCTGCCATACGGCGGGCCGTAGTTGTTGGCCAGGTCGAAATGGTTGATGCCCAGATCGAATGCCGTGCGCAACAACGCGCGCTGGGTATCGATCGGCGTGCTGTCGCCGAAGTTGTGCCACAGGCCCAACGACAGCGCCGGCAGCACCAGGCCGCTGCGGCCCACGCGGCGGTAAGGGATGGAGTCGTAGCGGTTTTCGGCAGCGGTGTAAGTCATCGAATCCTCTCTTGTCTGTCTTGAATCTGGTATCGACTGCTTTGCCAGTCGCCCAGCATACGCCCGGACAAACCCCGGATTCGACTAATGGCTGAAACGTTTCATTTGTTTCATCTTCACGTGGCCCCCGCAAACACCTCCCCCAACCAGTCCACAAACACCCGAACCCTGGGCGACATGTGTCGGTTGTGCGGGTACAACACCGATACCGGCATCGATGGCGGTGGTGTGTCGACGAGGACTTCCTGCACCAGGCCTTGGGAAATCTGCGTTTGCATTCGATAGTGCGGGCACTGGATCAGGCCCAGTCCGGCAATCGCCGAGGCGGCGTAGATTTCCGCGCCGAACACCGAGACCACACCGTCGATGGCCACTTCCTTGAGTTCACCGTCCACCATGAATTCAAACGGGAACAACTTGGCCGTCGTGCGCGAAACGTAGTTCACCGCACGGTGCAGGCTCAGGTCGGCAAGGCTTTTCGGTTCGCCGTACTTGCGCAGATAGGCGGGACTGGCGCAGGTGATTTGACGCAGGTTGGCGACACGTTTTCCGATCAGTGCGGAGTCGCTCAAAGTGCCGGCGCGCAGCACGCAGTCGACGCCTTCGGCGATCAGGTCGACAAAGCGGTCAGCCTCGCTGATGGACAGCTCGATGTCGGGATAACGCGCCATGAATTGTGGCAAAGCCGGGATCACGAAGTGCTTGGCCAATGTCCCGTGCAAGTCCACCCGCAACCGCCCTTCGGTGCCACACCGCGAAACGCCAATTCCGCTTCTTCCAGCTCTGCCAGCAGTTGCACGCAACGCAGGTAGTACGCCTCGCCATCCAGCGTCGGACGCACTTTACGCGTGCTGCGCTCCAACAAACGCGTCCCCAGCCAGGCCTCGAACTGATTCAAGGTGTGGGTCAGCGTCGCGCGTGGCAGGTTCAGGTCATCGGCAGCCTGCGTGAAGCTGCTGCGCTCGTAGATCCGCACAAAAACCTTCATCGCTTTGACTTGGTCCACAGCTCACTCCAGGCACTCGATTGTTGGCGATCATTGAACAGTCAAGGCAACTCTCGTGCATTTATCGCCCTGAGTAAACATGTGAAATTGGCTTCACACCCCATCAACAGGAACACCAACATGGCTCATCAGACTCCGAAAGTTGCCATCGTGACCGGCGCCTCCCGCGGCATTGGCGCGGTCATCGCCAAACAACTGGCCAGCGAAGGTTTCGCCGTTGCCATCAACTACGCCAGCAGCGCCACCGAAGCCTCGAAACGGGTGGTGGAGCTGCGTCAGGCCGGTTACCAGGCCCTGGCGATCAAGGCCGATGTAGCCAACGCCGACGACGTACGCCGGATGTTCGACGAGGTTGAAACCCAGTTCGGCAAGGTCGATGTGTTGGTGAACAACGCCGGCATCCTCAAAGTGCTGCCGCTGGCGCAACACAGCGACGAACTGTTCGAGCAGAACTTCAACATCCACGCTCGCGGTACCTTCAATACCCTGCGTGAAGCGGCAACCCGCCTGAACAGCGGTGGCCGGATCATCAACTTCTCCAGCAGCACCGTCGGCATGAACCTGCCGGGCTACGCGGTGTACATCGCCAGCAAAGCGGCAGTGGAATCCCTGACCCAGGTATTCGCCAAGGAAATGCGCGGGCGCAACATCACCGTCAACGCGGTGGCTCCCGGGCCCGTGGCCACCGACTTGTTCCTGCATGGCAAGAGCGAAGAACAGATCCAGACCTTCGCCAAAATGGCGCCGCTGGAGCGTTTGGGTCAGCCAGAAGATATTGCCCGTGTGGTGTCGCTTTTGGTCGGGCCGGATTCGGCGTGGGTCAACGGGCAGATTCTGCGGGTGAATGGTGGGTTGGTTTAACTATGCTCAAACCAATACCGAGGTGACCCCTTCGCGAGCAAGCCCGCTCCCACAAGAGATCTCCTTTGAACACAAATTTTGTGAGCAATCAGGATCAATGTGGGAGCGGGCTTGCTCGCGAAGGCGGTCGCCCCGTCAATACATATCCGGCAGGCAGAACCCACCATGCACACCACCATCATCATCACCTTCGGCCTGATTCTCCTGGCGCTGATGCTCTACATCGGCGAGAAAGTCGGCTTCACCCGCCAGACCCTGGCCTACAGTTTTATCCTGCTGTGGCTGGCGCTGACGCTAATCAATGGCGCAGTCGGCATAGTGCATGCCGGCCAGCCATTGAGCAGCGAACTGGTGGTCGGTAGCGCCGTGTTCGGTGTCCCGGTGGCGGCGCTGGTGTTGTTCATGGTGTTGACCACCGAAACGTGAAAGCCTTGATCAACGCACCAGATGCAGGAACTGCATGTGCCGTTCGTACTGGTCGAGGATGTCGTTGATGATCTGTTCCTTGGAGTAGCCCACCAGATCGTAATCCTGACTGCCCTCGCTCAAATGCACTTCGGCCCGGTAGTAACGACGATTGTTGAGTTGCTTGGAACCCATCCCGCCACGGGCAAACAATGGCGTGAAATAGCCGCGCATCTGCACCTGATAAACGAACGGATGCTGGTCGCCATGGCCGATTTCCAGGCTGACGCTGTCATTGGCCGGGTCCGGGTGTGTCGCTACGTGCAAACCCTTTTCGGTGAACACGGCAGACACTTCTTCAATCGCCGGACGCACCGTCGTATCGAGGAAACGGTAGACCTCATCCCGCGACGGGAAATGCACCGCCTGACTCAGGCGCTGGCGCCAACCGCCCCGCCGTGAACCGGACACCGGTGCCAAGGAATGCATCTGCGCAATCTGCTTCTGCGATTCCAGATAAAACGCCTTGTGCAGCCCCCACATCATCAACAGCAAGATCAGCGAGAACGGCAACGAGGTCAGGACCACCGCCGACTTCAACGCATCGATACTGCCGGAAAACAGCAGCGCGCTGGTCACCAATGCGGTCATCGCGCCCCAGAAAACCCGCAGCCATTTCGGCCCGTCTTCATCAGGATTGCCGCCCTTGGCGGACAGCGTCGACAGCACCACGGTGCCGGAGTCGGCGGAGGTGACGAAGAACACGAAGCTGATGAACACCGTGACCGCAATGACGGTTTTGCTCCACGGGTAGGTTTCCAGCAACAGGTAGAGCGTCATCGACGGATTGTCGATGGCCGACATGCCGAGAGCGCTCATGCCGTGGTTGAGCACTTGATCGATGGCGCTGTTGCCGAAGATCGACATCCACGCCAGGGTGAAGCCGAGCGGAATCAACAGCACGCCGAAGACGAACTCGCGGATGGTGCGACCACGGGAAATCCGAGCAATGAACAGACCCACGAACGGTGACCATGCTATCCACCAGGCCCAGTAGAACACTGTCCAGCCGCCCAGCCAGTCGCTGGGTTTGTCGTAGGCGTAGAGGTCGAAACTCTTCATCGGCAAGGCGCCGAGGTAATCGCCAAGGTTCTGGATCAGGGTGTTGAGCAGGTGCTGCGTGGGGCCGGCGAACAGCACGAACAGCAGCAGCGCACAGGCCAGCAGCATGTTGATGTCGGACATGACTCGCACACCCTTGTCGACGCCGGATACGGCAACGATGATCGCAGCGCCCATCATCAAGGTGATCAGGCCGACCTGAACCCATTGGGTATGGGCGATGCCGAACAGGTAGTCCAGGCCCGAGTTGAGGTGCAACACACCGAAGCCCATATCGGCACCGAGGCCGAACACCGTGGCGATGATGCCGAAACCATCCACCGCGTAGCCGATGGGGCCATTGATGCGCTTGCCGATCAGCGGATACAGCGCCGAGCGCAGGGCCAGTGGCAGGTTATGCCGGTAGGCAAAGTAGGCCAGCGCCATGCCGACAAAGGCGAACACGCCCCAGCCATGCAGGCCCCAGTGCAGAAACAGAATCTGCATCGCCTGGCGCGCAGCATCTGCCGTACCGGCCTCGCCCTGGGGCGGTTGCAGCATGTGGGTCAGCGGCTCGGACACACAGAAGAAAAACAGGGTGATGCTGATCCCGGCGGCGAACAGCATGCCGGCCCAGGACAAATAACTGAATTCGGGTTCGTCGTGGTCGGCACCGAGCTTGATCTTGCCGTAGCCGGACAAGGCGGTGACCACCACGAAGACCAGATACAGGGTCATCGCCAGCAGGTAATACCAGCCGACCGTATTGGCCGCCCAGTTTTGCGCCGCCAGCAACCAGGCACCGGCCTGCTCGGGCATGGCGATGACAACGACACCAAACAACAGAATGAAGCTTGCCGAGAACCAGAACACCGGCGGATTCATGCGGATCAGGCCGCTTGGAGGGATGGACGATGCACTCATGTTCGGTGCACCTCGAAGGGGTAAAACGTGGCTGTAGAAATCGGACTCAGCAAAGGCAAGCCTCCTGTTGTGAGCGGGCAGCGAACCGCCGGTTTAACTTGAATGAACGTTCAAGTTAAACATGGATAGGGGGCTAAGGACTAATCGCAGGGCTCGGCGGTACTGGTATTACGCTAGCTCAAGGGAGGGTTCGGCGCAGGATCAGATCAGGGCCACTGGCTCGATTCGGCTTGAAATCCAATCGCGAGCAAGCTCGCTCCCACAGTTGACCGCGTTCCCCTGTGGGAGCGAGCCTGCTCGCGATGAGGCCAGAAAAATCAGTGGAGATTTAGAGGCCTACTTCTGCGCCCCATCATCATGCTGCAGATTCGCCTGGGTCAGGTTGCTGCCCGCCGGCACGCTGCGGGTCAGCCAGACATTGCCGCCGATGGTCGAGCCCTGACCGATGGTGATCCGCCCGAGAATCGTCGCCCCGGCATAAATCACCACGTCATCCTCGACTATCGGGTGTCGTGGCTGGCCTTTCTGCAACTGACCGTCTTCGTCCGCCGGGAAGCGCTTGGCGCCCAAAGTCACCGCCTGATAGATCCGCACGCGCTCGCCGATGATCGCGGTTTCGCCAATCACCACACCCGTCCCGTGGTCGATGAAGAAACTGCGGCCGATCTGCGCTCCAGGGTGAATGTCGATGCCGGTGGCCGAGTGAGCGATTTCCGCGCTGATCCGCGCCAGCAGCGGCAACCCGGCGCGATACAAATGGTGGGCCAGACGATGGTGAATCACCGCCAGAATCCCCGGGTAGCACAACAGCACTTCATCGACACTGCGCGCCGCCGGGTCACCGTGATAGGCAGCCAACACGTCAGTGTCCAACAGGCTGCGCAACCCTGGCAACGCGAGGGCGAAGTCCTGAATGATCTGGATGGTTTTGGCTTCGACTTCAGTCTCGGCCTGGGCACTGTGGCGAGCGGCGTAGCGCAATTCGAGCCGCGCTTGGGCCAACAGCGCATTCAGCGCCACATCGAGGGTGTGGCCGACGTAGAAATCTTCGCTCTCTTCGCGCAGGTCAACCGGCCCCAGGCGCATCGGGAACAACGCACCGCACAGTGCTTCGAGAATCTCCGCCATGGCTGCGCGGGACGGCAATTCGCGACCGCCCTGCTCGCCGCTGGCCCGGCCGTTTTGTGCACGCCACTGTTCACGTGCCGTGCGCAGCTGGCTGACGATGGTCTGCAATTGCCAATGGCTGGAACGCTCACTCACGGTAAAAACTCCTCACGGGCGGCCGGACTGTCTGGCCGCACTGACGGCGATTACTTTACGGCAAGGGTCGCGAGGCAAATTAAGAACCAATAGTGCTGTGCTCAGTTCGATTGGCTATAAGCGATTGACGGTTGCCCCGGCTTTTGGGCGTGCCTATAGTCCTGAGATCTTCAACCGCCAGTACGGACTCATGATCAAACAACAGCTCGCCCGCTTTAACCGCCTCGACCTGCTCGGTCAGCCCACCGCCCTGGAAAAACTCGAACGCCTGTCGACCTGGCTGGGCCGCGACCTGTACGTCAAGCGCGATGACCTGACGCCGCTGGCGATGGGCGGCAACAAGCTGCGCAAACTCGAATACCTGGCCGCCGATGCCTTGGCCCAGGGTGCCGACACCTTGATCACGGCGGGGGCGCTGCAATCGAACCACGTGCGCCAGACAGCCGCCATTGCCGCAAAGTTGGGTCTGGGCTGCGTAGCCCTTCTGGAAAATCCTCTCGGCACTGACGACAGCAATTACACCGGCAACGGCAACCGCCTGCTGCTCGACCTGTTCGATGCCAAGGTCGAATTGGTGGAAAACCTCGATAACGCCGACGAGCAACTGCAAGCCCTGGCCAACCGACTGTGCAGCAACGGCAAGAAGCCGTACCTGGTGCCGATCGGTGGTTCCAATGCCTTGGGCGCCCTGGGTTACGTACGCGCCGGGCTGGAACTGGCCGAGCAGATCAAGGACACCGGCCTGAAGTTCGCCGCTGTGGTCCTGGCCTCGGGCAGCGCCGGTACCCACAGCGGCCTGGCACTGGCCTTGAGTGAAGCGCTGCCGGATCTGCCAGTGATTGGCGTGACGGTTTCGCGCAGCGATGAAGATCAGCGACCAAAGGTTCAAGGCCTGGCCGAACGCACCGCCGAGTTGCTGGGCGTCAGCCTGCCGGAGGCTTTCAAGGTCGAGCTGTGGGATGAGTATTTCGCCCCGCGTTATGGCGAGCCGAATGCCGGCACACTGGCGGCGGTGAAACTGCTGGCGAGCCAGGAAGGCTTGCTGCTGGACCCGGTCTACACTGGCAAGGCCATGGCGGGCTTGCTGGACGGTATCGGCCGTCAGCGTTTCAACGAGGGGCCGATTATCTTCCTGCACACCGGCGGGGCACCGGCGCTGTTTGCCTACAAGGATTTTCTGTAGGAGCGAGCTTGCTCGCGATGGACGACAGGGCACCGCGGGGTGTCAGGTTGCCAGCGTTATCGTTGACGTCCATCGCGTGCAAGCACGCTCCTACAGTAAAAACGCAAGCTATTCCAAAGTGGAATAACCAGAAGATTAATTATTATTTTCCAATCTAAAAACGCCATCATATAGTCATGCTACAGGCGAATTTCTCGAGAGACGCATACGCTGCTTTAAGGCAGGATAGCGCTGTCGCTTAATTCCCGATTTCGCCAAATTTTCACAAAAGCGTCTTCCATAAGAAAACACAGGGGCTTGTCATGAATTTTTCCGCACTACGTCGCAATCTGCTGGTGGGTTCGCTGGGCCTGGCACTGAGCGCCGGCCTGATTGGCCAGGCGGTTGCCGGTGAGCAACTGCAACAAATCAAGGACAAAGGCGTGATCAACGTCGGCCTGGAAGGCACCTACCCACCGTTCAGTTTCGTCGACGCCGACGGCAAACTGGCCGGCTTCGAAGTCGAGTTCTCCGAAGCCCTGGCCAAAGAGCTGGGCGTGAAGGTCAAGCTGCAACCGACCAAATGGGACGGCATCCTCGCGGCCCTGGAATCCAAGCGCCTGGACGCAGTGATCAACCAGGTGACCATCTCCGAAGAGCGCAAGAAGAAGTATGACTTCTCCGAGCCGTACACCGTTTCCGGTATTCAGGCGCTGGTGCTGACGAAGAAGGCCGCCGAGTTGAACATCAAGTCCGCCGCTGACCTGTCTGGCAAGAAAGTCGGCGTAGGCCTGGGCACCAACTACGAGCAGTGGGTGAAAGAAAATGTGCCCAAGGCTGACGTCCGCACCTACGAAGATGATCCAACCAAGTTCCAGGACCTGCGTGTCGGCCGCATCGACGCCATTCTGATCGACCGCCTGGCCGCGCTCGAATACGCCAAGAAAGCCAAGGACACCACCGCCGCCGGTGATGCGTTCTCCCGTCAGGAAGCCGGTATTGCCCTGCGCAAAGGCGAGCCTGAGCTGCTGGCAGCTGTGAACAAAGCCATCGACAAGCTGCGCGCCGACGGTACGCTGAAAAAGCTTTCGGAAAAATACTTCAGCGCTGACGTCACTCAATAATGGAAGAAGCTTTTCAACTCGCACTGGACTCCGCGCCCTTTCTGCTCAAGGGCGCGTATTACACGGTCATCCTCAGCCTGGGCGGGATGTTTTTCGGCCTGGTGATGGGGTTCGGTCTGGCGCTGATGCGCCTGTCGCGCTTCAAACTGGTGAGCTGGATCGCCCGCATCTACGTGTCGTTCTTTCGCGGCACGCCGTTGCTGGTGCAACTGTTCGTGATCTATTACGGCTTGCCGCAATTGGGTCTGGAACTGGATCCGCTGCCAGCGGCCCTGATCGGCTTCTCGCTGAACATGGCCGCCTACGCCTGTGAAATCCTGCGTGCCGCGATCAGCTCCATCGAGCGCGGCCAGTGGGAAGCGGCTGCCAGTATCGGCATGACCCGCGCGCAGACCCTGCGCCGGGCCATCCTGCCGCAGGCGATGCGCACCGCATTGCCGCCGCTGGGCAACAGCTTCATTTCGCTGGTAAAAGACACCGCGCTGGCCGCTACCATCCAGGTGCCGGAACTGTTCCGTCAGGCGCAGCTGATCACCGCCCGCACCTTCGAAATCTTCACCATGTATCTTGCCGCCGCACTGATCTACTGGGTCCTGGCCACGGTGCTGTCGCACCTGCAGAACCAGTTGGAAGCGCGGGTCAATCGGCACGACCAGGAGTCCTGACCCGATGATTGTCGTGGAAAAACTGACAAAGCAGTTCAAGGGTCAAGTCGTGCTCAACGGCATCGATCTTGAGGTCAAGGAAGGCGAGGTGGTCGCGATCATCGGCCCTAGCGGTTCGGGCAAGACCACCTTCCTGCGCTGCCTGAATTTTCTGGAAGAACCCACCAGCGGCCGGATCAAGGTCGGCGATATCGAGGTCGATACCAGCCGTCCCCTGAACCAACAGCAGAGCCTGGTGCGGCGTTTGCGCCAGCACGTAGGTTTCGTGTTCCAGAACTTCAACCTGTTCCCCCATCGCACCGCCCTGGAAAACGTCATCGAAGGCCCGATCGTGGTCAAGAAGACCCCACATGCCGACGCCGTTGCCCTGGGTAAGAAGCTCTTGGCCAAGGTCGGCCTGGCGGGCAAGGAGGACGCTTACCCGCGTCGCCTCTCCGGTGGCCAGCAACAGCGCGTGGCGATTGCCAGGGCGCTGGCGATGGAGCCCGAAGTGATCCTGTTCGATGAGCCGACATCGGCCCTCGACCCGGAGCTGGTGGGCGAGGTATTGGCGACCATCCGCGGCCTGGCCGAAGAGAAGCGCACCATGGTGATCGTTACCCACGAAATGGGCTTTGCCCGGGACGTGGCCAACCGGGTGGTGTTTTTCGACAAGGGTGTGATCGTCGAGCAAGGCGAAGCGAAGGCATTGTTTGCCAACCCGAAAGAGGAGCGGACAAAACAGTTTCTCAGCAAGTTTCTGAATAACGCCCACAACTAACAACCCTGCTCAACAATGGTCATCTTCCATGGACGGAAGTGACACCCCCGAAAAAAAACACCTCATCAATACCAAACTAAATCCATCTATTCTATATACATATTTTGTACGCGCGCGCGGTACATATATATGCATCGCAACAATTCCCCCCCTACCTCCACCATGTTCCTTTCGCAGCACCTGGCCAACAACGCCAGCCGATCCGCCCGGCTTCAGCCACTTTCAGCGGACAAATTCGACGCAGCGGCATGGTTTACTTACTTTGCGCCGTAGGAACTTTCTGAATAACATCACGCATCACCCACAACTAATAAATCTCATTGACACTTGCTCCCCCTGACTCTTATCTAGTCTCCGACCAACATCACTCTTCACGCCAAAACTCATTATTTCAATTAAAAGTAATGAATGGTTTTGCTGTTCGATATTTAGTTTTTGAATTCCCAGAAACGGACTTCGCTGCAAGACTTCAAGGAGACTTCATGAAAAGCACCTCGAACAAATCCGGGCTTGTGGCCCCGACCCTGGCGCAATCCAACAAGACCGGCATCAACGTCACTTGCGCGGCGCACCTGCTGATCGATGTGGCGCCCTACCCCGCCATGGACGAAGGCGACCTGATCGAACTGTTCTGGGACAGCTGCTACGTGGCCTCCCGCGTGCTGACGGCCAGCGATGTCGGCCAACCGGTGCAGCTGCGGGTGCCTGAAAGTTTTGTCGCCAACGGGACCTCGCGCATTCACTACCGGGTCATGCAGGTGGGTCGAGACCCGGTGATTTCGGCCAGCCGAAACGTGCAGATCAAACTCGACTGCCCAGGTGGCCAACCCTCCGCACTGTGCGGCGATGAAAACCAGTGCCTGGCACCGGTGAGCATTCCCGAGGCGATTCGCCGTCAGGGGGTCAATCCGAGCCAGGTCAAGCGCGGTGTTCCCTTGACCATCGAGCCGTATCTGAACATGGCCGTCGACGACGAAATCACCCTGCGCTGGGGCGATGTGCGCATGGATCTGCCACGGCTCAAGGCCGTCGATGTGGGTCAGCCGATTCAGGTCTGGATACCGCCGGCCATCATCCTCGAAGCCGGTGAAGACCTGCGGCTGGAAGTGACGTACTGCATTCTCGACCGGGTGGGAAACAACTCCCGCTGGGCGCCAGCCCGTACGCTGAAAATCGGTTGCGCCAATCCTTATCTGAAAGTCCCCCCGAAAAAAGTGCTCAAGGCCGCCGAACCCCGCAGGCAATGAACACCGCTTCTGTGGCGAGGGGGCTTGCCCCCGTTGGGGTGCGAAGCGCCCCCAAAACCCTGCAATTGAGTCCATTCAAATAAATCGTGGAGAAAGGTTTTGCGACTGCTGCGCAGTCGAACGGGACGGTGCGGCGATCCGACAAGCCCCCTCGCCACAGGGATTGCGCTCTCCCTCGAGAACACCCTTCTATCTATATTCCTAAAAGTTAGTTCATAAAATATTTATACACGTTTAGGGTATATACACCGGACCACCGGACATCCTTGTTTTCATGCGCTGCCACAAGCGGCGCTTCCATAAGATGTGAGGTAGGTATGGTCCGGAACACAATCACCCCAGTGCAGATCGCCAGGGCATTGCGTGCAGCCAAGGAGCGGCACTGATGTCCAGTCTGACAGATGCAATCGTCCAGAGTGACCTGGACATCGCCCCGTTATTGTTGCCCGCACAAATCTTGCGCAACGACGCTCAAGCCATCAAGGCGGCCCACGAACTGGCGCAAGTCGCCCGCCTGCAAGCAGCCAAACGAGACCAGCAGCGCAAGCTCCCATGGTCGGAAATCGAGCAGTTCACCCGCAGCGGCCTGGGCAGCATTTCCATCCCCCGCGAGTACGGTGGCCCGCAGGTTTCGTTCGTCACCCTGGCCGAGGTCTTCGCGATCATTTCCGCCGCCGACCCGGCGCTTGGGCAGATCCCGCAAAACCAGTTCGGCATTCTTAACCTGGTGCTCGGCAGCGCCACCGAAGCGCAGAAACAACAACTGTTCAAAAGCGTCCTGGAAGGCTGGCGCATCGGCAATGCCGGGCCGGAACGCGGCACCAAAAACACCCTGGAACTGAAGGCGCGCATCACCGCTGACGGCGTCGTCAATGGCCAGAAGTTCTATTCCACCGGCGCACTGTTCGCTCATTGGGTTGCGGTCAAAGCGTTGAACGACGATGGCAAGCAGGTGCTGGCGTTCATCCGTCGTGGCACACCGGGATTGCGCATTGTCGATGACTGGTCCGGTTTTGGTCAGCGCACCACCGCCAGCGGCACGATTTTGCTCAACAACGTGCAGGCCGATCCCGAACTGGTGGTGGATAACTGGCGGATCAACGACACGCCGAACATCCAGGGTGCCGTCTCGCAGCTGATTCAAGCGGCCATCGACGCCGGCATCGCCCGAGGCGCCATCGACGACGCCATCGACTTCGTGAAAACCCGCGCCCGGCCATGGATCGACGCCAAGGTCGAGCGGGCCAGTGATGACCTGTACGTGATCGCCGATATCGGCAGGTTGAAAATCGAACTGCACGCCGCCGAAGCACTGCTGCGCAAGGCCGGGCAAGTGCTCGATGACGTCAGCGCCGCACCACTCACCGCCGAGTCCGCCGCCCGCGCCTCGATTGCCGTGGCCGAAGCCAAAGTGCTGACCACCGAGATTTCGTTGCTGGCCAGCGAAAAGCTGCTCGAACTGGCCGGCAGCCGCGCGACCCTCGCCGAATTCAACCTCGACCGCCACTGGCGCAACGCCCGGGTGCACACCCTGCACGACCCGGTGCGCTGGAAGTATCACGCGGTCGGCGCCTATCGCCTCAACGGCACGCTGCCTAATCGCCATTCCTGGATCTGACGACCAGACATCTGGAGAAACACATGACAAGTTCTCACCACGTCGCGGTCATCGCCAGCGATGAACAAGCGCTGATCGTCGCCAGCGACCTTGCCGAAGACTTCAAACGCGACAGCGCCACACGCGACCGTTTACGCCGCTTGCCACACCCGGAACTGGAAGTGTTTTCCCGATCGGGCCTGTGGGGCATCAGCGTGCCAAAAGAGTATGGCGGCGCCGGTGTTTCCAACGTCACCCTGGCCAAGGTCATCGCCTTGATCGCCCGGGCCGACGGCTCTCTGGGGCAGATCCCGCAGAACCATTTCTATGCCCTCGAAGTACTGCGGGTGAACGGCAGCCACGAGCAGAAGCAACGCCTGTACGCCGAGGTTTTGGCCGGGCAACGCTTCGGCAATGCGTTGGCCGAACTCGGCACCAAAACCGCACACGATCGCGTCACCAGCCTGACTCGCGACGGTAGCGGCTATCGCATCAACGGTCGCAAGTTCTACGCCACGGGCGCGATCTACGCCCAGCGCATTCCCACCTCGGTGGTGGATGAAAACGGCGTGCAGCAACTGGCGTTCGTCCCGCGCAACAGCAAGGGCCTGAGCGTGATCGACGACTGGAGCGGCTTCGGCCAGCGCACCACCGGCAGCGGTTCGGTGGTGTTCGAAGATGTCTACGTCGCAGCCGAAGATGTGATCCCCTTTCAAAGCGCTTTCGAGCGCCCGACTCCGGTCGGCCCGCTGGCGCAGATTCTCCATGCCGCCATCGACACCGGCATCGCCCGCGCCGCGTATGAAGATGCGCTGCATTTCGTGCGCACGAAAACCCGGCCCTGGATCGACGCCACCCACGAAAACGCCACGGACGATCCGCTGACCCTCAAGAGCTTCGGCCACCTGAGCATTCGCCTGCACGCCGCCGAGGCGCTGCTGGAACGTGCCGGTGAACTCCTCGACAAGGCCCAGGCCGACACGAATGCCGAGACCGTCGCGGCCGCCTCGATTGCCGTCGCCGAAGCACGCGCCCTCAGCACCGAAATCTCCCTGGCCGCCGGCAGCACACTGTTCGAACTGGCCGGCAGCCAGGCGACCCTGATTGAGCACAGCTTGGATCGCCACTGGCGCAACGCCCGGGTGCATACCCTGCACGACCCGGTGCGCTGGAAGTACCACGCTGTCGGCAATTACTACCTCAACGATGAAAACCCGCCACTGCGGGGGACCATTTGATGACCGCCGCGAAAAAGAAGATCTTGCTCAACGCGTTCAACATGAACTGCATCGGGCACATCAATCACGGCTTGTGGACGCACCCGCGCGACACATCAACCCTCTACAACACCCTCGAGTACTGGACCGAACTGGCGCAGCTGCTGGAGCGCGGGCTGTTCGACGGCCTGTTCATCGCCGACATCGTCGGGGTCTACGACGTCTACCAGAGCTCGGTGGACGTGCCGTTGAAAGAGTCGATCCAGTTGCCGGTCAACGACCCGCTGCTGCTGGTCTCGGCCATGGCGGCGGTGACGAAAAACCTCGGTTTCGGCCTGACCGCCAACCTCACCTACGAAGCGCCGTATCTGTTCGCCCGCCGCCTGTCGACCCTGGATCACCTGAGCCGTGGGCGGGTCGGCTGGAACATCGTCACCGGCTATCTCGACAGCGCCGCCAAGGCCATGGGTCTGAGCGAACAGGTCGAGCATGACCGCCGCTATGACCAGGCCGATGAGTACCTGGAGGTGCTTTACAAACTCCTGGAAGGCAGTTGGGAAAACGGCGCGGTGCTCAACGATCCACGGCAACGGATCTACGCGCAGCCGGACAAAGTGCACAAGGTCGAGCACAAGGGCGAGTTCTATCAGGTCGAGGGTTATCACCTGTGTGAACCCTCACCCCAGCGCACGCCGGTGCTGTTCCAGGCCGGCAGCTCGGATCGCGGTTTGCTGTTCGCCGGGCGACATGCCGAGTGCGTGTTCATCAGTGGCCAGACCAAGGCATCGACCAAGGCGCAGGTGGACAAGGTGCGCGCCAGCGCCGTCGAAGCCGGGCGCAATCCCGAGGACATCAAGGTGTTCATGGGCCTGAACGTGATCGTTGGCGCCACCGAGGAGCTGGCCTGGGCCAAGCACGCCGAGTACCTGAGCTACGCCAGTGCCGAGGCCGGCGTGGCGCACTTCTCGGCGTCCACCGGGATCGATTTTTCTCAGTACGAAATCGACGAGCCGATCCAGTACGTGAAGAGCAACGCCATCCAGTCCGCCACCAAACACCTGCAAAACAACGACTGGACCCGACGCAAATTACTCGAACAACACGCCCTGGGCGGTCGCTACATCACCGTGGTCGGTTCACCGCAGCAAGTGGCGGATGAACTGGAATCGTGGATCGCCGAAACCGGGCTGGATGGCTTCAACCTGACCCGCATCGTCACGCCGGAAAGCTATGAGGACTTCATCGAACTGGTGATCCCCGAGTTGCAACGGCGGGGCTCTTACAAGACCGCGTACGACGACGGGACCTTGCGCGAAAAGCTGTTTCAGCGGGAGGCGTTTTTGCCTGAGCAACATACCGGTTCGGCTTACCGCCGCTAAAAGCTTCGCGAGCAAGCCCGCTCCCACATTTGGAATGCATTCCCCTGTGGGAGCGGGCTTGCTCGCGAAGAGGCCCGAACAGACACCACAAATTTAATGCACTGACTGGATAACTCATCATGAAAAAGAACTACCTCTCCCACCCAGTCAAAGCACTGGCCCTGGCCCTCGGCCTGTTCAGCTCGGTGACCTTCGCCGCCGACGCCCCGCTGAAAATCGGCACCACCGCCGCCTTCGCCATCCCCCTGGAAGCAGCGGTCGAAGAAGCCGGCAAACAAGGCCTGAAGGTCGAACTGGTGGAGTTCACCGACTGGATCGCGCCGAACGTCAGCCTCGCCGCCGGCGACATCGACGTGAACTACTTCCAGCACATCCCGTTCCTGGAAAACGCCAAGGCAGCATCAGGTTTCGATCTGGTGCCGTTCGCGCCGGGGATCATCAACAACGTCGGCCTCTACTCGAAGAAATACAAAAGCTTCGACGAACTGCCCCAAGGCGCCAGCGTGGCCATCGCCAACGATCCGATCAACAGCGGTCGTGGCTTGCAGCTGCTGGCCAAGGCCGGTCTGATCACCCTCAAGCCCGGCGTCGGCTACAAGGCCACCGAAGAAGACATCATCGCCAACCCGAAGCACATCAAGATCCTCCAGGTCGAAGCCGTGCAACTGGTACGTGCCTATGACGATGCCGATCTGGTGCAGGGCTACCCGGCCTACATTCGCTTGTCGAAAACCTTCGACGCGGGCTCCGCGCTGCTGTTCGACGGCCTCGATCACAAGGAGTACGTGATTCAGTTCGTGATCCAGCCCAAGAGCAAAACCGACCCGCGCCTGATCAAGTTCGTCGACATCTACCAGCACTCACCGGCTGTGCGCGCCGCACTGGATAAAGCCCACGGCAAGCTCTATCAAGCCGGCTGGGAAAGCTGAGCATGACCGCCGCCATCCAACGGCGACTGGAGATTCCAGAGCCGCAAAGCGCAGAGCGCACTGAGCTGCATCCCGAACTCAACCATGCCCACGTACGCTTCATCGGCCTGGGTAAAACCTACAACGGCCAGCAAGGACCGGTGGCCGCGTTGCACGGCATCGACCTGGCGATCCAGCGCGGCGAAGTGTTCGGCATCATCGGCCGCAGCGGCGCCGGCAAGTCGTCGCTGATCCGCACCATCAATCGCCTGGAACAGCCAAGCAGCGGTCGGGTGCTGATCGATCAAGTGGACATCGGCGAGTTCGACGAAGACCGACTGGTGGCGCTGCGGCGGCGCATCGGCATGATCTTCCAGCACTTCAACCTGATGTCGGCCAAGACCGTTTGGCAGAACGTCGAACTGCCGTTGAAAGTCGCTGGCGTGCCCAAGGAACAACGCGAGCGCAAAGTCCGTGAACTGCTGGAACTGGTGGGTTTGCAGGCCAAACACAAGGCTTACCCGGCGCAGTTGTCCGGCGGGCAGAAACAGCGCGTGGGCATTGCCCGGGCGCTGGTGCATGACCCGCAAATCCTGCTGTGTGACGAAGCCACCTCGGCACTGGACCCGGAGACTACGCAGTCGATTCTCGGCCTGCTGCGCGAGATCAATCAACGCCTGGGCCTGACCATTGTGCTGATCACCCACGAGATGGCGGTGATCCGTGAAATCTGTGACCGGGTGGTGGTGCTGGAGCACGGGAGAATCGTCGAGCAAGGCCCGGTCTGGGAAGTGTTCGGCAATCCACAGCATGAGGTCAGCAAGACATTGCTGGCGCCGTTGCAACACGCTTTGCCGCAAGAACTGCAAAGCCGTCTGTTGGCGCAATCGAATGCCTGCGACGCCGCTGTGGTCCTGCGCTTGCAGTTCACCGGCAGCCAACGCGACGAACCGGATCTGGCGGCACTGTTCAGCGCCCTCGGAGGCCGCGTGCGCTTGTTGCAAGGCGGCGTGGAACGGATTCAGGGCCATGCGCTTGGGCAACTGCTGCTGGCGGTGACCGGCTCGTCCCTCGATGCCGAGGAGTTGTGTCAGCGCGCCTCTCATTGGGCGCAACAGGTGGAGGTACTGGGTTATGTGGTTTGATCGCTTGCTGCAGGGCTTTATCGACACCTTCCTGATGGTCGGCGTGTCGTCGTTGATCGCGCTGTTGGCGGGCATTCCGCTGGCAGTGATCCTGGTCACCAGTTCCAAGGGCGGCATCTACGAAGCGCCAGCGCTGAACCGCGCTTTGGGCGCATTCGTGAACTTGTTCCGCTCGGTGCCTTTCCTGATCCTGATGGTCGCTTTGATTCCGTTCACCCGGCTCATCGTCGGCACCACTTACGGCGTGTGGGCCGCCGTGGTGCCGCTGACCATCGCCGCTACGCCTTTCTTTGCGCGCATTGCCGAAGTCAGCTTGCGCGAGGTCGACCACGGCTTGGTCGAAGCGGCGCAAGCCATGGGCTGCCGGCGCTGGCACATCGTCTGGCATGTGTTGTTGCCGGAAGCGCTGCCGGGGATTGTTGGAGGGTTCACCATCACCCTGGTGACGATGATCAACTCCTCGGCCATGGCCGGGGCGATTGGCGCCGGTGGACTGGGGGACATTGCCTATCGGTATGGGTATCAGCGGTTTGATAGCCAGATCATGTTGACGGTGATTGTGTTGCTGGTGGCGTTGGTGGCGGTGATTCAGCTCGGTGGGGATCGGTTGGCGCGGGGCCTCAACAAGCGGTAGCTCTGTAGGAGCGAGCCTGCTCGCGATGGAGGTCAACGATAACGCGGGAAGCCAGATTCCCCGTGGCGCCCTCAGGTTTTTCGCGAGCAAGCTCGCTCCTACACGAGTGGCGATCCTGGCGATATTTCGTACAAAGAAATCAGCGTTTCCGAAGGTCCGTTCCCTTTCCTTTGCAGGACATTTCCTAGATCATTTCGCTCGCTTGCGCCTGCCAAAACCGGTGGCTAGTCTCGGTCCGTCACTGCTCATCAGTGATCGGGTTTAGTAGCCCGGAACAATAGGCGCATAGCGATTCCATGCTCATGTCCGGCAAATTTTGCCGCATGCAGAATATGGTGGCTGTGCGTGGGGCACCTTCGGGTGCACCGGTTTTCCTATTGACCGGCCTACTAACCTGCGTACAGCCGCCACCCAATCGTTTAGTAGGCGATAAGTGATGGCTCCCATGCAGCAATAGGAGCAACACTCATGGAAAAATCCGTACCCGATCCGCCTCCCGAAAATCCCGACAACGAAACCATCACCGAAGACCCGCTCAGAGATCGCTCCGTGCTTTATCGGGCCATCGATTTCTACCTCACCGGCAAGCAACCCGCACCGCCCGATGAAATGCGCTTCTACAACGTCAGCAAAGACGTGAGTTTTGAAGACACCCAGTTGTATGTGGCCGATCTGCTGCGCTGTGCTTCGGTCACGGCGTATCAGTGTGGCGATCAACTCAAGGGCGCCGACCGTGCGATGGTGTACTCGATCTGGCATTTGCTGGAGATTGCCAAGGCGATGGTGGATCACTCCATTGAATGTCTGGGGATGAAAAAAAGTTGAGTCAGGCTCTAGTCATCCGTTATCAGTGATGCAGCTTTCGCGAGCAAGCCCGCTCCCACATCTGATCTCTGGCGAACACAAACCATTTGTTCGACTCGGTTAAATGTGGGAGCGGGCTTGCTCGCGAATGGCTGCGAAGCAGCCCCCAACCTGATGGCGTATATTGGCCAAATCTCTATTGCCCGCGCAGCCCGACAATGAAACAGACGCCCGACGACCTCGAACAGATCACCGCCACCACCCTGGGCCATTACAACGCAGTGGCCGAAGACTTCCGTGAAGGCACCCGCGATCACGACGTCAGCCAGAACATCGATGCCCTGCTGCGGCACATTCAGGGCGATGCGCCTTTCGACATTCTCGATTTCGGCTGCGGGCCGGGTCGGGATTTGCAAACCTTCACCCGCATGGGCCACAGGGCTGTCGGCCTCGACGGTTCGGAAAAACTCGCGCAGATGGCCCGTGAGGACAGTGGTTGCGAGGTCTGGCAGCAGGATTTCCTGAAGCTCGATCTGCCGGCCGAACGCTTCGACGGGATCTTTGCCAACGCGGTGCTGTTTCATGTTCCGCGTCAGGAGTTGCCACGGGTGTTGAAGCAGTTGTGGGGAGCGTTGAAACCGGGTGGCGTGTTGTTCAGTTCCAATCCTCGTGGGGACAATCAGGAAGGCTGGAACGGGCCGCGTTATGGGTCGTATCACGACCTGGCGGCCTGGCAGCATTTGTTGATCGAGGCGGGGTTTGTGGAGCTGGAGCATTACTACCGGCCGACAGGGCTACCGCGGGAGCAGCAGCCTTGGTTGGCGAGTGTCTGGCGCAAGGTGTAAAGCCCGCAGATTTGCGGTGGTTGTGCTGACGTCTTCGCGGGCAAGCCCGCTCCCACAGGGGAATGCATTCCAAATGTGGGAGCGGGCTTGCTCGCGAATAGAGCGCGAAGCGCTCGCCTTTACTGCACCTCTTTCTTCGGCTCGCGAATCTTGTACCAGGCCACATACAGCGCCGGCAAAAACAGCAGCGTCAGCAAGGTGGCGATAACGATCCCGCCGATCATCGCGTAGGCCATCGGCCCCCAGAACACTTCCCGGGCAATCGGGATCATCCCCATGCTCGCCGCCGCCGCGGTCAGCAGGATCGGCCGGCGCCGATGTTCGGTGGCCTGCACGACTGCATCCCACGGTGCATAGCCCTTCAGCTCGTATTCCTCGATCTGGGTCACCAGGATCACCGAGTTGCGAATGATGATACCGATCAGCGCCAGGATCCCGAGGATCGCCACGAAGCCCATCGGCGTACCGGTAGGCACCAGCGCGATCACCACGCCGATCAGCCCCAGCGGCGCAACGCTGGCCACCAGGAACAGCTTCTGCACGCTGTGCAGCTGGATCATCAGGAAGGTCGCCATCAAGAACAGCATCAGCGGCACAACCTTGGCAATCGGTCCCTGGGCCTTACCGCTTTCCTCCACCGTACCACCGGTGGCGACCTTGTAGCCCGCCGGCAATTTGGCAGCGAAATCGTCGATGGACGGCTTGAGGATTTTCACCAGGTCCGTCGGCTGGATCTCGTCGCGTATCGCTGCCTTGATGGTGATGGTCGGCAGGCGATCGCGACGCCACACCAGCGGCTGCTCCAGTTCGTAGCGCACCGTGGCGAACGCCAGCAGCGGAATCGACGTGCCGCTCGGCGTGACGATTTGCAGGTTCTGCAGGGTTTCCGGCGTACCGCGTTCGGAATCCACCGCGCGACCGACCACGTTGATCAGGTAAATGTCGTCATCGACCTGGGTCACCGACTGGCCGCTGACGATGCCGTTCATCAGGTTGGCCACATCCTCCGAAGACAACCCCAACTGCCGCGCTTTGTCCTGAGCGATGTCGATCCGCAGCACTTTGCCCGGTTCGTTCCAGTCGTAGATGATCTCGCCAATGTGCGGGTTCTTGTCCAGCTCAGTGGCCAGGTCGATGGCATGTCGGCGCACCTGGTCGACGTCCTTGCCGCTGACCCGGTACTGGATCGGACGCCCTACCGGCGGGCCCATTTCCAGTGCCTGGACATAACTGCCGATGCCAACGAAGTCGTTGCGCAAGCGCTCGCGAAGCTTCTGCATCATGGCCTCACGGGTATGGCCTTTGCTGACGATCACCAACTGCGCGTAGAACGGGTTTTGCAGTTGTTGGTCCAGTGGCAGATAGAAACGAATGGCACCCTGGCCGACGTAGGTGCTCCAGCGCACGATGTCCGGATCGTCCTTGAGCGTGGCTTCAAGGCGATCGACGGCCCGGCGGGTTTCGTCGATCGAGGCGTTTTGCGGCAGGTTCAGGTCCACCAGGATTTCCGGCCGATCCGAAGACGGGAAGAACTGGTTCTGCACGTAGCGCATGCTGAACACCGCCAGTACAAAGCACAGTACGGTGATGCCAATGGCCCACCAGCGATTGCGCATGCACCACAGCAGCCCGCCGTTGAACGCCTTGCCGATACGCCCGGGTTCGCCTTCATGGGGTTTCACGTTGGTACTGAGAATGTGCACGCCGATCACCGGCGCAAACAATACCGCCACCACCCACGACACCAACATCGCGCAGGCAATCACCGCAAACAGGGTGTAGGTGTATTCACCGGCCGAGCTGGCGTTCAAGCCGATCGGCACGAAGCCCGCCACCGTCACCAGCGTACCGGTGAGCATCGGGAACGCCGTGGAGGTGTAGGCGAAGGTCGCCGCCTGCTCCTTGGTCTCACCCAACTCCAGACGCGTAACCATCATTTCCACGGTGATCATCGCATCGTCCACCAGCAGACCGAGGGCGATGATCAGTGCACCGAGGGAAATCCGCTGCATGGTGATGCCGCTGTATTCCATGAATACGAACACCATCGCCAGCACCAACGGGATCGAGCACGCCACCACCAGCCCGGCACGCACGCCAAGGCTGACGAAGCTGACCAGCAGTACGATCACCACGGCCTCGAACAACGCGCTGGTAAAGCCGCCAACGGCCTCCTCCACCACCACGGCCTGGTCGGAGACGTTGTCAATGCCGACACCGACCGGCAGGTCGGCGGTCAACTCGTCGATACGGGTGTGCAGAGCCTTGCCGAACGCCTGGACGTTGCCACCCTTCTGCATGGCAATCGCCAGGCCGATGGCCGGTTTGCCGTTGAAGCGGAATTCCGGCGAGGCCGGATCGACGTAGCCGCGGCTGATTTCGGCAATGTCGGCCAGACGATAGAAGCGGTCATTGAGCTTGAGGTTGACCTCGGCCAGGTCTTTCTCCGAAGCGAACTGCCCCGAAGTGCGCACCGAAATCCGCTCCGGCCCGGCCTCGATGACACCCGCCGGGGTCACGGAGTTCTGGGTTTGCAGGCTCTGCACCACCTGACGCTGATCGATGCCCAGCGCAGCGAGTTTGCGCGTGGAGAAGTTCAGGTACAGCACTTCGTCCTGCTGGCCGACCATTTCGATCTTGCCCAGCCCCGGCACGCCGCGAATTTCCATGCGGGCCTGTTCCACGTAGTCGCGCAACTGACGCATGGTCAGGCCGTCGGCGGTGAAGGCGTAGATCGACCCGAAGACGTCACCGAACTCGTCGTTGAACGACGGCCCCTGTATGCCTTGCGGGAACTGGTATTTGATGTCGTTGATCTTCTTGCGCACCTGGTACCAGATTTCCGGGATGTCCTTGGCACTGGTGGTGTCGCGCAGGTTCACGTACACCGTCGATTCGCCGGGGCGCGTGTAGCTTTTCACATAGTCGAGGGAGTCGAGCTCCTCGAGCTTCTTCTCGATCCGGTCAGTGATCTGTTCGAGGGTTTCCTCCTGGGTCGCCCCCGGCCATTTGCTCTGGATCACCATGGTCTTGATGGTGAACGAAGGGTCTTCTTCGCGCCCCAGGTTGAAATACGAGAACACACCCATCAACAACGCGACGAACATCAGATACCAGATGAACGACTGATGCTTGAGGGCCCATTCCGAGAGGTTGAAAGGCCCTTTCATTGACTGTCCTCGTCGATTTTCACTGGTTGCCCCGGCTTGAGGCTGTTCACACCGGCACTGACCACCCGCTCGCCGTTCTTCACGCCGCCAGCCAGCACCACGGTGCTGTCGGTACGGCTGATCACGGTGATGTCACGGGGGGAGACGGTTTTACTCTGTGCATCAATCACCCAGATGCGTGGCTTGCCATCGACCTCCTGCAGCGCGGTGACAGGCAACTCGATACGCGGCTTGATCGCCGAGCTCAGGGTGACGCTGATGGCTGTGCCGAGGCGAAAGCCATCTGGTGTTTCAGCCAGGCTCAGGCGGGCGCGACGGGTGCGTGTGGCGCTTTGAGCCTGAGGTTCGATTTCACGGATGATGGCGGTGGTGTTGATGCTCGGATCCAGCTGCGCAGCGACCAGAAACACCACATCGCTGGGCAGTTGATCGACCAGGGTATCGGGCAGGTCGATCACCGCTTCCTTGATGTCCGGTTGCGCCAGAGTCACCACTTGCTGACCGGCCGTTACCACTTGCCCGGCCTCGGCGCTCCACTGGGTGACCACGGCTTTATGATCGGCGCGCAGCTCGGTGTAGCCCAGTTGGTCCTTGCTCTGGTTGACGGCCGCCCGGGCCTGATCGAGGGAGGCCTGGGTGGTTTTGAGGTCCGTGTTGGCCTCGTCGAGTTGCGCTTGCGCGCCGACCCCACGATCAAACAAGGCTTGCTGGCGCAGGGCACTGGCCTTGGCATTGATCAGTTGCGCCTGAATTTTCG
Organism: Pseudomonas sp. BF-B-30; assembly: GCF_019956305.1. Taxonomy (NCBI): domain Bacteria; kingdom Pseudomonadati; phylum Pseudomonadota; class Gammaproteobacteria; order Pseudomonadales; family Pseudomonadaceae; genus Pseudomonas; species Pseudomonas sp. BF-B-30. The sequence goes on along the minus strand of NZ_JAHBDG010000083.1, from coordinate 77,537 downwards.
ACAGGTCACCCTGGGCCGAACGCAATTGGTTCTGCTGGTCGGAAGGGTCGAGGGTGGCGAGCAGCGTACCCTTCTCCACCGCGGCGCCGACATCGACGTTACGGCTGGCGATTCGCCCGCCCACGCGGAAGCCGGTATTGCTTTCATAACGCGCCTGGATGCTGCCGGCGAAGCGGCCCAGGTCCTCTTCGCTCAAGGTCTGGACCTTGATCGACAACACCGGCCGTACCGGCGCCGGCGGCGGTTCGTTTTTGGAACAGGCGCTCAGCACCAGCCCGATGGACAACGCCCATAAAGGCTTCATGGCTTGGCTCCCCACGTCAGATCCTTGTAAGTGTTTTCGGCAATTTCGACTTCCATGTCCGGGTGCAAGAGTTGTCCGCCGGCGATGATGACTTTGTCCCCGTCCTTCAACCCGCCGCTGATGATGACCTTGCCGGTCAGGTAGCGGCCGACCGTGACTGAATGCAATTGGGCCTTGCCCTTGTCGTCGACAATCCAGACAGCGGGGGCACTGATGTTTTTGGTCAGCGCCGACCACGGCAACTCGATGACCGACTTGCCCGATCCGCTGGCCGTGGCACTCACCACCGACCCCAACTGCATGCCGTCGGGCAGTTTGTCGAGGCCGACCTTGACCTGCACGGTTCCGGATTGCGCCGACACCGCCGGGGTGATTTCGCGTACGGTGCCAGTGGTTTTGATCGCAGGGTTATCGACCAGGCTGAGGACAATGGTGTGATCTCTCGGCTTCTCGGCCAGCAGCGATTCGTAGACGTTGAACACCGCATCCCGGTCGCCGTCACGGGCCAGGCTGAAGATCGGCATCGTCGCCTGCACCACCTGGCCGACTTCCGCCTGGCGCTCGGTAATGATCCCCGGTGCATCGGCGATCAGCGCCGTATAGCTCAACTGATCCTTGGCATTGGCCAACTGCGCCTTGGCAGCGCTCAGGGCGCTCTGGCTGCTGTGCAAGGTTGCCTGGGCCGAGTCGTATTCGCTCTGGCTGGTGTAACCCTTGGGCAGCAATTTTTGCTGACGCACGAACGCCGCCGCACTTTGCGTCACCCGCGCCTGCTCGGCGACGACTTGCGCCTGGGCCGAATCGACATTGGTCTGCAAATCCTTGGGGTCGAGCCGGGCCAGCACTTGCTTGGCGGTCACTCGATCACCGACGTCGACCGAGCGCTGGATGATCTTGCCACCCACGCGGAAAGACAGCTCCGTCTGTACCCGGGCCTGGATATCACCGGTGAGGGTAACCGGGACCGCGTAATCGGCCGGCTTGACGACTTGCACGAACACCCGTGGCAGGTATTCCTGCACGGGTTTTTTCTCGTCGCAAGCCGTCAGCAGGGTGACGACACTTAAGGCCATGACTACTTTAAATCCGGGAACCACCATGCAAACTCCTTGGCCTTTTCCATGTACAACTCGACAGAGAGCTTAGAACAGGATTGGAACCTTGCACGAGCGTCTTATGAAGAAAAAGCTCACACTCTTTCAGCCCTGAAACACTTGCCATAGACGCCTGTGCATGCCTGACAATGAGCCCCGGTCGATCCCCCATCAGGAACCCAAATGCTCAAGACCCTCGCGGTGGCCAATTACCGCTCGATCAACAAACTGGTGATCCCGCTGGGACGGCTGAATCTGATCACCGGCCCCAACGGCAGCGGCAAGTCCAACCTGTACCGCGCGCTGCGCCTGCTGGCGGAAACCGCCCACGGCGGGGTGGTCAATGCCCTGGCCCGTGAAGGTGGCCTGGATTCGACCTTCCCGGCCGGCCCGGAAACCATCTCCCGGCGCATGCGCACTGGCGAAGTCGCCATCGAGCCCACCGTGCGCCAGGGCGTCAAACGCCTGCGCCTGGGGTTTGCGGGAGAGGATTTCGGCTACTCGATCAGCCTCGGCCTGCCCGATTCCAACGGCCATTTCATGCTTCCCGGACGCAGCACGCCGATACCGTCTTACTTCAGCCTCGACCCGCAGATCAAACGCGAATGCCTGTGGGCCGGAGCGTTCTATCGCCCGGCCAGTCTGCTGGTCGATCGTGACGGCCCGATGATCCGTGCCCGCGCCGATCGAAAGTGGGATGTATTGGCGCAGCACACGCCGACTTTCGACAGCCTGTTCGATCAGGTCGGCAGCCTGCGCAGTTCGCCGGAAGTGCTGGAGATGCGCGAGTTCATCCGCCGCTGGCGCTTCTACGATCACTTTCGCAGCGATGCCGACGCCCCGGCGCGGCAACCGCAACTGGGCACCCGCACGCCGGTGCTGCACCACGACGGACGCGATCTGGCGGCGGCCTTGCAGACGATCATCGAAATTGGCGACCCCGAGGCCTTGCGGGCGGCGATCAGCGACGCCTTCCCCGGCGCACGACTGAACATCGAACCTCTGCCGGGTGGGCGCTTCGCCATCGAGTTCTTTCAGGAAGGTTTGTTGCGGCCGCTGTCGGCCGCCGAGTTGTCGGACGGAACGTTGCGTTACCTGCTGCTGGTCGCAGCGCTGCTGACGCCACGCCCGCCGACGCTGATGGTGCTGAACGAACCGGAAACCAGCCTGCACCCGGATCTGCTGCCGGCGCTGGCGCGCTTGATCATCCGCGCGTCCGAGCAGTGCCAGGTATGGGTGGTGTCCCACGCCCGACGTTTGATTTCGGCGTTGCAGGAGGACCCGGAGTGCAATTGCATCGTGCTGGAGAAGAATCTCGGACAGACCGGGATTGTCGGGCAGCGGATGCTGGATGAGCCGGCGTGGTATTGGCCGGATTGAGATCTAGAGGTGGACCACTCAGGTCCTTCGAATTCTTTTGTTCGGTTTGAGCGGCGACCACTGACGCCTGGCCACCAGGATTGGCCAGTTAGTTCCTACTTCAAGCATTTCATCATAGGATCGCTTGCCAGCCAGCTTCAGGGGGCCTGATCTGAATGCGCCTGGTGATAGTGGCGGGGCCGAGGGCGAACCCGGGGCAAAAAAGGAAGGCGACTCAGGTGGTGCCGATGGCAGGAACCGGTCAGGCGGTGCCTCACCCGTTGTAACGACTCGCCCCTTGTTCTCCACAAAACGCTTCAAGGCAGGGACAGTCTTGGGATCACGCGCAGCCCAGTAAACAGTCGCTCTCGATACCAACGTAAGTCCCGCTAATCCTAATGCAATAAACCCGAGAGTTTTAGCTGCCTCAGAGTCCCCGGTAATACCCGCAACAGCACTGGCAACACCCGTCAGCGCTGAAGCCATCGTCGCCATTCCCGCCACAGTCGAGCCTGCTGCACCGAGGGTGTATTTGTAGGCTAACCGACCTGCTGCACCCCATTGCAAAGCATCCTTGGCCAACTTGAAGGGAATAGCGGGCGACATGGTAATTCGAGCATTGGCCACGCTGAACAGGCTCGTGATCAACCTGGCAAACTGCCCCGTCGGGTCACTGAAATTCACCGGGTCCCCCAGGCAATACGCATACGCATTCAGTCCGCCCCGCCCAAACGGGCTCAAGCTGTCCGGTCTGTTGAAGCGCATCAGCACCGGGTTGAACGCCCGATGCCCGTTACCCAGCAGATAATGGCCGGTGGCCGGATCGACCACTTCGCCGGTGAATCCGAGCAAACCACCGGGACCACTCTCGACCCGCCGATGACCGTAGGGCGCGTAGACCTGACGCACATCTCCGTCGGGGCCGGTCATCTGCAATACCGAGCGTTGCTGATCAGTGACCAGTAACAGGCTGTTGCGCTCGCCACCGTCCAACGATTGCACTGCCAGCCGTTGCCTGTCGTGTTGAAGCACGCTGTACGCATCCTGTCCTTTCAGTTGCGTCACCAGATGTTCGCCGCGGTAGAACCGGGTCAATTTTTCCAGCTCCAGCGGCTCCAGTTCGACCAGCCGATCCAGAGCATCATAGCGGTAGCGATTGAGGGGGCGAGTCATTGGGCTCATGAGGTTCAACTCCCGGCGAAGGAAGCAGTTTGCACCCGCTTGAATGCGCCGACACCTAGCAGAACTGTTAGTGCCGGGAGAAAGCCGTCGCCCGAATTTGCCCAGACAAGAGAGAACAGCTACTTTCCATTGCGCCGTAGGAAGGATCTTTTTTTCGAAACACCGCTCCAGGGACGAACCACTTTTGGCCAGAATCCCGGCCAAAATCTCACAAGGACGAGAACATGGCAGACGTACAACCGCCGCAACGGCTGGATCCGCAGGACATTCTGAAACTCTTGATGGCGTTGCGCAGGGCCTTGAAGGCCGGGCCGGCCTGAGCAATCCAGAGTCAACCGGCTCCCTGTGGCGAGGGGGCTTGCCCCCGTTGGGCTGCGAAGCGGCCCCAAACAGATCTCCCGCGCTCCCCTGGGCGAATGCTGCGCATTCGAACGGGGCGATGCGGCGCCCCGACAAGCCCCCCTCGCCACAAGAGCTCCCTCGCCACAGTTAAATCGAGCACCCATAAAAAAACGCCGACGCTAAATCAGCCGTCGGCGTTTGAAACCTTGAAGGGGTTTGCTTCGCGAATCAGAACGCAGGCAGTACCGCGCCGCTGTACTTCTTCTCGATGAAGGCTTTCACTTCCGGGCTGGTCAGGGCCTTGGCCAGTTTCTGGATGGCAACGCTGTCCTTGTTGTCCGGACGGGCCACCAGGAAGTTCACATAAGGCGAATCGGCACCTTCGATCACCAGGGCGTCTTTAGCCGGGTTCAGACCCGCTTCCAGCGCGTAGTTGGTATTGATCATGTCCAGGTCGACCTGATCCAGCACGCGCGGCAACATCGCGGACTCGAGCTCCTTGAACTTGAAGTTGTGCGGGTTCTTGGCGATGTCTTTCGGCGTGGCCAGGGCGTTTTTCGGGTCTTTCAACTCGATCAGGCCAGCCTTCTGCAGCAGGATCAGGGCACGGCCGCTGTTGCTGCCTTCGTTCGGGATGGCGATGGTCGCGCCGTCTTTCAGTTCAGCCAGGGTTTTGACTTTTTTCGAGTAGCCGCCGAAGGGTTCAACGTGAACACCGATCACGGTTTCCAGGTGAGTGCCTTTGCCTTCGTTGAAGCTCTTCAGGTACGGCAGGGTCTGGAAGTAGTTGGCGTCCAGACGCTTCTGATCGACCTGCACGTTCGGCTGAACATAGTCGGTGAAGACTTTGATTTCCAGGTCCACGCCTTCTTTGGCGAGGGTTGGCTTGATCAGCTCGAGAATCTCGGCGTGTGGAACCGGGGTCGCGGCAACCACCAGTTTCTCGCCAGCCTGGGCCAGGCCCGCGGTCAGGGCAGCCGCCAGTGCGGTGAACAACAGAACCTTTTTCATGCAGTGTCCTTATCGAGAATCACAGTCGCTTGTGGCGACGGCTTGAACATGAGAGTGCCAGTGAAGTGCTATCGCTGGCGTGAAGCGGACAATACCGGGATTTTTTATTCCCGAACAATAACGTTTATTCAGCTTCATATTCCATTTTGTTCATACAGCTGTAGGAGCGAGCTTGCTCGCGATGGTCGCCAGGACAACGCGGGCATTCAGAAAACCCGCGTCATCGTTGAAGACCATCGCGAGCAGGCTCGCTCCTACAGGAGGCCGGTGCCTTTAAGTATTTGTTTCAAGGCGTCTTTTTCGGCGTCGGTACCGTTGCCAAGAATCTGCTTGAGCTGCTTTTCGATCTGTCCCAGACCTTCATCAGGCAAATTCAAATGCTCCGGCAAGATCTCGTCGCCGGTACTCACCAACAGCGCAAAGTGGATGACGTTTTCCAGTTCCCGGGTATTGCCCGGCCATCTGTGGCGTTCCAGCACGCGTTGCGCGGCCTCGCTGATCAGCGGCACCGGCAGCTCCAGGCGTTGGCTGTAGATGCCGAGGAAGTACTCCGCCAGCGAGAGGATATCCCCCACCCGCTCGCGTAGTGCCGGCAGCTCGAGTTGGCCTTCGCTGAGGTAGTGATAAAGGCGTTCATGGAATTTTCCGGCGGCAACCGCCTGGGCCAGATCGATGCTGGTGGCCGCCACCAGACGCACATCCACCGGGCTCGGCTGATGGGCTCCGACGCGGGTGACTTCGTGGTTCTCCAGGGCAGCGAGCAATTTGATCTGGATCGGCAACGGCAGGTCGCCGATTTCGTCCAGATACAGCGTGCCGCCATTGGCCGAACCGAACCACCCGGCGCGGCTGCTCGCCGAGCCGCTGTAGCTGCCCGCCGCATAGCCGAACAATTCGGCGTCGGCGTAGGTCGGGCTGATGGCGCCGCAGTTGACCGACACGAACAACCCGCCGCGATCACTGGCACGGTGGATATGGCGGGCCAGCAACTCCTTGCCGGTGCCGGTTTCGCCACGGATAAGCACTGACACTGAACGCGTGGCCAGTTGCTCAAGGTCTTCACGTAATTGTCGTGAACGCGGATCGACAAACACCAGCGCCTTGGCGCGGATGCTCAGGGGACTTTTTTCCGCATCGGGAAAGGTCAGCAGCGGCTGGCCGAAGGTTTCAAAGCTCATGGCAGACTCCCGCCCAAAACCGCCGGGAGACGGGGGCGTTAAATAAAGAAAGTGTTCAAGCGCGGCGCAGGGCGTGGTGTTCCATGCGGTTTTGCAGTCGATAGAGGTAGGCAAAACCTTGCTCCCAACGCTGGTGACCGGACTTCACGTTGATGTGCCCTGCCCCCGCCAGAATCCCCGCCTCGGCGCCCCAGTTACGCGCCAGCTCCAGGGCCCGCGGTGCACTGACGGCGCTGTCGTTGTCGGAGCTGACAACCTGGCTGGGGAACGGCAGCAGATCCGTCGGTATCGGTGCGAAATTGCGCAACGCCGGCGCGCAAGCCGGGCGTTCGACATCTGCCGGTGCGACGAGCAAGGCGCCGCGCACTTGACGCAAAAACTGCACGGGGGCACTCGCGGCCCAATGGGCGACGGTGATGCAACCCAGGCTGTGGGCAATGAGAATCACCGGCGTGCTGTCGGCGGCAATCGCCTCGGCCAGCGCCGCGACCCAGTCTTCACGGCGCGGCGTCAACCAGTCAGCCTGTTCCACCCGTGCGCTATTCGGCAGGCTGTTCTGCCAGTGGCTTTGCCAATGATCTTCTGGCGATCCTTGCCAGCCCGGCACAATCAGGTAGCGAATTGATTCGTTGCGCATGGGGGAGCTCTCCTGCGTGTCTGTTCCCGGTCGAGTATAGGGAGAGGATTTATATTCGTTAAGGAATAAGAAGCTATTTGTTAAGACCAGTATCGAATATACAATTCAATCTAATGTGGGAGCGGGCTTGCTCGCGAAGGGGCCATCAGATCCAACATCCTTGTCGCCTGACACTCTGCATTCGCGAGCAAGCCCGCTCCCACAGGGGGTTTGTGGTGTTACTGAAATCGAGGCATAAAAAAAGGGCCGCACCCTGCCAAGGAGACGGCCCCGGAAAACGAAAATCCGTTAACGCGCAGTAATCACCGACAGCCTGGTAATCCCTGCCCGTTCAATCGACGCCATGGCCCGTGCCACTTCGCCGTAATTCACCCCATCGTCCGCCTGCAACTGCACGCGCACCTCGGGGTCCTTGGCCTTCGCCGACTTGAGGTTGAACTCCAGCAAGTCCGGCTGTATCTCGTCCTTGTTGATAAACAGTTTGCCGGCACCGTCGATGCTCACCACCAACGGGTCTTTCTGCTCCACCGGCGCCACCGCTTCGGTCTTGGGCAGGTTGATCGGAATCGCGTTGGTCAGCAGCGGTGCGGTGACGATGAACACCACCAGCAACACCAGCATCACATCCACCAGCGGCGTAACGTTGATCTCACTGAGCACCTCATCGGTGTCTTGCGTGGAGAAGGCCATATCAGGACGCCTCCTTCACTTTCTGCACGCTGCCCTGGGCCGCCACTTTGTGCGCCGTCGGGTGGATCAGCACACGGAACGAACTCTTCTGCGCCAGGCTGTAGAAGTCGTGGGCGAAGTCATCCAGGTCCGCCGCCGTCAGTTTTAAACGACGCAAAAAATAGTTGTAAACCAGCACCGCCGGCACCGCGACGGCGATCCCTACGCCGGTGGCGACCAGTGCCGCGCCAATCGGCCCGGCGACCGTTTCAAGGCTTGCCGAGCCCGCCGCGCTGATGCCTTTCAACGCTTCCATGATTCCCCACACCGTGCCGAACAAACCAATGAACGGCGAGGTGCTGCCAATGCTCGCGAGTACCGCCAACCCGGTTTCCAGCGACCGGCGCTCGCGCACGATCTGCTGTCGCAAGGCACGCTCCAGACGATCCTGATGATTGATCGCCTGGCTCAAGTCCGCCGCCTGCGGCGCCTCGCCCACCTGGATGGCCGCATAACCGGCCTGTGCAACCCGGGCTGCCGCTCCGGGCCTGGTTTCGCTCAGTTCGGCCGCCGAGTCGAGACTCGAAGCGGCCCAGAACTGTTGATGAAACTTTCGATCCTGTGCCTTGAGGCGACCGAACTGCACGCCCTTGAGCAATGCCAGACCCCAGGTCGCGACGGAAAAAACCACCAGCAGCCAGATCACCGCGCTTTCGATGGATTCAAGTGGAGATGCCAGTAACGTCATGATGTATTCCTCGTGTAAACGTTTCGCGCGAATTTGGTTTCGGTTTAATGAATCTTGAAATCGATGGGCACGCTGACCCAACCGTCCTGGGCGACATCACCCTGCTTGGCCGGCACGAAACTCCAGCGCTTCACCGCGTTCAGCGCTGCTTCGTCCAACGCCTCGCGGCCGCTGCTTTTCTGGATCTGGACCTCGCCGGGCTTGCCGCTGGCCAGCACATGCACGCGCAACAACACCGTGCCTTCCCAGCCACGACGCTGGGCCAGCGAGGGGTATTCCGGTGCCGGGTTTTTCAAGTAGCCCGCGTTCGCTGAAGCAGGTGTCACGGGAGCTGGGGCCGGGGGAGCAGGTGGCGCAGGAGCCGCTACGGGCGCTGCCGGTTTCGGCGGCGCGGGTGGTTGCTCAACGGCCTTGGGCGCCGGTTTCGGTATCGGCTTGGCAACCGGTTTGGGCTTGGGAACCGGCTTCGGTGGCGGCGGCTTCACAGCCAGTTCCTCTTCCACGGGCGCAGGCGGCTCAACCACTGGCTGAACAGGTTGCGGTGGCGGCGGCTCGACCACCGGTGGCGCCGGACGCGAGAACTCGATGGTCATCGGCGGAATCTGCGGTGGCACGATGGGCAGCACGGTGGTCGGTTGCTGATTGACCCAATAGATCACCGCGCCATGCACCAGCAACGCCAGCAAGCCCAGCACGATCGTTTCCCGTCGGCGAAGGACGCCTTTTGGCGCGCGCTGCAAACGCAACTGACCCAAGGGCACCCGGTGCGGTCGGCCGAGGTCGACCAGCTCACCACCGGGTGCCTGGCGCCACAGCACTTCATGTGCACCGGCGGCGGTCTGGACATTGCCCATTGTTTAACTCCCTGCGGTCTCTTTGCGGATTACCGGAACGTCGTGCTGAACATCCCCCGACGACGTCCTGGTAGAGCAATCATTGGCTTGAACGCTTAGTTCTGAAATTTATGTTTAGATCTTTAGCGAATATATAAAACCATCAACCCACCGCCAGAGCCCGCCGTTCAAGGGCTCCGGCGTAGTGGAAAAAAACCGATGCCTTGCCCGCATTGAAAGTATTCATCCAAGGCATGGTTTTTCTCCGTCAGAAGTCGTATCGACCGGTCACGCCCAGCGTCCGCGGTGTGCCGAGCAGGCCTTCATAACCGCCATTGGCGGCCGTCCACAGCGTCGTGTAGTAGGTTTTGTCGAAGGCGTTTTTCAGCCACAGCGAAACGTCCCACTGCCCCTGGTTGAAGTCGCCGCGAAGGCCGGTGGACAGGTTGACCACCGCATAACTCGGAATCTGCCCGAAGTCGGAATCTTCCACCGTGCCCACCGCTTTGGAGCGGAACGCATAGCTGGCGGTGACGTACTCTTCGAAGCCGTTGCTCAGGTTCCATTTGTATTCGCCATTGGCGTTGCCGATCCATTTCGAAGCACCGACCACTTGATGGCCGCTGAGGTCGCAGGACGCTGGAGCGCCCGGCGCCAGGCTGACTTCCGGCGGGCACGGCGCGTCCTTGTAGGAGAGGTAGCTGACGTCGTTGTACGAGCCGTTGATGTTCAGCGTCAGGCCACGCAGCGGGATCAGGGTGCTTTCGAACTCCACGCCACGGGAGCGCACGGAGCCGGCGTTCGTCAGGTATTGCACGCGATTGATGGCGTCGTAGGCGTTGGTCTGATAGCCGTTGACCTGGGTCCAGAACAGGTTGGCATTGAGTTGCAGGCGACGGTCCCACAGGGTGCTCTTGAAACCGAGCTCGGCGTTATTGGCGCGCTCGGTGCCGATCAGCAGCGAGTCGGCGCCGGCAACCGCTGCCGTGCCTACCGCCAGATTGACCCCGCCGGACTTTTCGCCATGGGACAAGGTGGCGTATGTGAGCAGGTCGTCGGTGATGCGGTAGCTGAGGTTCAATAGACCCGAGGGGCTGGAGCTGTACTGATTCAGATCGCCGGAATCGAAAGCGCCGGCACGACCGCGCCGTGCTGCGGCGGCCGCACCGGTTACCGTAACGCCACCGACCGGTGCCTCGCGCGTGACATTGGCGTTTTTCTCTTCATAGGTGCCACGTAGCCCGGCGGTGAAATCCAGGCGTTCGGTCAAGTGCCAGGTGCCTTGGGCGAACAGCGCAAAGCTGTTGGTTTCGATATGACCGTTGCCGACGCTGTCGATGTTGTTCAGCGCACCGTTAGGTGTACCGCTCCAGATGTCCGCTTGCGGTCCGTAGAAGGTGAAGGATTTGTTGTCCAGGTCGGAACCGAAGTAGTAGGCGCCGAGCACGTAATCGAAGAGTCCACCGGTAGGCGACGCCAGGCGAAACTCCTGAGAGTACTGCTTATCCTCCACCGAAACGCCAGCGTTGTGGAAGGCGGATACGTTCAGACCATCATCGTTGCGCGGGGTGAAATTCCACCAGCGATAGGAGCTGATAGAGGTCAGGGTGAAGTCGCTTGGCAGCGTCCAGTTGGCCTCGACCGAAGTACCACCCTGATGCACGGTGACGTGCTGTTCGTTGTTCAGGTTGACCTTGCGGTGCGTGCCGTCGACCAGTGTCGCGCCCGCCGCGTTGGCCCGGGTCTGATACAGGTTGGTGCCATTGATGGTTGGGCCGGTGTTGTACAACACACGGGTGCCGGCGCTGGAATCTTCCTCGTTGTAGTCGCCGATCCAGCGCAAGTTGAACGACTCGTTAGGCTTGAACAGCAACTGCCCACGGAAGCCTTCGCGGGAGCCACCGTTCAAATCGTGGCCGTCGAATTCATTCTTGATGTCACCGTCGCTGCGGGTGCGATACGCGGAAAAACGTCCCGCCAGCTCGTCGTTCAGCGGGCCGGAAATCGTGCCCTTGGTCTGGAAGTAGCCATCCTCGCCCACCGAAGATTCGATGCTGCGTTCAGGGGTAAAGGTCGGCGCGCGGGTGCTGATGTTGATCACGCCGGCGGTGGTGTTCTTGCCGAACAAGGTGCCTTGCGGACCACGCAGCACTTCGAGTTGCTCGATGTCCATCAGGTCGAATACAGCCATGCCGGGGCGGCCGAGGTAAACGTTGTCGATGTACAGGCCGACACTGCCTTCCAGGCCATCGCTGGCCGGGTTGTTGCCCAGGCCACGGATCGACACGCTGGACTGGCGCGCATGCATGTAGGCGACGTTGACGCTCGGCACCAGTTGCTGCAGATCCTGGATGCGATAGACCCGCTGGGTTTCCAGGGTCTGGCCACTGACCACGCTCATCGGCGTCGGCACATCCTGAGAACTTTCTTCGCGGCGGCGAGTGGTGACCGTCACGGTTTCCAATTGCGCGCTGTCGGCCGTGGCGGCCTTGACCGGAATGGATTCCGGGGTGGCGCTGTCGGCTGCATAGCCTTGGGTCCAACTGGCGCTGCCTGCCAGCAACAAGGCCAGTGGCAGGCGTTTGAGCCGTTGGGGTGAAGAGGTTGAAGCGAGGTGCAACGGACTCATAAGGCGGGGTTCCCGATCAAAGTAAATGCTGTGTTGCTTGCCAGGCCGCCATCGCGAGCAAGCTCGCTCCCACACTGATCCTGTGAACTGCGAAGATCCCCTGTGGTAGCGAGCTTGCTCGCGATAGCGTCAGTTCAGACGCCGTCGATATCCGGCCCTTTCACCGTCTGGCTGACCTGCCCGTTCACCCCCACCGGCACTTCCCCCTTGAGCGTCACCCGGCGCACGATGCGATCCTGGGTCCCGTAGTCATCCACCGCGTAATGCTGGGTGGAGCGGTTGTCCCAGATCGCCACATCACCGGCCTTCCAGCGCCAGCGCACGATGTTTTCCTGGCGGATCACATGGCTCTGCAACAGACCGAACAGGTGCGCCGAATCGGCCTGGGAATAACCCTTGATGCGTTTGACGAAATGCCCCAGCAACAGGCTCTTCTCACCGCTGACCGGGTGCACGCGGACCACCGGGTGCTCAGTCTCGTACACGGTCGAGGTGAAGATCTTGCGATAGCGCTCCAGCTTCTCGGCCGAGACGTCAGGCCTGGTGCCGGCGTAGTCATATTCGTTGCTGTGCACGGCGACCAGCTTGTCGGCCAGCTCACGCAGCTCCACCGACAACCCGTCATAGGCAGTGGCGGTGTTGGCCCACAGGGTGTCGCCGCCGAAAGCCGGGGCCACCACCGAGCGCAGGATCGAGGCTTTTGGGTAGGCTTCGACGAAGGTCACGTCGGTGTGCCAGGAGCTCGCACGCTGGCCCTCGGCACCGTCCAGCTCCAGCAGAAAACGCGTACCTTCGCGCACCGGCACAGTCGGGTGCGCCACCGGTTCGCCGAGCAGGTGAGCGAACGCCTCCTGGCGTTGGTCGTCGAGCTGGGTCTGGTCGCGGAAGAAGATCACTTTGTATTGCAGCAGTGCCTGTTGAATGGCTTCAACAGTGGCGGCATCCAGCTCGCCCGAAAGCTGTACGCCACGGATTTCGGCACCGATGCGACCGGCCACCGGATGGATTTCAAGCGCGTGAACAGCGGGTTGTACTGCGAAAGCGGCATTGCTCATGGGTAGACCCTCATCAGACTGCTTACGGTTGAACCGGCCGCGAAACACTGCTCTATCTATATTCTATTTAGATCTATTAGATATCTGCATGCTTCGTTGACGGAATAAGAGGTTGCATTTAAAACCTCAGTCAACCCTCGTCGCAAATGCCTTCGAGCTATTTTTAGGATGCCGGAAAAGCATATGGATCTTCGCCAGTTGCGTTACTTCATCGCCCTCGACGAACACCGCAGTTTCGTGCGCGCGGCCGAGGCCATGGGCATTACCCAGCCGGCCTTCAGCCGTAGCATTCAGGGGCTCGAACACGAGTTCGGCTGCGTCCTGGTGGACCGTGGCAACAAGGATTTGCGCCCCACCCCTGAAGGCCTGGTGGTGCTGCAACATGCCCGCAGCCTGGTGCAGGGTGCTGCGCTGCTCAGCTGCGAAGTGACGCAGATGACCAAGCTCGATGCCGGTGAACTGCGCTTCGGTTGCGGCCCGGCACCGGCGGTGAAACTGGTACCGGATGCGGTGGCTCAGTTCATCAACGCGCACCCGAAAGTGCGCACCTGTTTCGAGGTGGATAACTGGGAGAAACTCAGCCGCGCCCTGAGCCGTGAAGAGATCGAATTCTTCATCGCCGACATCCGCCATTTCGAGTCCGATCCGAACTTCCAGACCCAGGCTCTGACGCCCAAGCGCGGCGTGTTTTTCTGCCGGCCAGGGCATCCGCTGCTGGCCAAGGAGAGCCTGTCGACCAACGACATGTTCGATTACCCGCTGGCGACTACGAAGATCCCGCCGGGCATTCGCAAACTGCTGGCGAACCTCAGTGGCCGGGTGGATTTTTCACCGACCATCGAGACCGAACATTTTCCGGCGCTGGTGAAAGTGGTGCTGCAATCCAATGCCATCGGCGTGGGAACGCAGGAGGCGTTTATCGAGGACGTTGCCCAGGGGTCGCTGGCGCTGCTGCACTGGCGCAACCTGCCGCAGAACATTGAGAGCATGAATGCGCGGTGCGGGATTGTCAGCCGCACGGGGTTCCGGTTGTCACCGGCGGCGCGGGCGATGATCGAGACGTTGGTGGCGGTGGACAGGCAGCAGATCAGCGTTGCTGTTTAGGGCCCCTTCGCGAGCAAGCCCGCTCCCACATTGGATTTGTGTACGACGCAAGTCCAATGTGGGAGCGGGCTTGCTCGCGAAAGCGTCCGCATTGACGACAAAAATTCAGAGCTTCGCAGCAGCCAACTCCGGCACCACCCAATCACTGACCTTGAACGACTTGCGAATCAGCTTCTGCTGCGAAGCCAGGTCCACGGCATCCTGCAATTTGCCGAGGAACACCGGGTCAAGCGTCGAGGGGAACACCTCGCTCAGTTTCTGATCCTTCAGGTCCTGTGTGAGGATCACCGCCGGATAACTCGCCAGCCCCGACACCAACTGAATGTAGGCGTCCTTGTTGCTGTCCTGGGTCAGCCACTCCACGGCCTGCTGTTGGGCCTTGAGCAGTTTCGCCACCGCCTCCGGATGCGCATCGACAAACTTTCCAGTCCCTATCAGCACCGCCTGCACGCTGCCCGCACCGCCCAGATCCTTGGTGTTTAGCGGTAACTCGGCCAGCCCCTTGGCTTGCAACGCCGTCAGCCCGGAACCGCCCCACGAGGCATCGATCTGCTTCGCCGCCAGCGCCGCGACCGCCGCGTTGAAGTCGAGGTTGATGACTTTCACATCCTTCTCGCTCAACCCCTGGCTAGCCAGCGCCGCATCGAAGGACAGCTGGCTGGCGGTGCCACGGAAGATGGCCACGCGTTTGCCCTTGAGGTCCTGCAGGGTCTTGATCCCTGAACCCGGCACCACGCCGAGGTAATGCTTCACCCCGCGCGCCGAGGCGCTGAGCAGTCGCGTATCCAGACCATTGGACTTGCCGATGATGGCCGCCAGATCGCCGAGGTAGGCCAGGTCCACTTGACCGTTGGCGAACGCCTCGTTGATCACCGGGCCTGCGCCCTTGAAGAAACTCCACTGAATCTTGATGCCTTGATCGGCGAAAGCCTTTTCGAAGATCTGTTGATCACGCAGCACATCCACGACCCCGCCACCACTGTGCTGGGTACCGGCACTCAGGTCCGGCACGGCGATGCGGATTTCCTTGAGTTCACCAGCGTTGGCCGTGAAAGCCAGCAGGCCCGCCAGGGCCGGTGCGGCGAACAGACTGATGACACGTTTGAAGGGAAGGTTCATGGGTGCGGCTCCTTGAGGCAACGGGCGTTGAGGAGCCGAAAGTAGGCCCAAGTAGAACCAACACTTAAATACTATAAATTCACATTTTTAGACTATTTTGATCTATATCAACGCCTGCGGACCTCTCCGTGGCGTATGCCTTGGCAGCATCAAAAATATTCTTCGAATGCATTGGATGCAGTGGCTTATGGAGGCCTTAAATGGTTTCGCTTATCTCTCAATAGCATTGATTTTAATTTTTATAGATCAATTTTGCATACGCCTTGGACCCTGTGGGAGCGGGCTTGCTCGCGAAAAGGGAGTGTCAGTCACTTCATGGCTGCCTGATACGCCGCTTTCGCGAGCAAGCCCGCTCCCACAAAAAAGCAGGCCTGTATTGCAACTCGACAACGGAGGTCATCCATGGCCCGTGTTTCTCTGCTCAGCTTGCCATTGCCCGCGCCGTCGCTTGAAAGCAAGCAGCGCTGGCCGAGCCTGAACCATCGGCTGTTGCCATGGTTGTTGCCGACTCTCCTGTTCAGCCTCTGGTGGCTCGCCAGCCGCAATCACTGGATGAGCGAGCAGATCCTGCCGGCGCCGACCCTGGTCTGGAGCAGCGCACTGGAATTGTCCCAAGGCGAGTTGTGGAACCATTTGTGGATCAGCCTGCAACGCTTGTTCTGGGGGCTGCTGGCCGGGATCAGCGCAGGTGCGGTTTTGGGTGCCGCACTGGGCTTCAGTCGTCGACTGGAGCGCCTGGTATTTCCAACCTTTGCCGGGTTGGCGCAAGTTCCGACCCTGGCCTGGATTCCATTGTTCATGGTGTTTTTCGGCATTGGCGAAGTGCTGAAACTGGTGGTGTTGATCAAGGCCATCGTGGTGCCGGTGACCCTGCATACACTGGTCGGTGTGCGCGATGCACAACCAAGACTGCGCGAAGCCGCCGCCGTGTTGCGCCTGCCCAGGCACCTGTTGATCCGACGCCTGGTGCTGCCTGCCGCACTGCCGGCATTCATGGCCGGTGTGCGCCTCGCACTGGCCGCCGGCTGGACTTCACTGCTCGCTGTTGAACTGCTCGCTTCCAGTGAAGGCATCGGCTACCTGATGGTCTGGGCCCGGCAGCTGTTCATGCTCGACATCGTGTTCGTGTGCATTGTGGTGATCGGCTTGATCGGTGTGGCGATGGATCGCGGCATCGGTTTGCTGGACAGGAAACTGGTGCACTGGCCGCACCCGGCCACGGCCGAAATCCGTCGCGGGCCGCGTTATCAAGGTTGGCAGCGATTGCAACCGTGGCTGCTGCCACTGGCGCTTCTGGCGTTGTGGCAACTGACCTCGGATCAGCAATGGATTGACGCGAACATTCTGGTCAGCCCGCTGGCCGTCCTGCAGACCACTCGGGATGGTTTGCTCGACGGCACATTGCTTGGTGGCATGGCCCTGAGCCTGGGCCGAACCCTTGGCGGGTTGCTGCTCGGCGGCGGGCTCGGGTTTGCCTTGGGGTTGCTGCTGGGATTGTCGCGCACCAGTGAACGCGTGCTCGGCCCAACCCTCGCCGCCATCCGTCAGATCGCCATATTCGCCTGGGTGCCACTGCTCACCGCGTGGTTCGGCCTGGGGGAATTGGCCAAGTGGGTGTTCGTTGCCCTCGCCGCCTTTTTCCCGTTGTTTATCGCCACCCAACGCAGCGTCGCCCACCTCTCGCCGCAACTGAACGAGGCAGCGCAGGTGTTGCGCCTGAGTCTGCGTCAGCGCCTGGTTCGACTGGTACTACCGGGCGCGGCGCCAGGGATTTTTGCAGGGCTTCGGCTGAGCCTTATCTACGCCTGGCTCGGCACCATTGGCGCTGAATACTTCATGCCGTCCAACGGCGGCATCGGCAGCCAGATGATCGGCGCCCAGCAACTGCTGCGCATGGATCTGATCATGGCCGGCATGCTGCTGGTGGGCCTGACCGGCGCCCTGCTCAACCTCATTGGCCAACGCCTGGAAATCCGCGCCACTCGCTGGAGACACGCATGAACGCACCGATTGTCAGCTTCAATCACGTGGGCAAAACCTTCGACGTCGACGGCTTCACACTTGAGGCCATTCGCGAATTCAACCTGGACATCGCCGAGGGCGAGTTCGTCGCCATTGTCGGCTCCAGCGGTTGCGGCAAATCCACTTTGCTGCGGCTGCTGGTGGGCCTCGATACGCAGTTTCGCGGGCAAATCAGCGTGGACGGAAAAGCCGTCACCGGCATCGGCGGCGAGCGCGGCATCGTCTTTCAGGAACACCGCTTGTTCCCGTGGCTGAGCGTGGCCGACAACATCGGCCTGGGCCTGGTCAACGAGCCATTGAGCGCTGCGCAAAAGCACAAGCGCATCCACGATTTCATCGAACTGGTGGGCCTGGGCGACTTCGCCCGCGCCTATCCGCACCAGCTCTCCGGCGGCATGGCCCAGCGCGTGGCCATTGCTCGCGGACTGGTGGCCAGCCCACGGATTCTGCTGCTGGACGAACCCTTCGGCGCCCTCGATGCACTGACCCGCCAGCAGATGCAGGACGAACTGTTGGCGATCCGCGCCCGGGCAAAAATCACCACCGTGCTGGTCACCCACGATGTCGAGGAAGCGATCTTCCTCGCCGACCGTGTCGTGGTGATGGAGCCGCGTCCGGGGCGGATCAAACAAGTGGTCGACATTGCCCTGCCCCATCCGCGCCAGCGCAGCAGTTTCGACTTCCACCAGTTACGCGAGGAACTGCTTCACGAACTCACCAGCGACGATCACTACCAGTCCCCCGTGCCGGTGCAGGTCCGCGATCTGCCGTTGTCCTTCATTGCCTACTGAAAAAGGAAATTCTTGATGCCGCAACGTCCCAACTTTCTAGTGATCCTGGCCGATGACCTGGGCTTTTCCGACATCGGCGCCTTCGGTGGCGAAATCAACACGCCGAATCTCGATGCACTGGCCAGCAATGGCCTGCGCCTGACCGATTTTCACACCGCGCCGACCTGCTCGCCGACCCGCTCGATGCTGCTCACCGGTACCGACCACCACATCGCCGGCATCGGCACCATGGCCGAAGCACTGACCCCGGACCTGATCGGCAAACCGGGTTACGAAGGACACCTGAACGACCGCGTGGTCGCCCTGCCCGAGCTGCTGCGCGAGGCCGGTTACCAGACCTTGATGAGCGGCAAATGGCACCTGGGCCTGACCGCAGAGCTGGCGCCGCACGCCCGGGGTTTCGAGCGTTCGTTTTCGCTGTTGCCCGGCGCGGCCAACCATTACGGCTTCGAGCCGACCTACGATGAAACGACGCCACGGCTGCTGAAATCCACCCCGGCGCTGTACATCGAAGACGACCAATTCATCGATGAACTGCCGAAGGATTTTTATTCCTCCGATGCCTTTGGCGACAAGCTGCTGCATTACCTCAAGGAGCGCGACCAGACCCGGCCTTTCTTCGCCTACCTGCCGTTTTCCGCGCCCCACTGGCCGCTGCAGGCGCCGGCCGAGGTGGTGGAAAAATACCGCGGGCGCTATGACGCCGGCCCTGAAGTATTGCGACTAGAGCGTCTGGAAAAACTCAAAAAGCTGGGGCTGATCGAGGCCGATGTCGAGCCGCATCCTTTGATCCAGTTGACTGCACAGTGGGATGCCCTGAGCGACGAGCAACGGCAGATCTCCGCGCGGGCCATGGAGGTTTATGCGGCGATGGTCGAGCGCATGGACTGGAACATCGGGCGGGTTGTCGATTACTTGCGCCAGCAAGGGCAACTGGACAACACCTTCATCCTGTTCATGTCCGATAACGGTGCCGAAGGGGCGTTGCTGGAGGCCTTTCCGAAATTCGGCCCGCAGTTGCTGACCTATCTCAACCAGCATTATGACAACAGCCTGGACAACATCGGTCGCGCCAACTCCTACGTCTGGTACGGGCCGAACTGGGCACAAGTGGCGACCGCGCCGTCGCGGCTGTTCAAAGCCTTCACGACCGAAGGCGGGATCCGTGTTCCGGCGCTGGTGCACTACCCGCAATTGCCGCTCAAGGGCCAGATCAGCCATGGGTTTGGCACGGTAATGGACATCACGCCGACCATTCTTGATCTGGCCGGCGTGCGTCATCCAGGCAAGCAGTGGCACGGCAAACCCGTGGCGGAAGTTCGAGGCAAGTCGTGGCTTGGGTTCTTGTCTGGCGAGACGGCGCAAGTGCATGACGAGCACACCGTCACCGGTTGGGAATTGTTCGGACGTCGGGCGATTCGGCAAGGGCAATGGAAGGCGGTTTACATCCCGGGACCGGTGGGGCCGGCGACCTGGCAGCTGTATGACCTGGGCAATGATCCGGGGGAGATTCATGACCTGGCGTCGAGCCAACCGCAGAAGCTCAGTGCCTTGATCGAACATTGGCAGCGGTATGTGGATGAGACAGGGGTGATCTTGAGTGAGTCGCCGTTTCAGCCGGATTGATATTGCCTGATGCACCGCATTCGCGAGCAAGCCCGCTCCCACAGAGGATCTCGGTTGTTCACAAATAATGTGTTCTCTGAAGATCAAATGTGGGAGCGGGCTTGCTCGCGAAGAGGCCCTTGCAGACAACCATCAAGCCTGAGCAGTACGCACCTTTTCCCCGACCAATTCGTCCTTGCGCTCAAACCGGTTGGCCCGTGCAAACGTACCGAAATCATTGAACCGCACGCCCATCTCGCGCATCACCTTGTGTCCCACCGGCACGGTGAGCTGCCGGATGTAGAACGGTTCCTTCACCACAAAATGATGAATCCCGTGGCTGCTGCCGAAGTTGAAGCAGAACGCCTGCAACGGCCACAGCCACCACGCGTTCAGCACTTGCGTCTGCTGCATCACGTTGCCCGGCTCCACGTCACCGTAGTAGTGCATGTTCGAGCTGATGAAGTGCAGGCAGAACGTGCGCAACACGTTCGGGCCGATGATCACGACCGCCGCGATGTCGATCACCTGCATCACCGACAACGTGGTCGCCGACCACTCGATCGGTGCGCCCATCAGATGTGCAACGCCGTTCGCTGCGTGGAAACCGAGAAACACGTACCACGCGCCCCAATGCATCAGCGCCAGCGGTGCGTAGACCTTCAGGGTGCGCTGGACGATGCTGATCTTTTGCGCCCAGGTCTTGGCCCGCAGCATGCGGATGAACGACGACATCATGTTGTCGCCAATCATCAAGAATCGCGCGATACCCCAAGGCTCGCCGTTGGTAATGGCGCGTTCTTCCATATCGGTTTCAGAGCCCGACACCTTGTGGTGATTGAGGTGCAGATGGCGGCGAATCCACGGATTGATAGTGCTCGGCCGCGCCAGCCACACCAGCCCCATCATCAGGTTGTGCGGCACCTTCTGCTTGCGGAAGTACATGCTATGGATCAGGTCGTGCTCCAGCTCATGGGTCAACGAGGCAAAAAACGCGTTGAGCAGCAGGCACGCCCACCACGCCATGTGCCCGGTCATATAGAGTGCCGCCGAACCGACCATACCAGCCAGGGCGAAGGCCAGAATGCCTGCGCCGAGGGCGTCCTGATGCTTGAGAATCGGGTATTGCTCGCGCAGCTCGACGCCTCTGGCCAGCACCACTTCGCGGATATGGGCCGATCGTTGGGCTGCATTCAGTCGTTGGGGGCTTGCAGAAGTACCGTCCATGCTTCCATCCTCTGGTTATTGATGGTTGCATCCTGCCTTGCGAACCCTCGCAACGCGGTAGCCGAGAACGCCAACCTGTTGACCGGAAGCGCCAATCAGCATGACTGAACCGACCTCCCTCGCCAGCTGGACCCGCGCCCTGCGCAAGCAACTCGATGCCCTGGGCATCGACAGCACCGCCTTGTGCCAGCAAGCGGGGCTCGACCCGCAACTGATGGACGACCCGAACGCGCGCTATCCGCTGTCGGGCACCACGCACCTGTGGAATCTGGCGGTGCAGGCCAGCGGTGACCCGGCGATCGGTTTGCGGGTTTCGCGTTTCGTCAGCCCGACCACCTTCCATGCGCTGGGTTATGCGCTGGTAGCCAGCGGCAGCCTGCGGGAAGTGTTCGAGCGCATCGTGCGTTATCACCAGGTGGTCAGTGACGCCCTGGAATTGGAACTGACCCGTGTCGAGGATCGCTACCGTTTCAGCCTGAAAATCCCGGCCGGTAACCCCGCCCCGGCCTTCGAAGCCATCGATGCGTTCATGGCGATTTACGTGCGCACCTGCCGCAATCGCCTGGGTCGCGACTACGCGCCACTGGCGACCTACCTGCGTCGCCCGGAGCCGGCGGACGCGCACCAATGGCATAAAGTCTTCCGCTCGCCCATGAACTTCGGCGCCGACGAAGACCGGTTGGAGTTCGCCCTCGTCGACTTCGACAGCCACCTGGATGACGCCAACCCGGAACTGGCCGAACACAACGAAACCGTGCTCAAACGCACCCTGGCACAACTCAAGCCGCTGACCTGGGAGCGCAAGGTTCGCGATGCCATTGAAGAACAACTGCCCGAAGGCGAACCCAGCGCCGAACACATCGCCAAGGCCCTGCACCTGAGCCTGCGCAGCCTGCAACGGCACCTGGCCGATGAAGGCTGCCGGTTCGACACGTTGCTCAACGAAAGCCGCGAAAACCTCGCGCTGCTGCACCTGCGTGACCCGCAAGTGTCGCTGAGCGAAATCAGTTATCTGCTCGGATTTGCCGACACCAGCAGCTTCAGCCGCGCGTTCAAGCGCTGGACCGGGATGACACCGGGGCAGTTTCGGGATGGGTTGCGGTGATTGATTCTGAAGGTGGGTTGTCTTATCCGGCCTCTTCGCGAGCAAGTCGGATTGCCGCACCGCCGCTCCCACAATGGTTCGGTGTTCACCGTCAGATTGTGGCCAGTGCCCGCAATCGCTCGGCATCGAGGATTTCAATTTCGCCGTAACTCAGCCCGATGATCCCCTGCCCCTGCAGTTCCTTGAGAATCTGGTTGGTGGTCTGGCGCGACAGCGACAGCATTGCGGCAAGCTGCTCCTGGGGCAGTTGCAGGACGCGGCGCGGTGGGGCGGTCTCGCCATAGCCTTCGGCGATCATCAACAAGCGGTGCGCCAGCCGTGCCGGGGCCGGCAACAGGCTCAGTTGTTCGAGGTTGATGAAGGTCATGCGCAATTTCTGGCTCATCAGCAATGCCAGTTGCCGCCAGTGCTGCGGATGCTCATCGAGCAGCGCCAGCAAGGTGTTCTGGGGAATGTGCAGCAGCGTGCACTGGCCCATGCCGTAGGCATCGTGAGTGCGTGGCTGGCCATCGAACAGGCAGATTTCGCCGAACCAGTGCGGCGGCTCCACCAGGCTCAGCAACGCTTCCTTGCCTTGCTCGCTGACGGCACCGACGCGCACCGCGCCTTCAAGCACCGCGTACAGGCCACAGGGTGGATCGCCACGCTTGAACAGCCGCTGCCCCGGCGATAGGCGCCGCAGCTTGGCCGCCGACAGCAGGCTATCCTGTAGGGAAACAGGCAAATGGCTGAACCACTGACCGCTCATCAGGCGTGGACGCCAGACCTGCATATCCATGAAAACTCCTAGAGATTGTCGCCTGGCTGACAGAGCGGGAAATGGCCCCGGGGCATGATCAATCACCCTACAGGAGAACAACAATGAAAAGCCTCGTCGACCACCTCAGTCAATACGCTGCCTACCACCGTGACCCGCGCAACATCGCCTCGCACTTTATCGGCATTCCGCTGATCGTGGTGGCCGTCGCGGTGTTGCTGTCCCGGCCGGAGTGGTCGCTGGGCGGCGTGTGGATGTCACCGGCGGTACTCGTCTCGCTGGCATCGGCGTGGTTTTACCTGCGCCTGGAGTTGCGCCTGGGCGTGTTGATGACCGTGTTGCTCGGGCTGTCCGTGTGGGCCGGTCATGCGCTGGCGCAGCAAAGCACGCTGGTCTGGCTGGGCAGCGGCGTAGCGATGTTCGTGATCGGTTGGGCGATTCAGTTTGTCGGCCATCACTACGAAGGGCGCAAACCGGCGTTCGTCGATGATGTGACGGGGTTGATTGTCGGGCCGTTGTTTGTGGTGGCCGAACTGGCGTTCATGCTGGGGATGCGGCATGACCTGAAAGAGCAGATCGAGGCGCGGGCGGGAGGTGTGCGGGTCAATCCGAAGCGTGCTGCTGTCTAGATCGTAATCGCGAGCAAGCTCGCTCCCACAGAGGATCTATGGTGCACATAGACCCCCTGTGGGAGCGGGCTTGCTCGCGAAGCTTTTGCTTTAGATGTTGGCGACCTTCTGCCAGACCTTCGGCTTGAAGAACAGCGTCTCGCCTTTTGCCAAACCAACCAGACTGTCGTGATCCTTGACCACTTCGGCCTCGATCAGATCGCTCTGCCCTTCAACCTTAAGCGTCACCCGCGTTGTCGCGCCCAGCGGACGAATGTCCCGCACTTCCGCCGCGTGGTGGTCTTCCAGTTCATGGCGTGACAGCGACACCTCGTGCGGGCGGAACAGCACGTGCCTGTCTTCGCCCAGGTGCAGACGGTTCGAATCACCGAGGAAGTGATAGACGAAATCGCTGGCCGGGTTTTCGTAGACGTCGCCCGGTGAGCCGATCTGCTCGATCACACCCTTGTTCATCACCACGATACGGTCGGCGACTTCCATCGCTTCTTCCTGGTCGTGGGTGACGAACACCGAGGTCAGGTTGATGTCTTCGTGCAGGCGCGCCAACCAGCGACGCAGCTCTTTACGGACCTTGGCGTCGAGGGCGCCGAAAGGTTCGTCGAGCAGCAGCACTTTTGGCTCCACCGCCAGCGCTCGGGCCAGGGCAATGCGCTGACGCTGTCCGCCGGAGAGTTGTTCCGGATAGCGATCCGACAGCCAGTCCAGTTGCACCATGTTCAGCAGTTCGTGGACTTTGGTTGCGATCTGGCTTTCGCTCGGGCGCTGGTTCTTCGGCTTCATGCGCAGGCCGAACGCGACGTTGTCGAACACCGTCATGTGGCGGAACAAGGCGTAGTGCTGGAACACGAAACCGACGTTGCGATCACGCACGTCATGCCCGGAAACGTCTTCACCGTGGAACACGATGTTGCCCTGGTCCGGAGTTTCCAGGCCGGCGATGATCCGCAGCAGCGTGGTCTTGCCGCAGCCCGACGGACCGAGCAACGCGACGAGCTCGCCGCTCTGGATATCCAGGCTGATGTTGTCCAGCGCCTTGAACGCGTGGAAGTTCTTGCTGACATTACGCACTTCGATCGACATGAATTATTCCTCCGCGGCGCTGGCGCGCAGGCGGTTAATACGGTTTTCGCTCCACTGCTTGAGCAGCAGGATGAAGAGCGCCAGGATCAGCAACAGGCTCGCCACGGCGAACGCGGCCACGTGGTTGTATTCGTTGTAGAGGATCTCAACGTGCAACGGCAGGGTGTTGGTCACCCCGCGAATGTGCCCGGAAACCACCGACACCGCACCGAACTCCCCCATGGCCCGCGCGGTACACAACACCACGCCGTAGATCAGGCCCCATTTGATGTTGGGCACGGTGACGTGCCAGAACATCTGCCAGCCGTTGGCCCCGAGCAGGCGCGCGGCCTCCTCTTCCTGGGTACCTTGCTCCTGCATCAGCGGGATCAGTTCACGGGCCACGAACGGCACGGTGACGAAGATCGTCGCCAGCACGATGCCCGGCAGGGCGAAGACGATCTGGATGTCGTGGTCCTGCAACCATGGACCGAACAGGCCTTGGGCGCCGAACATCAGCACATAGACCAGACCAGCGATCACCGGCGACACCGAGAACGGCAGGTCGATCAGTGTCACCAGCATGCTCTTGCCACGGAACGAGTACTTGCTCACGCACCACGCGGCACTGACACCAAACACCAGGTTCAGCGGCACCGAAATCAACACGGCGATGACCGTGAGTTTCAGGGCCGACAGCGCGTCCGGCTCAAAGATCGCGGTGAAGAACGCACCGAGGCCGAGCTTCAGGCCTTGGGACACCACGATGAACAGCGGCAGCAACAGGAACAGCGCAAAAATCAGCCAGCCAAGGCCGATCAGGATTCGCCGCGAGGTCGCACTGCCACGGCGGGCAGCGTTCGAGGAAGCGGCAGCAATAGACGATTGGGACATGGGTGCGCCTCCTTATGGGGTTTCGATGCGCCGCTGCAACAAGTTGATCAGCAGCAACAGGACGAAGGAAACCACCAGCATCAGTACACCAATGGAGGTAGCACCGGTGTAATCGTATTGGTCGAGCTTGACCATGATCAGCAGCGGCAGAATCTCGGTTTTCATCGGCATGTTGCCCGCGATGAAAATCACCGAACCGTACTCGCCGACCCCGCGGGCAAAGGCCAAAGCGAAACCGGTAAGCCATGCCGGAAGCAGTGCCGGCAGCAGGATATGGCGGAAAACCTGCAAGGGTTTTGCACCCAGGCACGCCGCCGCTTCCTCGACTTCACGAGGAATATCCGCCAATACTGGCTGTACGGTACGTACTACGAATGGAAGTGTCACAAAAGTGAGGGCAAGGGTGATGCCCAGAGGGGTGTAGGCGATCTTGAAACCCAGATCCGCCGCAAACTGACCGACCAGACCGGTAGGGGTGTACAACGCCGTCAGCGCAATACCGGCCACCGCCGTGGGCAATGCGAACGGCAAGTCGATCATTGCATCGATCACTTTTCGCCCTGGGAAGGTATAGCGCACTAATACCCAGGCCAGCAGCGTGCCGATGATGCCGTTGATGATCGCGGCACACAGGGCGGTGCCGAAGCTGAGCTTCAACGCGGCCAGCACCCGTGGCGCCGAGATGATTGCCCAGAACTGATCCCAGGTGAGTTGAGCGGCATGCACGAACATTGCCGCCAGTGGTATGAGCACAATCAGGCTGAGGTACACCAAGGTGTAGCCCAGCGTCAGCCCGAAGCCGGGTATGACGGGGGAGATACGACGCGACATAAAAGTCCTTGGTTAAAAAGCGATCCGCTAAACGCATCAATGTGGGAGCGGGCTTGCTCGCGAAGAGGCCATATCAGTCAACATTTACGTCGCCTGACACACCGCCTTCGCGAGCAAGCCCGCTCCCACAGTTACGAGCCCAGGCATCAGGCTCGTTGCGTGGCTTGAGTCAGATTACTGCGCCTGGTAGATCTGGTCGAACACGCCCCCATCATTGAAGAATTTCGGCTGTGCGACTTTCCAGCCGCCGAAATCCTTGTCGATGCTCACCAGCTCCAGTTTCGGGAACTGCTGGGCGTATTTGGCGGCCACGTCCTTGTCACGTGGACGATAGAAGTTCTTCGCCGCGATTTCCTGGCCGGCCGGGCTGTACAGGTACTTGAGGTAGGCTTCGGCGATCTGCCCGTTGCCCTTTTTCTCGGCATTTTTGTCGACTACCGCCACCGGCGGCTCAGCGAGGATCGACAGCGAAGGCACGACGATGTCGAACTTGTCGGCACCACCCTCTTCTTTCAGGGCCAGGAAGGCTTCGTTTTCCCAGGCCAGCAATACGTCGCCCTGACCGTTGTTGACGAAGGTAATGGTCGAGCCGCGGGCGCCGGTATCCAGCACTGGCACGTGCTTGAACAGGGTTTGCACGTATTCCTTGGCCTTGGCTTCGTCGCCGCCATTGGCTTTCAGGCCATAGGCCCAGGCCGCGAGGAAGTTCCAGCGCGCACCGCCGGAGGTCTTCGGATTCGGTGTGATCACCGAGACATCATTCTTGACCAGGTCGCCCCAGTCCTTGATGCCTTTAGGGTTGCCCTTGCGCACCAGGAACACGATGGTCGAGGTGTAAGGCGTGCTGGCGTCCGGCAGGCGTTTTTGCCAGTCCGCCGGCAGGGACTTGCCAAGCTTGGCGATTTCGTCGATATCGCCGGCCAGGGCCAGGGTCACGACGTCGGCACGCAGGCCATCGATCACCGCCCGACCCTGCTTGCCCGAACCGCCGTGGGATTGCTGGATTTTCACGGAGTCACCGGCGTGGTCCTTTTGCCAGAACTTGATGAATTCGGCGTTGTAGTCCTGATACAGCTCGCGGGTCGGGTCGTATGACACGTTGAGCAGCTCATAGTCCTTGGCAACGGCGGAACCGGCAAAAAGGGCGCTGGCCAGGGCGGCCAAAGCGAAATGACGAATCGACGACATGGTGAAAGCTCCTGGAATTCTTGGTTTGTTGGCTTTTTCTTATGGGATATCGCGTTGCCTGATTCGCCTCAGCCCGACTTGTTGCCCGGCTGCTGCAAACGGAATTTTTCTTTGCGTTCGATCTGCACCACCTGGGCGTTGTGCACAGTGATTTCCACGGCGCCAAAGCGCAGATCGCGCAGGGCACTCTGGATTTCACGCAGGATGGTGGCTTCGTCTTGACCGTCGACGCTACGCAGGGATGCGCTCATATTGCTGCTCCTTCAACTGAGAGGTTGCCTCGCAGTGTCGGCACTGCTTGCGGCTTGAGAGCAATACTAGAGAGGTGTAGATATTCTTAAAAAGACTATTTAAGAATGTTTATATAACCAGAAGAGATTAACTGTGGAGACAAGAGCTTGAGGTGAATCACCCTCTTTCAGGCACACCAAAAAAACCTGTGGGAGCGAGCTTGCTCGCGATGAGGGAGTGTCAGCCACCAGAAATGTCGACTGATATTCCGCTATCGCGAGCAAGCTCGCTCCCACAGGTTTTGCTCCTACACGATCACCGGCTCATGCATCCAGTCAAGCTGCTCCGCCGGTACCGGCCGCCCGAACCAGTAGCCCTGACCCAGATCGCAATCGTGCTCGAGCAGAAATTCCGCCTGCTCAGCCTGCTCGATCCCCTCGGCATGGACCTGCATGCCCATGCTCTGGGCCAGCGCAATGATCACCCGCGAGATCGCCGCATCATCCTCATCCCACGGCAACCCGGCGACGAAGCCCTGGTCGATTTTCAACTTCTGCACCGGCAGACGCTTGAGCCGCAGCAGCGATGAGTAACCCGTGCCGAAGTCGTCGATGGCCAGGCGCACACCCAGCTCGCGCAGGCGATGCATCTGCTCCAGCGCGACTTCCGGGTCTTCCATCACCGCGCTTTCAGTGACTTCCAGCTCGAGAAACGCCGGCTCCAGCCCGGTTTCGCGCAGGACCTGCGCCACCTGCTGATACAGCTCACGACGGGCGAACAGACGCGAAGAAACGTTGACCGCGACGAACGACAGCACCACCCCGTCCTGCTGCCACTGGCACATCTGCCGACACGCCTGCGCCATGACCCAGGTGTCGATTTCTGCAATCAGACCGGTTCGTTCGGCGACCGGAATGAATTCCGCCGGCGACACCAGGCCCCGCTGCGAGTGCTGCCAACGCACCAGCGCCTCGACGCCGATCAGGCGACGGCTCTTGAGGTCGTGAACCGGCTGGTAATAGACCCGCAGCTCTTGTCGGTCCAGGGCGCGGCGCAATTCGAAGGCGATCTCGAGCCGTTGCTGGGCGTGGGCCGTCAGCTCTTCGGTGTACAGGGCATAATCATTGCGCCCCGCGCTCTTGGCCTTGAACAGTGCAGAGTCGCCATTGCGCAGCAGTTGCTCGACGCTCAGCGCATCGCTGGGGAACAGGCTGATGCCGATGCTGGTGTTTATGGACAGCAGGTGCCCATCAATAAGGAACGGGTCTTTAAGACCATCGATGATCCGCTGGGCCAACGCAGCGGCCTGAATCAGTTGCGGACAGCTTTCGGCAAGTATGGCGAACTCATCCCCGCCCAACCGCGCCAGGGTGACGCCCGGACCGAACATGGCCCCCAGGCGCTCGGCCACAGCCTTGAGCAACTGGTCGCCAATGGTATGCCCGAGGCTGTCGTTGATCATCTTGAAGTGATCGAGATCGACCATCAGCAGCGCGCAGCCACGCTTATGGACCTGTGCCGAGGCCAGGGCCTGTTCGGCGCGATCGATGAACAGCAGGCGGTTCGGCAGATCGGTCAGCGGATCGTGGTGCGCCAGGTGCATCAGTTCGTGTTCTGAATTCTTGATTGCGCTGATGTCGGAAAACACCGCCACATATTGGCTCGGCTGGCCGTAGTCGTCGTGGATCAGGCGGATCGTTTGCCATTGCGGGTAAATCTCGCCGCTTTTGCGCCGGTTCCAGATTTCTCCACTCCACTCCCCGACACTGGCGAGCGTGGCAAACATCACCTGATAGAACTCAGGAGAGTGTCGCCCGGACTTGAACAGGTTGGGCCGCTGCCCCAGCACGTCCTCACACCCGTAACCGGTGATTTCCATGAATGCCCGGTTCACATGGACGATCAGACCTTCCCGATTGGTGACCAGCACGCCTTCGCGGGTGCAGTCGAACACGGCTGCCGCCTGGCGCAAGCGCATGCGGTCGGCATCGCGCTCACGCAGTTTGGCGCCGATACCCAGACACCGCAGCAGCCGCGCCCGAGCAATGAAGATCATCCCGGCACTGAACAGCACCCAGACATAACCGTTGATCAGTTGCCATCGCAATCGCTCGGCAGAGCTATCGAAGAAACTGTTTAATAAATAGCCACTGATCTGCAGCCAAGCCACAGAAAGCAGCAGATAGAGCAGCGCTGCACACAAGGCATCGCGATAGGTGGCAGACATCCGGCGATCCATGTCCCTACAAAAAGGTTGGAATTATAGTTTAAAGACACATCCAGCCACTCTTATCTGAAAGGGTGACTGGTTTTCTGTGTGGGCTTAGTGATAATGCAACGGCTGTTTTTTCTTTATCGAGGGCCCTACAGCCTATGTGGTACGAAGGTTTTCTTGGCTTGTCGCCCTGGTCGCTGGTAGCAGTCACCCTGCTGATGACCCACGTCACGATCATCGCCGTCACGGTCTATCTGCATCGTTACTCGGCCCATCGCTCCCTGGAGCTGAATGCCGGCCTGAAGCATTTCTTCCGTTTCTGGCTGTGGCTGACCACGGCGCAGAACACCCGCGAGTGGACCGCCATCCACCGCAAGCATCACGCCAAATGCGAAACCGTCGATGACCCGCACAGCCCGGTCATCAAGGGTTTGTCCACAGTGCTGCGCAAAGGCGCCGAGCTGTACCGCGCCGAAGCGGAAAACCCCGAGACGCTGCGCATCTACGGCAAGAACTGCCCCGAAGACTGGATCGAGCGCAACCTCTACAGCCGCTTCCCGCTGCTGGGCATCGCGATCATGGGCGTTATCGACCTGCTGCTGTTCGGCACCATCGGCATCACCATCTGGGCCATCCAGATGATGTGGATCCCGGTGTGGGCCGCCGGCGTAGTCAATGGCCTGGGCCATGCCATCGGCTACCGCAACTTCGAATGCCGCGATGCGGCGACCAATCTGGTGCCTTGGGGCATCCTGATTGGCGGCGAAGAGCTGCATAACAACCATCACACCTACCCTAACTCGGCAAAACTGTCGGTGAAGAAGTGGGAATTCGACCTGGGCTGGGCGTGGATTCAAGTCTTCAGCTTCCTGCGCCTGGCCAAGGTTCAACGGGTTGCGCCGATTGCCCACCGCGTCGAAGGCAAGGGCAACCTGGACATGGACACCGCCATGGCGATCCTCAACAACCGCTTCCAGATCATGGCCCAGTACCGCAAATTGGTGATCGGCCCGCTGGTCAAGCAAGAGCTGGAAAAGGTCGATCACTCGGTACGTCACCAGTTCCACCGGGCCAAACGCCTGCTTTCGCGGGAGACCAGTCTGCTGGATGACAAACACCATGTACGCATCCAGAACATGCTCGAGCACAGCCAGGCACTGAAGATAATTTACGAGAAACGCCTGGCTCTGCAGCAGATCTGGGTCAAGACCAGCTCAAATGGCCACGACATGCTGGCGGCCATCAAGGACTGGGTACACGAAGCCGAAGCCAGCGGGATTCAATCCCTGCGCGACTTCGCCGATCAGTTGAAGACCTACTCCCTGCGCCCTGCCGCCGTCTGAAAAAACCTGTGGGAGCGGGCTTGCTCGCGAAGGCGGTGAGTCAGTCGACATCTTCATTGACTGGCCCACCGCCTTCGCGAGCAAGCCCGCTCCCACATTGATTTGTGACTGCAAAAATCCGTCTCCCCTACCGCCCGGCGGGAGCAGGCTCCCTCGCCACACAAGGCGGGAACTTCATCTAAAAAGCCCTATCTCAAAGACACTTCGCCATTCCCGGCAGGCTTGGTGTTGGCCGCTATCGAACGCGCGGCATGCCCTTTGAGATTTGTGTCGATGACCCCAAAAAACCTGCAAGACTCATCTCCGTCCCATTGGCCCGAGGCCGCGCAGCCCCTGATAGCGCTGATGCACGCCCAACGCGAAGTCGCACGCCTGAGCGAACGCGAACAGTTGTTCAGCACCTTGCTGATGAGCGTCAATGCAGTGCTGTGGGCATTCGATTGGGAAACCCGCAAGGTGCTTTACGTCAGCCCCGCCTATGAACGGATCTTTGGCCGTTCGGCCGATCTACTGCTGGCCGACTGCAATCAATGGTGCGACAGCATTCACCCTGACGACCTGGACTATGCCGAACGCAGCCTTGCCGAAGTACTGGACAAAGGCGCCGTCGAAGACCGCGAGTATCGAGTCATCGCCGCCGAGGGCCAGGTGCGCTGGCTAAGCGACAAATGCTACATCAACCGCCAGCCCGAGCCGGGGCAACCGGTGATCATCGTCGGCATCGCCGAAGACATCACCGACAAGAAGCAGATGGAAACCGAGCTGCATCGCCTGGCTACCATCGATGCGCTGACCCAGAGCAGCAACCGCCGTCATTTCTTCGAATGCGCCCACCGCGCGTTCGCACACACCCGGCAACAGGGCGAGCCGCTGTCGTTTCTGATGCTGGACATTGATAACTTCAAGACGATCAACGACACCTACGGTCACCAGGAAGGCGACAACGTGTTGCAGCGCATTGCCGAAAGCGGCCGCGCAGCGTTGCGTCGTGGCGACCTGTTCGGGCGTATTGGCGGTGAGGAGTTTGCAGCGGTGTTTCCCGGCTGTACACCGCAAATGGCCCTGCAAGTGGCTGAACGCCTGCAACGGCAGATTCAGCAATTGAGTTTCAACCATGAGGGCCAGATGTTCGGCATCACCGTCAGCCAGGGCCTGACCAGCCTGACCGCCGCGGACGAAAACGTGGAAAACCTGTTTTCCCGGGCAGATGCCGCGATGTACCAGGCCAAGCGCGAGGGAAAGAACCGGATTGTGACGGGCTGAGATTTCGTTGGCACCACCGGATACCTGTGGCGAGGGGGCTTGCCCCCGTTCGGTTGCGCAGCAGCCGTAAACCAGCGAATGCGGTTGTCCTGACAATGCTGGAACACCAAATGCAGGACTGCTTCGCAGCCCAACGGGGGCAAGCCCCCTCGCCACAAAAGCTCGCTCCCACAGGGGTTGGTGGTGTGCTTACTTTTTGCGCAAACGCATCAACTCCGGCAGGCCGATCTTGAGCAACCTCGCCGTCCGGCTCTTCGCCAGCGCCTCGATGCCCTCATGCTCGGTCAAGCGCGCCATCTGCGCCGCCATGTTCATCACCAGTGCTTCGCGCGAGTAAACCCCGCCACCGAGCTGATAGGCCGCCGCAATCAGTTCGCGCAACTCCAGTGGCAGACGCCAGCGCGTGCGCAGGGCCGAGCCATAGGCCGCGCCAAATTCAACCAGCGCTTCGCCCACTTCCTCCTGCTCGTCCAGTTCGCCACCGGCCTGTTTCCATTCCTGCAAACACCGCAGCAACGCCAGATCGCCGAGACGATGCAACATGCCGGCGCAATAGCAGCGCTCCTGATCCAGATCGAGCAAGCGCGCCAGGGTTCTCGCGTATTCGGCGGTGTGCAGGGACAGATCCCAGTAACGCTCGGCATAGTCGGCCAATTGCGGATCGCTGAGCCGGGCACTGCGCTTGAGCGCCAACCCGAGAATCAGGTTCATGCTCTGCCCGGTGCCCAGGCGATGCAGCGCCTGGGACAGGGTTTGCACAGCGGTGCCGTGGTGCTGGGCCGCGCTGTTGGCAGCGGCGATCAGCACAGCGGTAACCTGCGGATCGGTGCGGATTTCGTCTTCCAGCACCGTCAAATCGAGGCCATTGGGATTGAGGCTGCGTTTGACCGCCACTTGCACGTCGGTCATCAGCGGCGCACCGTCAGCCAATTCCCGTCGACGCTCCAGAAACACCGACAACGTCATGCCCGGTGCCAGCGACGGCACTTCGCACGAGACTTCTTCGCCAGCGTTCAGCAGCAGCCCCTGCAACCGATGGGTCAGGCTTTCCATATTCAGGGGTTTGGTCAGGTACGCGGCCGGCGCCAGCGGCAAGGCCTCGCGCACGCTGGCACTGTCGTTGCGACTGCTCATCAGAATGAACGGCATGGGCGGATTGCGTTTGCGCTGGCGGATGCTGCGCAGGACATTCAGGCCATCGACGCCGGGCAACTCCCAGTCGGCGATCACCAGGTCATAGGGGTTGGCAGCCAATAGCTCCAGCGCTTGCTGACCATCGGCGCACAAATCCAGCCGCGCATCGCAGCGTACGTTCAACAACACTTCCTTAAGCAAATCCCGGGACCAGGGGTCGGCCTCGGCGATCAGGACTCTTGGAACGGCGGGTAAAATGACGGTTGTCATACAGCTCTCCCTGGCAATGCGCAAACCTTAGCCAATGCTGGCCATCCGATACAGCGCTAATGGGCGGGATGTGTTTCAAGGGGCATGAAAAAACCCGCCGAAGCGGGTTTTTTGTGGATCAGGTCACACAGGGGATCAGAGTTCGGAGAAGCACTCTTCGATGATCGCCAGACCTTTGTCCAGTTGCTCGTCCGGCGAGGTCAGCGGTACCAGGACGCGCAGAACGTTACCGTAGGTGCCGCAGGACAGCAGGATCAGACCCTTGTCGCGAGCCTTGGCCACAACGGACGCCACGGCTGCAGCGTTCGGCTTGTGGCTGTCGCCGTTTTCGAACAGCTCGACCGCGATCATCGCGCCCAGGGCACGGACTTCACCGATCACCGGGTACTTGGCCTGGATGGCCTTCAGGCCGGTTACCAGACGCTCGCCAACAGCCTTGCAACGATCCAGCAGGTGTTCTTCTTCGAACACTTCCATCACGGCCAGGGCCGCGGCGCAAGCGATCGGGCTACCGGCGTAGGTGCCGCCCAGGCCGCCTGGAGCAATGGCGTCCATGTATTCGGCCTTGCCGCACACACCGGCCAGCGGGAAGCCGCCAGCGATGGATTTGGCGAAGGTGGTCAGGTCGGCAGCAACGCCCATCTGTTCCATCGCGAAGAATGTGCCGGTACGGCCAGCGCCAGTCTGTACTTCGTCAGCGATCAGCAGGATGCCGTGCTGGTCGCACAGGGCACGCAGACGCTTCATGAATTCTTTCGGCGCGACGTAGAAACCACCTTCGCCCTGAACCGGCTCGATGATGATCGCAGCGATGTCTTTCGGCTCGGCGTCGTTCTTGAAGATGCGTTCGATGGAAGCGATCGAATCGTCGATGCTCACGCCGTGCAGTTCGTTCGGGTACAGCGCGCGGAAGATGCCGCCTGGCATCAGGCCCATGCCGGCCGAGTAAGGCACGACTTTACCGGTCAGGCCCAGGGTCATCATGGTGCGACCGTGGTAGGCGCCGGTGAAGGCGATCACGCCGGCACGGCCAGTGGCGGCACGGGCGATCTTGATGGAGTTTTCCACGGCTTCGGAGCCGGTGGTCACCAGCAGGGTTTTCTTGTCGAAATCACCTGGGACCTTGGCGTTGATTTTTTCGCACACTTCCACGTACGGCTCGTAGGCCAGTACCTGGAAGCAGGTGTGGGTCAGCTTGTTCAACTGCTCGGTCACGGCGGCGATGACTTTCGGGTGCACGTGGCCGGTGTTCAGTACGGCGATACCGCCGGCGAAGTCGATGAATTCACGACCTTCAACGTCGGTTACGGTCGCGTTCTTCGCGGAATCGGCGAAGATCGGGTGAATCTGGCCAACACCACGTGGAACAGCAGCGGTACGGCGGGCCATCAAAGAAGCGTTAGTCTTGCTCATACATTCCTCATTCACCGCTCATCGGGCGGCGTGGTTCAAGGATAAAGCGACGGGGAGCAACGGCGGCAGCATGCGATGATCGACTGCCACTGCGTTCCCGGCCACCGAGAAAATTCCGGTTTGAAGCGGCGCAAAGGGACAGCGCTCTCGTGCCCTTTGCGCTTGAAGCAATGCTCTTCCGGGGTTAGATGCCCAGGCAGAGGTATTTGATTTCCAGGTAATCTTCGATGCCGTACTTGGAGCCTTCACGGCCCAGGCCCGAGGCCTTGATGCCGCCGAACGGCGCGACTTCGTTGGAGATCAACCCGGTGTTGACGCCGACCATGCCGTATTCCAAGGCTTCAGCCACACGGAACACACGGCCCAGATCACGAGCATAGAAGTACGAGGCCAGACCGAACTCGGTGTCGTTGGACATCGCAATCACGTCGGCTTCGTCTTTGAAGCGGAACAGCGGAGCCAATGGACCGAAGGTTTCTTCCTTGGCCACGGCAGCGTTATTCGGCACGTTGGTCAGGATGGTCGGCTCGAAGAAGTTGCCTTCCATCGACTTGCCGCCGGACAGCACGGTGGCGCCTTTGGAAACGGCGTCAGCGATGTGCTCTTGCACCTTGGCCACGGCTTTTTCGTCGATCAGCGGGCCAGTGGTAGTGCCGTCTTCCAGACCGTTGCCGATCTTGAGCTTGGCAACAGCCACTTTCAGCTTCTCGGCGAACGCGTCGTAGACCGAATCCTGAATGTACAGGCGGTTGGCGCAGACGCAGGTCTGACCGTTGTTGCGATACTTGGAAATGATCGCGCCTTCGACGGCCTTATCCAGGTCCGCGTCGTCGAACACGATGAACGGCGCGTTGCCACCCAGCTCCAGGGACACTTTCTTGATGTCCTTGGCGCATTCCGACATCAGTTGACGACCGATTTCGGTCGAACCGGTGAAGGACAGCTTGCGCACGATCGGGTTGCTGGTCAGCTCGCTGCCGATGTCGCCGGCGCTGCCGGAAACAACGCTGAACACGCCAGCCGGGATTCCGGCACGCTGGGCCAGTTCGGCCAGGGCGAATGCAGAGAACGGAGTTTGCGAAGCAGGTTTGAGCACCATGGTGCAACCGGCGGCCAGGGCTGGACCGGCTTTACGGGTGATCATCGCGGCCGGGAAGTTCCACGGGGTGATCGCAGCGGTCACGCCGATTGGCTGCTTGATCACGATCAGGCGCTTGTCTGGCTGGTGGCCCGGAATCACGTCACCGTAGATGCGCTTGGCTTCTTCGGCGAACCACTCGATAAAGGAAGCGGCGTAAACGATTTCGCCCTTGGCTTCGGCCAATGGCTTGCCTTGTTCCAGGGTCATCAGGCGCGCCAGGTCTTCCTGGTTCTCGATGATCAGCTCGTACCAGCGACGCAGCTTGGTCGCACGTTCTTTGGCGGTCAGTGCACGCCAGGCCGGCAGCGCTTTGTCAGCAGCTTCGATCGCACGGCGGGTTTCGGCAGCGCCCATTTTCGGCACGGTGCCCAGAATTTCGCCCGTTGCCGGGTTGTTGACCTTGATCGTCTGACCATTGTCCGCATCGACCCACGCGCCATCGATGAAGGCTTGCTGGCGGAACAACTGGGTGTCTTTAAGCTGCATGTCGGCTTTCCTTAACAGCACCGCAAAGAATGCGGAGCAAATTATGATTGTAGAAAGGCGCCTCGATAGGCTGCCGTCAGGGAAATCATTCACCGGGCTGAAGCACATAAATAGCGCACTGATTGAACTCGTGCGGTTCAGCACCCAGACAAGAGCGTTTGAAATCTCAAACGAATCCTAGGATCAAAGGGGGTAAAGGACAATAGCCTGTTCGAAAAAAAGAACGAAAACGACGCTTTTGCCCATTTTTTCTGATCAACGTAGCAACCGCGCGTTACAGCTTCAAAAAACACAGGCGATTCAGCAGCATGGACGCCTTCAACGCATATGAGTATCATGGCGCCCGCTGCACCAGTAGCTCAGCTGGATAGAGTACTGCCCTCCGAAGGCAGGGGTCGTGGGTTCGAATCCCGCCTGGTGCACCATACCGCTGTTACAAGAAAGCCTCGGGCCTTATGGGTCTGGGGCTTTTTTGTGGGTGATTGCAAGCTTCGCGCCTAATGATCAATGCTGTTTTTTTCAAACAGCCGGCCAATGTCTCTCGCGCTATGCAGCACGCGTTCGACCTTGATCTCGTCGTCCGCCAAACAGTAGAAGATCAGATATCGGCCATGGGGAAGCATTCGCAATCCCTTGGCGCAATCGTCTCTTGAAACACCCAGATTCGGTTGTTCGATTAATCGCGCGCACTGCATGCGTAGCTCGCCCACAAACGTCCGGGCCCGTTCAGGATTGTCCAGGGCGATAAAACGAGCGACTTGCAGCAGATCGTCCCGTGCCAATGCAGAGAAAAGCACTTGCCTCATGGACGGTGTTGCTCTGCTTCTACCTCATCAATCAGCGCATCAAGCTCGGCAAACATTGTATCGGCAGCGACGGCCGGACGCGGATCGTTGCGGCTCGCCACAATGGCTTCACGAAGTTCGGCAGCGTGCAGCCGATCCAGCAGCTGTTGATAGGCCGCGTGCGGTAAAAGATAGGCGGCTGGACGGTTGTGGTTGAGCACGGCAACAGGCTCGGAACCGGCTTGCTCGATTACAGTACTCGGGCTGCGCTTGAGCTCGGTGATGCTGACCGAACGACTTGCAAGTAGCTGCTCCATGGCGGCTCCAAAGGTACGTAAAAAAGTACCTGATAGTGTGCCATTTTCAGCATGGGGGTCAACGAGTCTCCGACCGGTGCTGTCCTGGCCCACAAAAAAACCGCCGAAGCGGTTTTTTTCATTCTGTAGTCCAGTCGAATTCGTCGTACTCATCATCGTCCTCGTCGTCCTCGAAAAACTCCTCTTCAAGGTCGTCGTCTTCAACAACATCCTTTTCCGGCTGATTCAGCAGAAAATCCTTGCGACTCTCGGTAATCGCTCGCCGCAGTTCTTCACCCTTTTGCGGGCAGTTGAGCATTTGGGCGATGCGGTCGATCTTTTTTGCCACGGCATCCTCCAACGCATCGGCTATAGCCTGATAGTGCGCGCTTTCGGGGGTGGATGCCAAATCCCCGGAATGCCGCGCACTTCAGTTTTCTGCAAATCCGCTGGGGCGATCAGCCTTTAGCGGTGATAGCGCCGCACCACGCTACTGTTTTTCAGGACGTGGCCTTTGATTTTTTCCAGCAGCTGCGCACGGGTCAGGCCGGCGGGCAAGGCGTCCGGGGGCAGGTCCAGGGCGTAGATCTGGATGATGTAGTGGTGCGCGCTGTCGCCAACGGGCGGGCAAGGGCCGACATAGCCGGTGGTTGCCTTGCTGTTGGTACCGGCGACGCCCTCGAGGCCGGGTTTGCTCCCGGCGCCGGCCGGGATCTGGTGGGTGCCGGCCTTGATGCCGTAATGCACCCACTGATCGATGCCCTGGCCCTGCTGGCCGTCAGGGTCGTGCATGACGATGGCGTAGCTTTGGGTGGCTGCCGGGCCGGCGTTCCAGTTCAATGCCGGGGAAATGTTATGCCCGCCACAGCCCGCGGAGTCGCTGGCGGCGGCCGACGTGAACAGGCGGTCATCGGAGACTCCAGGAATGTTCAGGGTGAAACGTTCCTGGGCCTGCGCCGGGAACTGCACGCAAAGGGCGACTGCCAAGGCCGCAAGCCAAGGTTTCATTGAGGTCAATCGGGGCATACCGGAGCACCTTGTACGTGTTGGGCCGTCGTCGGCGTGCAAACTATAGCCGGACCGTTCACGCCGTGGCAGGGGCAATTGGCTGAACCTCGCGATAAGTACCAGACTCATAAGTGAAACGTCTGCCTGGAGAGCAATCATGACTCTGCATCGCGTTGCGCGTGTCGCCAATGTACCCGAAGACCGGGGTCTGGAAGTGCAGGTCCAGGACAGCAAGATTCTGCTGTTGCGGGCCGGCGAACAACTGCGCGCTTATCAGGCCGAATGCCCGCATGCCGGAGCCCCGCTGGCGGACGGCGCGATATGCCACGGGCGCCTGACGTGTCCATGGCACAAGGCGCAGTTTCGGGTCGAGGATGGCGGGCTGTGCGAACCCCCAGCCCTGGACAGCCTCAAGCGCTATCCCCTTGAAGTCCGTGACGGCGACATCTGGGTCGGCGACCAGCCGATGCCGGACGCCCACGCGCCACCGGCCGACGATCCACGAACCTTCATCATTGTCGGGGCTGGCGCGGCAGGCACGGCGGCGGCGGCATGTTTGCGCGAGAAAGGTTTCGGCGGCCGGTTACTGTTGATCGACCGCGAAGCCGATGCCGGATACGACCGCACGGCGCTAAGCAAATACGTGATCGCCGGGGAGATACCGCTGCACGAAGTCCCGCCGCTACGCGATGAGGATTTTTACCGCGAGCAGCGGATCGAGCGCCTGCGAGGCGAAGTGGCAAGCCTGGACGCGCAAAACCGGACGCTGCGGCTGACTGACGGCCAATCACTGACATACGACGCCGCGCTGCTGGCCACCGGCGGCGTGCCCAACCCGCTGACGCTGCCCGGCGCCGACCTGCCGCAAGTGTTCGTCCTGCGCTCCAAAGCCCATGCGCAGCAGATTCTGGACAGCGCCAGCGCCGGCCAGCGGGTGGTGATCATCGGCGACAGCTTTATTGCCATGGAATCCGCCTCGTCCCTGCGCCAGCTTGGCCTGCACGTGACCGTATTGGCCCGCCACGAGGTGCCGCTTGCCAAACAGTTCGGCGACACGGTCGGCAAGGCCATTCGCGCACGACATGAAGCCCATGGCGTCGTGTTTCATACCCAGGGCAATGCGGTACAGATCGAAGGGACGGACAAGGTCGAAGCCGTGCGCCTGGACAACGACCAACGCCTGGCGGCCGATCTGGTGCTGGTCGGCATCGGCGTGACGCCAGCCACGGCGGCCTTTACCGGGTTACCGAAGGAGCAGGATCACTCGCTGCATGTCGATGGCGCAATGCGCGTGGCCGACGGTCTCTGGGCGGCTGGCGATATCGCAACGTTCCCGCTGAACAACCAATACCTGCGCATCGAACACTGGCGACTGGCCCAACAACAGGCGCGGATCGCCGCGGCCAATATGCTGGGCGGTGACGAGCATTACCTCGACGTGCCGTTTTTCTGGACCTGGCATTTCGGTAAAACCTATGACTACCTCGGCCACTCCGAGGCCTGGGACGAAGTCGAGTTCAAGGGCGACCCTTACAACCCGCCGTTCATAGGCCTGTTCGGAAAAAACGGCGTGGTGTCGGCGGCGGTAGCCTGCGAGATGGACCGGGCAATGGCGATGCTCGCCGAGCGGATGAAACAACCACTGCCATGGGAAGAGGCATGGCGCCTGATCCGTGACGTTCCCTAGAGTTGCCAGACAGCAAAACGCCCGGCGCCTGCGCGATGCAGAGGCCGGGCGTTGCGGGGTAAACGGCCGCCGTTATTCGGTGGCGCCAGCATCCGCAAACTTGCTCATCACAAAACCGGCAAACTCTTCGACGGTCATTTTCTGGCCGTTGAAGTCCACCTGATTGTTGGCGTAACGCAGGTTAGTGACGATGTTATTGCCGTCCAGTTTTGCCAGTTGGCTGCCGACCGCCATGCTGCTGAACATGTCCGCGGTGGCGGTGGCCTGATCGGCAATCAGCTTGGCGTCGGTCTGACCGTCGATTTGCGATTGCACGGTGAGCACATCGATCAGCATGGGTTTGGACACTTGCAGCTTGAAGTCCAGCAGCGCGATCAGCTGTCTGACCAACTGATCGGTCGGCAGGTCGATAGCTTGTGGCTTGGTCAGGTCGAGCACCATGTTGGCGCGGCTCTCACCATTGGCGGTGTTGAACGACAGGTTTTCCAGGGCCACTTGTGGTCCGGCCGCCAGCAGTTTTTCCAGGCTGGACTTGAGCAGCGCCTCTTCGGCTTCGGTCAGTTTCAGCTCCGGTGCCGGCAGACCGGCCGCCGTTGCTTCGGCCACCGCCCTTTCATACGGCTGCAGTTTGCTCTGGTAAATCTGCATCAACGACAGGGTCGCCGGAATGTCGAGGTTCTTCAGGCTCATGGCCAGCGAACCGGAACCAATGGTCTTGCCGTTCAGGGACACTTCGCCAACCTTGTAATCGGCACGCCCTGAGGCGTTGCTGCCCTTTTCTTCAGTCAGGTTTTTCATCTCGAATTTCTTGAAGTCCAGCACCGACTGCTTGACGCCAAAAGTCGATTTGCCGCTGGCCAGTTCAACGACGTTTTCGCCGGTGTAGAAACCGTAGGTACTTTTTGTCAGGTTGCTGGCCAGGGTCAGGCCATTGAATTCAACCTGCACCGGCGTCTGGTCTTCGGACACGGTGGTCACCTTCAGGCTGTCCATGTAGCCGTTGGCCTTGACCTTCTGCGCCTTGGCGCTGGCGTCGACGTCCATTTTCAAGCCGGAGAACTTCATGCTCGACTTGTCATCCAGTGCCATTTCCAGCGGCTGCAACTCGAAGGTGCCATTGGTAGCGTTGTCATAGCCGATATTGACCACGCCGGTCAGCGGGGACTTGTCCTTGGCGGCGGCAAACCACTTCTCGGTGAACGGAGTCTTTTCCAGCTCGTAGTGACTGGTCGCCAGGACCGGCAGCCACTTGAGCGACATCAGGCGCGAGAACGGCAACGGGCCGTGTTCGATGTGATCGACAAACAGCAACTCAACCGGCGCTTCGCCGAACATTTCGCCTTCGCCCTTGAGGCGATAGTGCGCGGTGCTGCTGAACACATGACGCTCCAGCGACACCAGCTCCAGCGACGCCGTGCCGTTGGAACCAACCATCGCCGCCTGCAGTTCCTTGTTGGCATCGGCTATCGAGGTGTTCAGCACACCTTCGATCCTGGTGCTGGTGAACCAGGCCCCGCCTGCGCTGATGGCACCGATGGCGACAACAATTCCCAGTAGCACGCCTGCTGATTTATTCATGTATGACCCGTTCAGTGTCCGTTGTTGAAAGTGAGGTCGTCTTCCCTGAACCCATGACGGGTTGTGGCTCGACAGTGCTGAAAGTGGAATGGAGATTAGCATCAGGGGCGACGTACGGCCCAATGATTAAAGGTGAAAGAGTGTCTTGGGGTTGTTGACAGGGTTGGGGATTATTTGTGCCTATGCAATCGCCTTCGCGAGCAAGCCCGCTCCCACATGAGAATGCATTCCAATGTGGGAGCGGGCTTGCTCGCGAAGGCGTAGGTACAGCCAATATCGATATCTCAGGAATACTGGACTTCAATCTCATCCAGCTGATGATCAAAGCTTTTGAGCCGCGCAGTCCAGGTGTACACCAGCACTTCGAAGTCACGGTTGATCACCGCCCCGCCCGTCACTTCCGCGCGCGGGTCGCAGACGTCCAGTTGATAGCGTTCGCGGGCCATGGCCGTGGCGACATCGGCCAGTTCGCGGGCATTGCTGAGCCAGTGCCGACCGTCGTCAGCCACCTGCCGGTCCAGCGCCAGGCACTGTTTTTTCAGGCTCTCGAGGCTTTTTTCCAGCGGCGTGCCGGTCAATTCGCCCATGACTTCCTGAAAGGTGCGCCCCGGTTGCCAGTAACTGCCCCAGAAATAGCGGTCGAACACCGTTTCGACACGACGCAACGCCACCTTGGTGTCCCAGATCAGTACCAGGGTCTTGCCCTGTTCGAGTTGTCTTTTCTTGATGCGTTGATTCTGGACCGAGGCCCAGGCCACCACCGCAATGGACATCACGGCAATCAGCGCGGCGGCACTGTCGAGGAACGCCATAGCCTTGTCGATCTGGTGGGCCAGCATGATGCCGTAGAAATAGGTGGCCGACAGCAGCACCAACGCCACGATGGCGCACCAGAAGCCGAGAGCATAAGGGTTTTTCATTATTGGTTTCCCCCTGACCTGCGCGAGCCTTGTGCGAAGAAAGGGCGCTTTTGCACCGGGCGCCCCTCCAACACTTCAAAGCATAGCAACGGCCTCAGGGTTTGCCGGAGTTCGACGCTTGCGTTCGTCCGCTTTCCCAACCGCCGCCCAAGGCGAGGAACAAATCGATCTGGCTGGCGGCAACCTGGGTGTTAGCGGCCGCCAGCTGCGCCGTGACGTCGATGTAGGTGCGGGTGGCTTGCAGGTCGGCCAGGAACGAGGCGCGGCCGGCCTGGAAGAAGCGGTGGGTCTGGTCGGCCGCCAGTTTTGCCGATTGCTCGGCATCGGCCAGTGCATCGCGGCGTTGCAGCAATGCCGTGTACTGGGCAAGACCGGTCTGGGTCTCGCGAATGGCATTGAGTACCACCCCGTCGAAATGCGCCAGGGTCGCCTGGGTCACCGCTTCGGCTTCGCGGATGCGCGCCCGGGCGCCGTTGGTCGGCACGTTCCAGGTCAGCGACGGACCGAAGCCCCAGCGATTGGTAGACGGGTCGCCGAGATCGTCCAGGATACCGACGGTACCGATGGTCGCGCCGATGCTGATGTTCGGGTACAGCTCGCCCGTGGCAACGCCGATACCGGCCGTCGCGGCCGCCAGTCGCCGCTCGGCCTGCCGTACATCGGGACGACGCTTGAGCAACGCGGCGCCATCGCCCACGGGTACCAGTTGCGCGA
Source organism: Pseudomonas sp. BF-B-30 (assembly GCF_019956305.1). Lineage (NCBI taxonomy): Bacteria > Pseudomonadati > Pseudomonadota > Gammaproteobacteria > Pseudomonadales > Pseudomonadaceae > Pseudomonas > Pseudomonas sp. BF-B-30. The sequence continues at coordinate 33,681 of NZ_JAHBDG010000083.1, read as the reverse complement.
TTTTTGGCAGCTCGTCGCAGGTGGCGGTGCCGGCCGGCAGTTGGTCCACCGGCTTGGCCAGCAACATCGACAAGCGGTACAGCCCGGCCTGGCGCGACGCTTCATAGCGCGGCATGTCGGCGCGCAGGGATTTGAATTGGGTCTGCGAGCGGGTGACCTGGGTTTCGTCGCCACGCCCGGCATCGCGCAGGCGCTGGATCAGCGTGGTGCTCTGGGCTTGCAGGTCGAGGGAGTGCTGGGCGATTTCCCGCTCTTCATTGGCTGCACACACCTGGGTGTAGGCGCGAACCACGTCGGCCACCACGGTGATGCGTGCAGTATCGGCAGCTGCCTGTGTCGCATCGGCATTGGCCTTGGCCGCTTCGATACCGCGTTGCAAAGTGCCGAACAGGTCGAACTGGTACGACGCGCTGATGCCGATATCGCCGATGTTGGCCACCGGCACTTTTTCCGGCAGCAGGAATGCCTGGCCAGACTCCTGCAAGCGCTGGGCGCCCATCTGCACGCCGCCGCTCCAGCCGCCCGCCGCTTCTGCCTCATCGACCTGCGCACGAGACCGCGACAGGCTAGCCGCCGCCACACGCAAATCGGTGTTGGAGGCCATGGCCTGCTGCACCAACTGGTCGAGCCGCGGGTCCTTGTACAGGCGCCACCAATCGGCCGGCACCGGTGCGGAAACCACCGTTTTGCCGTCGACCGCCAGATCGCCCTGGAAGTCTGGACGATGGACAGCCGCCTCTTCGGGCAGATGATAATCCGGCCCGACCATCTGACACGCCGACAGCAGCAAACCCAATCCGGCGACCGCCAAACCCGAGGCCTTGCTCATTGCGCTGGCTCCCGTTGCTGATCGTCGATGATCGATACCGTGGCGGTGCGCCCGGCGATCATACGGAAATCATCCGGCACGTCATCGAAGGCGATCCGCACCGGAATTCGCTGGGCCAGCCGCACCCAGCTGAAGGCCGGGTTGACGTTGGGCAGCAGGTTATTGCCGCTGGTGCGGTCGCGGTCTTCGATACCGGCGACGATGCTCTCCACATGCCCGCGCAGGCGTGCATTGTCGCCGATCACCCGGATGTCGACGCTCTGGCCGATATGGATGCCGTTCAGTTTGGTTTCTTCGAAATAGCCGTCGATGTGGAACGAATTGCTGTCGACCACCGACAACACCGGACGCCCGGCGCTGACGAACTCCTGGGCCCGTGGCGCACGGTCGTTGACGTAGCCGTCCACCGGGCTGCGGATCACCGAGCGGTCGAGGTTGAGCTGCGCGCTGTCCACCGCCACCTGGGCTTCCATCAAGGCCACTTGGGCGCGAGCCACTTTCGACTGGCTTTCTTCCAGTTGCTCACCCGGCACCAGGTTGCCAAGACCCTTGTTCCGCTTGGCCTCGCGCTGGGCCTGGGCCAGGGTTTCCTCGCGGTCGGCGACGGCCGCTTTCGCCTGGCGCAGGGCCAGCTTGAAGCGGTCCGGATCAATGCTGAACAGCACCTGGCCGCGCTTGACCAACTGGTTGTCGCGCACCTCCACTTGCTGGATCAGCCCGGAGACATCCGGCGCGATTTGCACGATGTCGGCGCGGATGTGCCCATCGCGGGTCCAGGGCGCGAACATGTAATACATCACCATGCGCCAGACCACGACCACGGCGAAGCTCACGATCAGCAGGGTCAACACCACGCGACCCAGGGTTAGAAACGGTTTTTTCATGTCATCAGGTATCGACTGAGTGAGTCCACGGCGCCAAGCAGCAAGGCGTAGAGGGCCACGTTGAACAATGCCCGGTGCCAGACCAGACGGTAAAAGTGCAGGCGCGTCAGCACCCCGTGCACCAACAGGTACAACACATACGTAATGCCCATCAGCACCAGCAGCGTGGGCAGGAATACCCCGCTCAGATCCAGGTCACCGATCATAAGGGCGCTCCATCAATGCCATGGGGAAGCGGTTCTTCGGGCTCGGCGGAACCGACGAATTCGACGCCGGGCAACAGTGCCAGGCGCAAGCCGCTCAGGGCGTGCAGCAGATGCCGACGGGTTTCATCATCGCCGGCACCGCTGAGGGCGCGACGCGTGCGGTCGAGGGTCATCAGCAACGGGCTCGGTGCCTGCAACCGCTCACCGGCCTTGAGACAGGCCTTGAAGTACTCGCCAACCTCGCCCACCACCTGGCGCAGCAGCACCTGCGGCACACCAAGGACCCGCGGCGTATAAGCGAGCAGGTCCAACAGATTCAGCGCCACCCGCACTTCCCGCAGCGCCACGCCGGAGTCCTGGCCGGTCATGGCCAGGCGCGGCAGGTGCTGCATCAGCCGATCGAGCATCCGTATGCCCAGAAGCCGATGCTCAGACAACGTGGCCGGCTCGGCAAGGCCGACAATGTCACGCCAGCTGAAACGCGTCAGGCGCTTGGCTGCCAGTTCGGCACCGAACGGCCGGGCGATCAGGGTCCAGATGAACGCGAACAGCAACCCCATGGGGCCGGCCAGGTTGGAGTTGGCGAAACTGAGGAAGTCCGCGTCGTAAGCGCCCTGAATGCTGATGAAGGACGAGGTGTTGACCAGGGTCAGCAGCATGCCCAGGTAAAACTGCGGCTTGACCGTCAGGGTGCCGACACAAATGAACGGCACGGCAAACGCCAGTACCAGCATCGGAAAGTCATGCAGGTTGGGCAGCACCAGAAACAGATAAAGGCTGGCGAACACCACCGACATCGCCGTCCAGAAAAAGAACCGGTAAATCTGCGGCGCGGGGTCGTCCATCGAGGCAAAGAAACTACACGCCACCGCCGCCAAGATCACTGCGCTGCCGCCATCGGTCCAGCCGAGCAGAATCCACAGCACCGAAGCGACGATTATCGCGGTGACGGTGGAGGCAGCGGAATAAAACATCAGGCCGCGATCCAGAAACGGGGACAGCCGCCCCAGTCGCCAATGCCGATACACCGCGCGCCAGTTGTCCTGGCTTTCGCACTGGATGGCGTACTGCAGGCTGCGGCAGTCCTGCCACAAATCGATCCACTCGCCGAGACGGTAAATGGCATTGGAGAACAGCAGTTGCTTGCGGTCATCCAGCGCTTCGGGAGCCGGTTGCAGGGCCTCGAGTTTATCCTTCAGTGCCTGCCAGCGGTCGAGGTCGGCATCCTTGTGCTCGAGCCATTCGGTGGTGGCCGTCAGCAATGGCGCGAACTTGTCCACAAGCTCGGGGGTGCGCCGTTCCAGGGCGTAAAGCGCATCGTCGAGGGCATCGATCACTGGCAGCAGGTGAATCATCCGTCCGCGCAATTCCTTGGTGTTGCGCACCGTCTGCGGACGCGAGCCTTCGTGGGGCAACTGGCCGATCATCAACTCCAGGGAGTTGAAGGTAGCAACCATCGATGCCCGCAACGCGCTGACCTCTTCAGGCTGCACGTTGCGGCTGAGGAAGCGCAGGCTGTAGGTCGATGCATCGGTAAACCATTTGCTCACCGAATCATTGAACACCGGCGCCAGGCGCCGGGGCCAGAACATGGCACCGACCACTGCCGCCACGGCGATGCCCAGAAAGATTTCTTCGGTCCGCGCTTCGGCCACGTCCCACACCCCCAGCGGGTTGTTCACCACCGGCAGGGCGATCAGCGGCAAGGTGTAACCGGCGAGCATCAAGGCGTAGTTGTTGGCCGTGCGCAAATGCAGGGACAGAAACAGCAGCGTCCCGGTCCACAGCGCAATCACCACCACCAGCACGTAGGGGCTCTGCACGAACATCGGCACGAACAAAACCGCCGCAGCTGCGCCGATAAAGGTGCCGACCGCCCGGTACAGCGCCTTGGAACTGGTAGGACCGAGAAACGGACTGGAAACGATGTACACCGTAGCCATCGCCCAATACGGACGCGGCATTTGCATGAGCAGGGCGATGTACAGCGCGATCATCGATGCGGCGAAGGTGCGGACTCCGTAGAACCAGTCCCGCGCCGGGGGCATGCCAGAGAAAAATCCGCTCAAGAGTTGGCCACCGATGGCGGCGTGGCCGCTTCAAATGCTCTCAGTACCCGCAGCGTAGCTTCCAGATCACTCTGGTCAATGCCTTCAAGGACTTCGTGGCGCAAGCGCACCAGTTCCACTTCGACCGCCTGCACCAGCTCCCGACCGGTTTCGGTCAGGCTCAGGCATTTGGCGCGGCGGTCCTGTGCATCTTCGGTGCGGCAGACGTAGCCGCCATGGCACAACTGATCGAGCAAGCGCACCAGCGACGGGCTCTCCATCCCTGCCGCCTGGGCCACCGTTACCTGACGCACACCCTCGCCCAGCCGCCCGATCATCAACAACGGAACGGCGCAGGCTTCGGAGATTCCATAGTTGGCCAACGTGGTCTGGCAGATTTTGCGCCAGTGCCTGGCGGCCACCACCATGGCACTGCTGATGTTCATCTGGAGGATGTCGAGGTTATTCGGCACGAGGGAAAACACACACTGTTAGTTTGCTAACTATCAATATCGCATTGGAAGGGATTTTTCGTCAAGTTTTGAAACATATTGGCTTCCATCCGTCGCGAAGCCATATGGGGTGAACAAGCCACCGTACTTAAGATGTATATACTTTGTCAGCACGACAACCGAGAAGGCAGCCATGTCGAAACAAGCCGTTTTTACAATGAAACTTGAGTCTGAACTGCGCGAGCAGTTCATGGCAGAGGCAGAAGCCGCTCATCGCCCCGCCTCGCAAATCGTCCGGGAAATGATGCGTCAGTTTGTTCAAACCCAACGGGAGGCTCGCGAGTACGAAGCATTCCTGCAGCGTAAGGTCGACACCGCACGCGCTTCGATGCGCGCCGGCGACGGGCTGACAAATGATGAAATTGAGGCAGAGTTCGCTGCCAGGCGCAGGCGGGCCGAGCTACAGGAATGAAAATAATATGGACGAAAGAAGCAGCACAGGACCGTGCAGACATTTGGGATTACCTGCATGCCGTTAACCCAAAAGCAGCCATCGACATGGACAACCGGTTCAGCAATGCGCTATCCCGGCTTGCCAAATACCCGGAAATCGGCCCTGCCGGGATCATTTCAGGCACTCGCGAGCTGACGCCACATCAGAGTTACCGCATTGTTTATGAGCAGGGACTGGACGCCATCTGGATACTCGCCCTGGTCCATACATCCCGGCAGTGGCCGCCCGGACGATGACGATTCACACCCCGCGCCCCTTCCTCAACATCACATCCAGTTGATCCACCACCTCGGCCCAATCCGCGTCATCGAGAATCTCCTCCCGCAGAAGTTCCGCCTGGCTCGGGCTCCAGAAAAACGCATCCGCAAGGTGCAGCTCCGGTTTGAGCGGTGAATGGGTGGCGATGAATTTATCGATGCTTTCGGCGTCGTCCGGCAGGCCGAGTTGCTTGAACAGCGAAGGAAGGTTGTGGGTCGGGCTTTCCATGTCGAACTCCTGGGGACCAATTCAAGGACCGCTGCGCGGTCATCGCGAGCAAGCTCGCTCCCACAGGAAATGCGATAAATCTGTAGGAGCGGGCTTGCCCGTGATGACGTCAGCATTGACGAAACAAAACTCAATGACTCAATTCCCGCACCTCGGCATGCGGCACCATTTTCAGAAACTCGGGCATGTCCATGCGCACCAGGTTGACGTGGTTTCCAGCCTCCAGATAGATGTCTTTTTGCCGGGTCAGCAGCGGATCGATGACCACCTCCAACCCATAGGACTCACCCAGCGCCGGTACTGCACCGCGCTCGCAATCATCGAACAGGTGCGCGAGGTTGCTTTCGCGGGAAACCTGCCACTCACCGCTGCTGCGGACTTTGCTCAGGTCAAGGTGACGGCTGGCGGGCAGCACGGCCATCAGGTAATGCCCATGGTGATCGTCGAGGATCACCGATTTGGCCACCCGTTCGGCAGGAATACCTGCGACCCGCGCCGTTTCAAGGCTGCTGGCCGAGTGTGGGTGGCTGACGATGTCGTATTCGCATTGAGCCTTTTCCAGGCTTCGCTGCACGGTTCTTGCCATACGCATGATGCACCTCGGTGTCCGCCATGATCGCTTGCGGACGATGATTAAAGCTTGGCTTGCGTAGTAAAAGTCTAGGCCCGTCAGCGCGTTCCGGTGGGAAATCCGCTCATCGGCTGCCGACGGTAATTGAGCAAAATTCATACCGGCCGAGGCTCAACTAAACTGTATTCAGAGCCACTCCACGACTCTCCCGGAGGGTCAAGTGAACATGCGGTGCTGTGCAGTTGCGTTGCTCTTGGCGTTGAGCGGATCGGCCTGCGCCACCGACACAGTTGTGTTGCTGGTGCCCAACCCCATCGGGATCTGGCTGATCACCTTCGGCCTAGCGTTCCTGATCGCCGAGGCCGCCCTGCCCAATTACGGCGTGATCGGCCTGGGTGGCATCGTGATGTTCGTGATCGGCGCGGTGATCCTGTCCAATACCGAAGTGCCCGTGCCGTTGATGATCGGCCTGGGCCTGGTCAGCGCGCTGTTGCTGATCTACCTGGTGATTCACGCCATGAAGACACGACCGCGCGAAATCGTCAGCGGTGATGCCGGGCTGCTCGGCAGCGTGACGGCGGTGACGTCATTGCAGACCGGTAACGCCTATGGCGGCTGGATTCATCTGCAGGGAGAACGATGGCAAGTGCTTAGCGCGACGCCGCTGCAACCCGGGCAGCGGGTGCGGGTGGTGGGGCGCAAGGGTTTGCTGCTGCAAGTGGCCGCGGCTGACGCGGCGCCGGGCGGAGAATAGTCATGGGTTTGCAATTGGGTCTTGTCGCGCTGCTATTGTTGATCATCGCACTGGCAGGGGCGACGTTCCGCATCCTGCGCGAATACGAGCGCGGCGTGGTGTTCCAGCTCGGGCGCTTCTGGCAGGTCAAGGGCCCTGGCCTGATCCTGCTGATTCCGGTGGTTCAGCAAATGGTAAGGGTCGATTTGCGCACCGTGGTGCTGGACGTGCCGCCGCAAGACGTGATTACCCGCGACAACGTGTCGGTCAAGGTCAACGCAGTGCTGTATTTCCGCGTGCTCGATCCGCAAAAGGCGATCATCCAGGTCGAAGACTTTCTGATGGCCACCAGCCAATTGGCGCAAACCACGCTGCGGGCGGTGCTGGGTAAACACGAACTGGACGAACTGCTGGCCGAACGCGAACGCTTGAACCTGGACATCCAGCAAGTGCTCGACGCCCAGACCGACGCCTGGGGCATCAAGGTCGCCAACGTCGAGATCAAGCACGTGGACCTCAACGAATCGATGATCCGCGCCATCGCCAAGCAGGCCGAAGCCGAACGGGAACGGCGAGCCAAGGTGATCCACGCCGAAGGCGAATTGCAGGCCTCGGAAAAACTCATGCAAGCCGCCGAAATGCTGGGCCGCCAACCGGGGGCCATGCAGCTGCGTTACATGCAGACCCTGAGTTCGATTGCCGGAGACAAGAGCTCGACCATCGTCTTTCCACTGCCGATCGAGTTGCTCAAGGGCATGGCGGACTTGTCGTCGAAACCTTGAACTCAGACGCTTACTCAGTCTGCGCCGCCAACGGATACACCGACTCCCATCCGCCGCCGAGGGCCTTGTACAACCCGACCATCGCCAGCGACACGCCGGTCGAACTCTCGACCCATTGCTCCTGGGTCGCCAGTAGTGCACCTTGCACGGTGAGCACATTGACGAAGTCCACCACCCCTTCGACATATTGCTGTTGCGCTGTTTGCAAGGCGATCTGGTTCTGCCGCACCGCTTCGGCGAGGCTGTCGCGGCGCAACTGGCTGGCGTTGTAGGCGGTCAACTGGTCATCGATTTCATGCCAAGCGCGCAGCACGGTTTGCTGGTAGGCGATGGCCGCTTCCTGTTGCTGGGCTTCGCGCAAATTCAGCACGCCGCGCAAGCGCCCGCCGTCGAACAGCGGCAGGCTGAATTGCGGGCCGATGCCGAACGCTCGCGAGCCCCACGAACCAAAATCACTCAACTGCATGGCTTGCGAACCGACATTGCCCGACAGGGTAATCCGCGGATAGAAATCGCCCTTGGCCACGCCAATGCTGGCCGTGGCGGCATGCAGCCGTGCTTCGGCCTGGCGAATGTCCGGCCTGCGTTCAGCCAGTTGCGAGGGCAAGCCAATGGCGACCTGGCGCGGCGTTTGTGGCACCGGTGCGTCTGTGGATAACTCCGCCGCCAATGCCTGGGGCGGTTCGCCCATCAACAGACTCAAGGCGTTGATCAGTTGCCACTGGCGCTGCTCCAGTGCGGGCAAGCGTGATTCGATGGCCGCCACCTGCGCGGCGGCTTCGGCGACATCCAGATCCGTCGCGACACCGTCGGCCAGGCGCAATTGCGAGAGCTTCAGGCTATGGCGGGCAACGTTGAGGTTCTGTTCGGTGACGAGCCGGGTGTTCTGTACACCGCGCAGCTGAATGTAGTCCTGGGCGGTTTCGGCCAGCACTGAGAGCAGCACACCGCGTCGGTCGTTCTCGGCGACTTCCAGGTTGGCGTCGGCCGCTTCGGTTTCCCGCCGCACGCGGCCCCAGAGGTCCAGCTCCCAGGACGCGGAAAAGCCGGCATCCCACAGGTTGAATGCGGACTGGCCGTTGTGCCCTGACGGGTCGCTCAGGCCTTCACCACTATTACGTTTTCGGGTGTAACTTCCCGTGGCGGCGGTATTCGGATAGCGGTTGGCGGTGATCACCTGGCGAACGGCACGGCTTTGCTGCAAACGGCTGCCGGCCAGCTTCAGGTCGAGGTTGTCGGTCAGGGCGCGTTGCGTGAGGGCCGAGAGTTTCGGGTCGTTGAACACCTCCCACCAGCGCTCCTTCATCGTTTCGGCGAGTACTTGGCTGGTGGCTGCCTTTGATGGTTTCGACCACTCGGTGATTTGTGTGGGCTGAGGTTTGTGAAAGTCCGGGCCGACGGTGCAGGCGCTGAGGCTCATAGCGAGCAAGGCACTCAAGGTAAGTTGCGACAGTTGGCCCCTTCGCGAGCAAGCCCGCTCCCACAATGGACTTTCTGTGATGCGAAAATCTTGTACATCGCGCATAAACCTTGTGGGAGCGAGCTTGCTCGCGATGGCGTCCGCACCGTCAACACAGGTTTTCATCGCTGAGTCACCTCACGCGAGACACCAGTGCCGGTATCGATGCTCGCCTCCACCGACATCCCCACCCGCAAGCGCTCGGCCAGCGACTGTCCCGGCTCCAGCACGATTTTCACCGGTATCCGCTGTACCACCTTGGTGAAGTTGCCGGTGGCGTTGTCCGGTTTGACCGCGGCGAATGTCACCCCGGTGGCCGGTGCAATGCTTTCGACACGACCGTTCAGTGCCGCACCGCCCAGGCTGTCGACGCGCACTTGCACAGCCTGCCCAGGCTGCACATCCGTCAGTTGGGTTTCCTGGAAATTGGCCATCACATAAGCCTGTGCCAACGGCACCACTGCGAGGATTTTACTGCCCGGTGTGACGTAGGCGCCGACCCGCACCGCGCGCTCGCCGACCATGCCGTCCTGCGGCGCGACGATCCTTGTATAGGACAACTCGTAGCTGGCCATTTCCAGCTTCGCTTGCGCCCGTTTCAGGCCACCTTCGGCTGCGTCGCGCTGGGCCGTAAGTATCTCCACTTGCTTGCGCTCCGCCGCCAGTACCGCCGTGGCATTAGCCAGTCGCGCGGAGGCCTGATCGATGCGCGTTTGCGCCTGTTGCGCATTCTGCACCGTGCCGGCACCCACCCCGGCGAGGTGCTTGTAGCGGTTCAATTCATGCTCGGCAAACGCCATTTCCGCCTTGGCCGAAACCACCGAGGATTGCGCCTGGGCAATCACCGACACCTGGCGCTCGAGGGTCGCCCGGGCGTTTTGCAGTTGCGCCCTGGCCACCAGCGTTTCGGCATCGGCGGCATCGGCGGCGGCGCGTAGATCCCGGTCATCGATCAGTGCCAGCAACTGCCCGGCCTTGACCTGCTGGTTGTCCTCAACCAGCACTTGCTTGATAAACCCGGCGACTCGCGGCACTACCAGGGTGAAATCCGCCGAGACATACGCATCGTTGGTGTTCTGTTGGGTACGCTTGCCGAACAGGCCGGGCATCGCCAGGTACAGCAGCACACTGACGGCCAATGCGGCGGTAATGGCAACCGCGACTTTCTGCTTTGCTTGAGTGTTCATAAAAACCTTCTGTTTCAGTGGAGCAATCAGGTCGGTGCGCGCGGTGGATAAATCCGCGTCGGCAGCCAGAAAATCAGCAGGATCAAGGTCACGGCGATACCGGCCATGCACAGGTAAAGGTCGGAGGAAGTGAGCACCACCGCTTGTTCATGCAGACGATGAGCGAGACTTGCGCTGTCGCGCTCCGCCAGCGGTGAGTTGCCGAGACGGTCGACCAGCATGGTCGAGTGGAAATGCAGGCGTGCCGTGGTCAACGCCTCGATCACCCCGGTGGCGATGACCGCCGACAGGCCTTTGACGGTGTTGAACCAGGCCGATGCGAACGGCCCTTCCATCGGGTTGATGCTGCCGGTGGACAGCATCAGCAACGGCAACACCGCCATGGGCTGACCGAAAATCTGCAGCCATTGCAGCACATAGAAATCGTCACGAATCCACGCGGACGTCAATTGCGAGCCGCCGACGCACGACAGCGTCAGCATGCCCAGGCCAATGCCCAACACCCAGCGGCAATCGACCCAGCGAAAGTTGCACAGCGCCGCCACCAACGGCAGCGCAATCAATTGCGGCAGCGCCGCCAGCAGCATGATCGGCGCGGTCTGCACCGGGCGATAACCCTGGACCTGCGCCAGGTAGCTGGACGGAATAATGATCACCGCCTGCAACACCACCAGCACGCCCGCCAGGGTCAGCAGGGCGAAAGACAGGTTACGGATGCCGAGCATCTGCATCTTGAAAAACGGAATCGGTTGCGACCACTCGCCGGTCAAAAACAGCACCAGCAACAACAGCCCGCCGCCGAGCAATCCGCAGATCAGGTTCGACTCGAACCAGTCCAGGCGATTGCCCTGCAGGATGCCGATCACCAGCATGCAGATGGCGGGAAAGCCCAGCAGCACACCACGCCAGTTGAAGGACTTGAAGCGCTCCAGGCGCAGGGGGTCCTGGGGTAAGCCATACGCCACTGCGGCCATGGCAATCAGGCAAGGCGCGATGATTTGCCAGAAGGTCCATTGCCAGCCGACATACTCGGTCCACAACCCCGCCAGCGGCGTGCCCAGACCCGGGCCGAACGTCGCCGTCAGGGCATAACCGGCCAGGCCATACAACTTCACATTGGCCGGCAGAAAGCGCAGGGCCACGGTCATCAGCATGGGTGGCAATGCACCGCCCGCCAGGCCTTGCAAGGTGCGTAGCAACAACAGGCTTTCGTAATTCGGGGCGATGGGGCACAGCGCACCCAATAGGGTGAACAGGCTGATGGCGCACAGGGTGAAACGCCGCAACGAGAACGTCACCGCACACCATGGCGCAAAAGCCATGGCCGCCACCGAAGTCGCGGTGTAACAGGCGACCAGCCAGGTGCCCTCGTCGTAGCCGATGGCCAACGCACCACGGATGTCGGCCAGGGCGACTTTGGTCACCATCTCGTTCAGGCCCGACACCAGCACTGCCAGCAATACGCCAACGAGGCCGATGATGATCCGCGGGCCGAAGACGGGTGGAGCGGCTGCCGTGCTGGCCGCAGCAACAGGTGCCGTGACCGTAAGGGAAGTCATGTACTGCAAGCTCCGGCGTGGAAAGACCGAAGCATTCTAGGAAGCGTGATGCTTGACGAAAATCAACTTATTGGCAGGTTATAAGTGCGCTAGACGCAACAATGCAAAGCCCTTGTGGGAGCGGGCTTACTCGCGAAGGCGTTGGGTCAGTCGGTATCAATGTTGAATGACAAATCGCATTCGCGAGCAAGCCCGCTCCCACAGGGGGAAATTGCGCTCGACCTCAGTCCGGCTGCGCAGCCAGCCACGTCTCATCGCAACACGCCTTGAGCGTTTCCCGCAGCCAACGGTGGGCCGGATCCTTGTCGAAACGCGGATGCCAGGACTGGGTCAGCATCAGGGTCGGCAACGGGATCGGCAAGTCGAAGGAGCGCAGCTTCAGTCCGAGCCGCCGCACACTCAGCAAGGCTTCCTTGGGCACCGGCAGAATCAGGTCGGAATCGGGCAAGGCAAACATCGCCGCATGAAAGCTCGGCGCGATCACCGCCACCCGCCGCTCCAGCCCCAAGGCGTTGAGCGCGGTATCAATCGGCCCCCGGGCAATGCCGCGCCGGGACATGCTGATATGCGAGAACCCCGCGTAACGCTCCGCGGTGATCTCACCGTCCAACAGCGGATGATCCTCGCGCACCAGACCAACGAAGTGGGTGGAAAACAGGTTCTGAATCTTCACTTCCGGGGTCAACGGCCGGGTGTTGCTGACGCTCAGATCGATCCGCCCTTCGCGCAACGCCTCATCATCGCCATCGCCTTCCGGGACGAAACGCAACTCACAGTGCGGTGCCTGCCGGTCAAGGGTGTCGAACAGCTTGCCGCCGTAGACGCCGACAAAAAAGTCGTTGGCCCGAATACTGAACCGCCGCCGTAGCGAACTCAGTTCCACCGCATCGGCCGAACGAAACAGCAAACCGGCCTGTTCCACCACGCTGCGAACCTGTTCGCGTAACTCCAGTGCCTTGGGGGTCGGTACCAGGCCACGGCCGGCACGCACCAGGATCGGATCGCCAATGGCCTCGCGAATGCGCGTCAACGTCCGGCTCATGGCCGCCGGGCTGAGGTTCATCCGCCGCGCCGCGCCCACCACACTGCCCTCGTCGAGCAGGGCGTCGAGGGCGACCAACAGGTTCATGTCTGGGAGCTGCATCGTGAGCACTCGTGTTTGATCTGGACTGATTCAGACGCAATGCTAGCAAACAAACTGCCGAATCATGTGTTGGCAGCACCGACCTCTTCGCGAGCCTGCTCGCGAAAGCGGTGGAACCGTCACCACATCCATTCGCGCTAACCCATAGAAATAACTCACACCACTATCAGTTCTGATAGTTCGCAAACCCGGCTCAAGCGAGTAAAACTCAAAGCCTGCCCCGTTTCCGCGAAGATCCCGGCATGAGCCAACCTGCTGATCAAGACAACCGCAGCCGGCCACGCTTAGTACTGCTGGCAACCGACCGCAGCCAATCCATCATTGGCGAAATCGTCGATGGCCAGTCCCAGACCATCGCCTACTCAGCTTACGGTGAGCAGTCCGCGCAGCAGAAAATCGAGACACGACTAGGGTTCAATGGCCAACTGCGTGAAGCCAACATTGGCTGGTACTTGCTGGGCAATGGCTACCGCGCCTACAACCCACGATTGATGCGTTTTCACAGTCCGGACAGTTGGAGTCCATTTCGTGGGGGCGGGTTGAATGCGTATATGTATTGCGTGGGGGATCCGGTGAATCGGGTGGATCCGACGGGGCATAACTCTTTTTCTAAAGTTGCAGGGAGGGTCTTTGATTTCCTTTTTGGCGGTCCTAACGTCACCGGTTCGCGAGGACTTTCCATAAAGCAGGCGCAAGTTGTACAAAAATTAGGGGGATTGAGACCAGAGAACACAGGTGAACTGGCAGATCTCGTGACGGCCGGCGCCCCGGTTTTACAACCGATACCCAGGGTCGGAAGGGTAGGTAAAAATTCAGGAGGTGAGTTTCACGGAACAGCAACATGGGGAACTAACAACGTTCCCGATTACGCTTCAATCGGAACTGCTTCCTCAGGTACAAAGCGTTCCATTCCTATGGTGGTGAAAGATCACACTAAAACAGTGTCGTCGGGTACCCAGTCGAGATTCAACTCGAAACCACCAGACCCAACCCAGTCGAATTCCAACTCGAAACCACCGGCCCCACACATCGTGAAAATAGAAGCATCGCTCCCCATTTACCAGGCTCAATTATCACCAGCACCGCCCAGTTACGAAGATGTTATGAGGCCTGCGCAAGAAGTAAGGAACAGTTGATGAGCTACGTTTATCGTCGTCAAATTGCTTCAACGTAGGGAAGTTCGTCCCCCTACCGCACCATCCCCCACCGCCTGACCGTCACCCGCTCCAACGAATCAAACACCAGATTCTCCACCAGCAACCCAATCAGGATCACCACCGCCAACCCGGCAAACACCTTGTCCGTGTACAGCTCATTGCGATTCTGAAAGATGTACCACCCCAACCCACCCTTGCCGCTGGTTGCGCCAAACACCAACTCGGCGGCAATCAGCGTACGCCAGGCAAACGCCCAGCCGATTTTCAGCCCGGCGAGGATTGACGGCAGTGCCGCCGGAATCAGGATGAACAGCACGAAGCGCATGCCCTTGAGGCCGTAGTTGCGCCCGGCCATGCGCAGGGTTTCCGAGACGCCGAGGAAGCCAGCGTAGGTGTTCAGCGCCAGCGCCCAGAGCACCGAATGCACCAGCACGAAAATCAGGCTGTTCTGGCCTAATCCAAACCAGAGCAGCGCCAACGGCAGCAGGGCGATGGCCGGCAAGGGATTGAACATCGAGGTCAGGGTACTGAGCAGATCACGACCGAATTGCGTCGACACCGCCAGCGTGGTCAGGGCAAACGCCAGGACGATGCCGATCAGGTAGCCCTTGAGCAACACCACCAAAGAAATCCACACCTTGCCCAGCAACTCGCCGCTGAGCAGGCCGTCGTAAAGCGCTTGAGCGGTTTGCACAAAACTCGGCAGCAGCAGGTCGTTGTTTTGATACCTGGCAACAGCTTCCCAAAGCACCGCGAGCAAAATCAGGATCAGGCTTTTGCGCAGCCAACCTTGCTGCCATAGACGCTGGCCGAGGGGTAACTCCCGTTCCAGCGGCACGCTGGTCAGTGGCTGCAAAACCGTTTCGAACTCTTCACGCGGGGATGATAAATGGCTCATCGGGCCCTCCTTTCAACTGGCTCAATAAGCGATGCGGATGTCGGCGAAATCCAGCTCATGCTCAGCGTTCGCCGCATCACCTTCGTCGAACAACAGCCGATGAATACGTCGCGCCGACTCCTGAAACGCCACACCGCCGAGGCTGTGCAAATCGTATTGGTGGCTGTGGACTTCCGCCCTCACCCGTCCCGGATGGGGTGACAGCAACAGAATTCGATTGCCCACCACCAGTGCCTCTTCGATAGAGTGCGTGACGAACAGCAGCGTGAAACGCACCTCCTCCCAGAGCAGCAGCAATTCTTCCTGCATCTTGCGTCGGGTCAGGGCATCGAGCGCGGCAAAGGGTTCGTCCATCAACAGGATTTTCGGCTGCATCGCCAGCGCCCGGGCGATGGCGACCCGAGCCTTCATGCCACCGGACAAGGTGTGCGGATAGGCATCGGCAAACGCCGCCAGGCCGACTTTTTCCAGATAGTGCAGCGCTCGCTCTTCGGCCTCCCTGAGCTTGAGGGTTTTCGAAGCCAGAAGCGGAAACATCACGTTCTGTTTGACGGTTTTCCACGGCGGCAGTTGATCGAACTCCTGGAACACCACGATCCGGTCAGGCCCCGGCGCATCGACGCGCTGGCCTTGCAGACGGATCTCGCCTTCCACTGGCTGGATGAAGCCGGCGGCGGCCTTGAGCAACGTCGACTTGCCGCATCCGGACGGGCCGAGCAGGACAAAGCGGTCCGCCGGATCGATCTCGAAACTGACTTGATGGGTCGCCCGCACCACGCGCTGCGGTGTGCGGTATTCGAGGCTGACGTTATCGACCGACAGCAGCGCCTGGGCTGCCGCGATCGGTTTGCTGACCGTGTGGCCTTGCAAAGGAGCGTTCATTTCGGTCAGCTCCCTTGCAGTGGTTTGGTGTCCTGGAAGAAGTAATCCTTCCACGAATCCGGTTTGTTTTTGATCGCGCCAACGCGGTACAGGAACTCGGCCAACGGGTAGGTATTTTTCGGCGTGACGCTGAACTCGAACTGCGGGTTGTCGATAATTTTCAGCAACGCGGCGCGGTCGATCTTGGCCTTGGTGACGCGGATGTAAGTGTCGGCTGCCGCGCCCTTGTCGTTCTGCGCGAATTGCGCCGCTTCGGTCAAAGCGTCAATAAACGCTTTGTAGGTTTTCGGGTTTTCATTGCGGAATTTCTCGGTAGCGAACAGCACCGTCGGCGAGTTCGGCCCGAGCAGGTCATAAGTGTTCAGCACCACGTGCACGTTGGGATTGGCCAGTTCCTGATCCTGGAACGGCGGGTTGGAGAAGTGCCCGCTCAGCTCGGTGCCGCCAGCCACCAGCGCCGCTGTCGCATCGGGATGCGGAACCGCGATGGTGTACTTGTCGAGGCGATTGAACTCTTTGTCACCCCACTGTTTGGCCGCCGCGTATTGCAGGAAGCGCGACTGCACCGACACGCCCACCGCCGGCACTGCGATTCGGTCTTTCTCGGTGAAGTCGGCAATGGTTTTGACCTTGGGATTATTGCTCACCAGGTAGTACGGGAAGTTGCCCAGGGAAGCCACGGCCTTGACGTTCTGCTTGCCGTGGGTGCGATCCCAGATGGTCAGCAGCGGGCCGACACCAGCGCCGGCAATGTCGATTGAGCCCGACAGCAACGCGTCGTTGACCGCTGCACCGCCGGAGAGCTGGGTCCAGTCGACCTTGATGTCGATGCCTTCCTGCTTGCCGTACTTCTCGATCAGGTTCTGATCGCGCACCACGTTCAGCAGCAAGTAAACAATGCCGAACTGTTCGGCAATGCGGATTTCACCTTCGGCGTGGGCCACGTTTGGCGCCACCAGGCTGCCGGCAATCAGGCTGAAACCCAGACCGATGGCTGCGGCCAGCGGTGCGAATGGAAGACGTTTGGACATGGTCAGATCTCCGACAAATCAGAAAGGCGCGTCGCCCTGGATGGTGGTGCGATACAGCTTGCGGCGCAGATGGCTGGGGCATCCGGCGGCGAGGTGGATCAGCGAACGGTTGTCCCAGAACACCAGGTCATGGGGCTGCCATTGATGGCGGTAGATGTTTTGCGGCAGCGCGCTGTGGGCGTAGAGCTCGGTCAGCAGTTGCTGGCTCTCGTCTTCCGGCAGGCCAACGATGCGGGTGGTGAACCCCTCGCTGACGAACAACGCCTTGCGACCGTTTTCCGGGTGGGTACGCACGACCGGGTGGACGACTTCGGCGACCTGGGCGAGTTGCTCCGGGGTCAGGGTCGGGCGCCAGTTGCCTTCGAATTTGGTCTCGCTGTAACGCGCGGTGTAGGAGTGCGCTGCCGAGCGCCCTTCAACGGCGTTGCGCAATGCAAGCGGCAGGTTGTCCCAGGCTTTGTGCATGTCGGCGAACAATGTGTCACCGCCTTCTGACGGCAGCTCCTGGGCATGCAGCATCGAGCCCAGGCTCGGCAGTTCTTTGTAGGAGAGATCGGAATGCCAGAACTTGCCGGCGTCACCCAGGCCGATGTTCTGGCCGTTTTCGACGATGTTGGAGACGATCAGGATTTCCGGATGCCCTGCCAGCAGGAACTGCTTGAGCACATGGATCTGCAACACGCCAAAACGACGGCTGAAATCGATCTGTTGCTCAGGGGTTATGCGCTGGTCGCGGAACACCACCACGTGATGATCCAGGTGCGCGCGGTGAATACGGGCGAAGTCCTGATCATTGATCGGGCGGGACAGGTCGAGACCGATGATCTCGACGCCCACCGCTCCGCTGAACGGGCGGACTTCAAAGAATTGTGGCGCGATGCTTGGCGAAGCTGAAGCTGCAGACATAAATCACTCCCACGCACGGCACGCTCAAAGGCGCGCGCGTCGATCAGAAACTCACGGAGGTCCCGTGTTGGTTCGTGTCGTGCGGCGCGCCGATTGGTCGACAGGTACGCAGGAGATTCACTTTATAGATATAAGAATTGAAATTTAAATACCGTTAACGAATAACGATATGGCGATTGCGAAGGGAATGGAGGAATCGTGGTGTGACGTTATTTGTCACTTTCTGACAGGATTTTGGTGTTTTGGCGGACGCTATCGCGAGCAAGCTCGCTCCCACAGGGGTCAGTGGAAACACAAAATTGCGTTTCAATACAGATCCATTGTGGGAGCGAGCTTGCTCGCGATGGGGCCAGTGGCCCCGAAGGTGGATTACCGCTCGTGCAGCGCCTCGGCCCGCGCACGGATGATCGGCTTGAGCAGGTAGCTCAGCACGGTCTTCTTGCCAGTGATGATGTCCACGGAAGCCACCATCCCCGGAATGATCAGCAACGGCTTTTCATCGGTGCCCAGGTGGCTGCGGTCGGTGCGCAGCTTGATGAGGTAGTAGGTGGTCTTCTTGTCTTCATCGGTGATGGTATCGGCACCGATCTGCTCCAGTTTGGCCTTCATCCCGCCGTAGATGGTGTAGTCATAGGCGGTAAATTTCACCGTCGCTTCCTGCCCCGGGTGCAGGAACGCGATGTCCTGCGGGCGGATCTTCGCCTCGACCAGCAAGGTGTCGTCCAGCGGTACGATTTCCACCAGGTCGCTGCCCGGCTGGATAACCCCGCCGATGGTATTGACCAGCAACTTGTTGACGATGCCCCGCACTGGCGAAGTGACCAGCGTCCGGCTGACCCGGTCTTCCAGGGCCTTGCCGGTGGCCTGGGCCTTGTTCAGGTCGGTGCGTGCTTCATTGAGTTGGGTCAGGGCTTCGCTACGGAACTTGCCACGGGTTTCATCGACCTTGCGCTGCACTTCCTTGATTGCCGATTCGGCTCGTGGAATTGCCAGCGTGGTGGCGTCGAGCTGACCACGGGTCTCCGCTTCGGCACGCCTGAGGCGCAGGACTTCCACCGGTGATACCGCGCCTTGGGCCACCAACGGCTCGGACATGCTGATTTCCTGACGCTGGAAGCCCAATTGCTGGCGATACTGCGCCTGTTTGGAGGTGAATTCGCGCAGCTCTTGCTGGCGCTGGATCAGCTGCTCCTGCAAGCCACCAATCTCATCGTGCAACTGTTGGCGACGACTGATATAGAGCGACTCTTCACTCTTTGCCTGACCCGGCACGGCCTTGAGCACATCCTCGGGGAAGTTCAGCGGACGCTCTTCGACCTCGGCGCTCAGGCGCTCGACCCGCAGCAGCATCGACAACCGATCGGCCTCGGTTTCACCGACGTTCGAAGCAAATCGCGTGTCGTCCAGGCGAATCAGCGGTGCGCCGGCTTCGACAATCTGACCTTCCTTGACGAACAGCTCGGCAACGATACCGCCTTCAAGGTTCTGGATCTTCTGGATCTTCGACGATGGAATCGCCTTGCCGTCGCCCTTGGTCACCTCGTCGATCACCGCGAAGTTGGCCCAGAGCATCAGGAACACAAAGAACGCGATGATCGCCCAGATCGTCAGCCGCACCACGCGGGGCGCATCCTCGATCAGCGCCTTGTTGACCTCCGGCAGCGGCTGCCCCTGAAGTGAAGCAGAGCCTTTGAAGTAGCGAAGGATCGAACCCTTACCCGACTTAAGCAACACTGATCTGCCCCTTCTTCAACGCTTCCATCACTGCGGCTTTCGGGCCGTCGGCGAGTATCTGCCCGCGGTCGACCACGATCAGGCGATCCACCAGCGACAACAGCGATGCCCGGTGCGTTACCAGCACCATGGTCTTGTTTTCGATCACCGCTGCCAGGCGCTGCTTGAGGCGCTCTTCACCGGTGTTGTCCATGGCGCTGGTCGGCTCGTCGAGCAGCAGGATCGGCGGATTGAGCAGCAATGCACGGGCCAGGGCGACGTTTTGCCGTTGACCGCCGGAGAGGTTCTGCCCGCGCTCGCCGACTTGCAGCTCATAACCCTGCGGATGCAGGCGCGCATACTCGTGGACGCCAGCCAGTTCTGCGGCTTGCAGCACCAGTTCGTCCTCGACATACCGCGCGCCGGAAACCAGGTTGTCGCGCAAGGTGCCGGCGAGCAACTGAATGTCCTGGGGCACGTAGCCGATGTTGTAGCGCAGCTCGCTGACGTCGATCTGGCGGATATCCACACCATCGACCAATAACGCGCCGTCATCCGGCTGATACAGCCCCACCAGCAACTTCGCCAGCGAGCTCTTGCCCGAACCGCTTCGACCAATGATGCCGACCTTCTCGCCGGGACTGATCGACAGATTGATGTTCTTCAGCGCCAGGTTCTGCTGTTGCGGGTAGGTGAAGTTGAGCTGGCGGCACTCAATGCCGCCCTGCAGCACCTTGCGGCTGAGCGGACGCTCTTCGAAATTGCGCTCCTGGGGCAGCTCCATCATCTGGTCGACCGAGGTCATGGTCACCCGCGCCTGCTGATAACGAGTCAGCAGCCCGGACAGCGACGCCAGCGGGCTGAGCGCACGACCACTGAGCATGTAGCAGGCAATCAGGCCGCCCATGCTCAGGTGACCGTCGATGATCTGGTACACGCCGAAGACGATCATGATCACGCCGGCCAGTTGCTGGATCAGCAAGGTGATATTCATCGCCAGGCCGGAGAGCATTTTCACCCGCAACTCAAGGCGACTGAGGGTGCCGATGGTCTGCTCCCACTGATACTGGCGTTCGCTTTCGGCGTTGTTGACCTTCACCGCATCCAGGCCGGCCAGGGTCTCGATCAGGCTCGACTGACGCTCGGCCCCCAGCGCCATGGTCCGTTCCATGGTCGCCACCAGGGGTTTCTGCAAGGCATAGCCGATGGCCAGGGCGATCGGGAACGCCAGCACCGGTATCCACACAAGATGCCCGCCAAGGATCGCGATGACGATAAAGATCAGAATCGTGAACGGCAGGTCAATCAGGCTGGTCAGTGTCAGCGAGGCGAGGAAGTCCCGCAGGCTCTGGAACTCATGGATGTTCTGGGCAAAGCTGCCGACCCGCGCCGGCCGGTATTTCATGGCCATGCCGACGATGCGCTCGAACAGCGTGGCCGAGATAATCAGGTCGGTTTTCTTGCCGGCCAGATCCAGGCACAGGCTGCGCAGGCTTTTCAGGATCAGGTCGAACAGGTAGGCGCCCGAGATGCCGAATGCCAGCACCCAGAGCGTCGCTTCGGCCTGGTTCGGCACGACACGGTCGTAGACGTTCATCACGAACAACGGCGCGGCCATGGCAATGATGTTGATCAGAAAA
The DNA here is from genome assembly GCF_019956305.1 of Pseudomonas sp. BF-B-30. Classification (NCBI taxonomy): domain Bacteria; kingdom Pseudomonadati; phylum Pseudomonadota; class Gammaproteobacteria; order Pseudomonadales; family Pseudomonadaceae; genus Pseudomonas; species Pseudomonas sp. BF-B-30. Next base: position 12,600 of record NZ_JAHBDG010000083.1, on the reverse strand, counting down.
CTGGCGGCGATGGCGTCGGCGTACAACCAGCGCGAACGCTTGAGGGTGTCGCGGAACCACGAGCGCGCACGCGGAATCAGCGTGCCGTGATTGACGTCGAACTTGTGCTGCGGCTGGGCGAAAAAGACTTTGCCGGTGTAGTCGTCGGCCAGCAACTCGCGGCTGACCAGAGATTCACCGCCATCGCTTTCGCTGAGCAGCACCCGCACCTGATCTTCGCCTTGCCAACCGAGCAGGACGGCACTGCGACCGTCCTTGAGCAGCAGCAATGCCGGCATGGCAATCGCCGGAATATCTTCCAGCTTGCGTTGCAGCACCCGACCTTGCAGCCCCGCGCGAGCTGCCGCGCGAGGCAGCAAGTCGACACTCAAGCGTTGCTCGGGCAGCGGCAGGCCGGTGGTGAGCATTGCCGCGCTGGCAGGCTTCTGGTGCAGCATGCAAAGAGCGAGCAGACCATCCAGTAGCGGATCGTCATGCAACGCGCGCGGATCATGAATGAGTTGAACCCGACTGACTTCTGATTCCACGCTCGGCACTCTTGGCTAACAATTGAACAATGAAGGTCCTGCTCAATTCATACCGGGCAATTGGACCTTGGGCTTCACGTCGTTCTGCACAACGGATGCCAATGGTGCGACCACTCCCTGGCTCTTGAGCAACTCGCCCATGGTCGCCTTGATTCGGTATTGAGTAAATAACTGAATGTTCTTGATCTCCACCAGACGGCGCGAAGAGGTGAACAGCTCGTTCTCGCTGTCTAGCAAATCCAGCAGGGTGCGCTCGCCAAGGCTGAACTGACGCTGGTAAGCGGTACGCACGGCGGTGCTGTGGTCGACGTATTGCTGGGCGATCGGCACTTGCGCGTTGGCGTTGTTCAGGGCGTTCCAGGCCAGGCCCAGCTCTTCATTCAATTGGCGCAGGGCGTTGTTACGGATATCCAGCGCCTGGTTCGACAGGTAGGACTTGGATTCCAGATCGGCCTTGTTGCTGCCGCCGGCATACAGATTGAAGCGCATGCGCAGCATGGCTTGCCATTCATTGTTGTGGCCGTTCTGACCATCAATGTCGTTGTCCGCGGTGCGACCCAACTCAGCATCGAAGCGCGGGTAGAACGTCGACTTGGCCGTGTCGTATTGCTTCTCGGCAGCGGCGATATCGGATTCGGCCGAGCGCAGGATCGGGCTGTTTTCCAGCATCTGCGCACGGGCTTCATTCAGGTTGGCCGGCATCAATGCCAGGAAACTCGCCGGGCGTTCCAGTTGATCGGGCATCTGGCCAACAGCGGAGAGGTAGTTGGTTTCGGCGTCAGCCAGGTTGGTCTGCTCGGTGATCAGGTTGTTTCGCGCCTGGGCCATCCGCGCCTCCGCCTGATCAAGGTCGGCGCCACTGCCGACGCCACGCTGGGTGCGCAGTTGGATCTGGTCGTAAATGCGCTGGTGGCTCTTGAGGTTGTCCTCGGCCAGACGTACGAATTCGCGGCGGGTCAGCACGTCGAGATAGACCTGGGCCACGGTCAGCCCAGTACGCTCGGAAGTACTCAGCAGCGAGTAGGCGCGGGAGTTGACAGTGGCTTGTTGACGCCCTACTTCGCTGGACGTCGCAAAACCGTCAAAAACCATTTGGGTCAGACGTAAACTTGACTCACTGCGATTCAGGGTTTCCCAGTGATTGTTGCTGCCGTCCGTTCGTGTGGTCACGCTGTCGGTGCCCTCACGACCATAACCGCCCAGCAGGTCGACCCGTGGCAGGTATCCACCTTTCGCAGCCTTCAACTGATAATCCGCAGCCAATCGACTGTTGACGCCTGCCTGGACCTCCGGATGGACATCCAGCGCTTGTTGCATGGCGTTTGGCAAGGACTGTGCCTGGACGAAAGACGCGGCGAGGGCGAAAGGTACAGCCATGAACAAAGGCGAACGCATTGTAGGAATTTCCCAGGACTTCTTGTCTTGAATCACAGCAAAAGAACGCGCTGCGTCGGAAGATGGCAAGCGGAATGACCGTATGTCGGAAAGTTCAAAAAGTGGAACTGGATCACATACCGAGGACGAGTCACAGCTTAAATATCAATGTGACATTATTGGGACGATTGTTTAGGATGGCTCCAAGAAGGTCAATAGTTTGGCATAAAGTTAATAGCGAAAAAATATAGCCAATAAATTGACGAATTCATGCGTCAAATTTGTGCATCTATTTTGCAATGTACGTCCAGACTGGTCGGCGCCGACAGACGCCATCAGGTCCATGGAAGTCAACTGAACGGACACCCCGGAGAGTCTTCAATGAGCAGTGTTGTTGCCATCGTCAAAAGCATTGTCGGTCAAGTTTTCGTGGTGTCCCCAGAGGGCATCCGCCGAGTTCTCGTTGAAGGCGACAAGTTGTTCGCCGGTGACCAGATCGACACCGGCCTTTCCGGTGCCGTATCCCTGGAGCTGGCCGATGGCCGCACCCTCGATCTGGGCCGTGACACTCAGTGGAGCGCCGACGCTCCAGACTCCAGCACTGATCTGGCAGCCGCCACCGCGCAAGCCGCGCCTTCGGTAGAAGAGCTGCAACAGGCCATTGCTGCCGGTGCCGACCCGACAAAAGACCTTGAAGCCACCGCTGCCGGCCCGGCTGTCGCAAGTTCTGGCGGTGCCGCCGGTGGTGGTCACAGCTCCGTGATGCTCGACGCCACCGCTGCCCGCGTCGATCCGACCATCGGCTTCGCAACCAATGGTCCTGATTTCACTGCTACCCCCACTACGCTCGATACCGGCAACCAGACCACCACAACCATCACGTCCGTCAACGCCTCGAGCGTAATGACCGCTGATACTGGCACTCTGGCCGAAGACAGCGTCGCAACGGGTAATGTACTGACCAACGATAGCGATGCCGAGACGCCGCTCAGCGTCACCGGCTTCACCATCGCTGGCGTGACCGGCAGTTTCACCGCAGGCCAGACAGCGACCATCGTCGGTGTCGGTACGTTGACCATCGGTGCCAATGGCGACTACACCTTTACTCCGGACGCCAACTACAACGGTGCTGTACCGCAAGTTACGTACACCACCAACACCGGCTCCAGCAGCACACTGGGTCTCACCGTGACGGCGGTCGATGACCCGAGCGTTTTGACTGCCGACACCCAAGTCACTGCTGAAGACACCGCAGTGATCGGCAACGTGCTGAGCAACGACAGCGACATCGACAACGTTCTGAGCGTGGTTACTTTCACCATTGACGGCGTCAATGGCACTTTCACCGCCGGCCAGACGGCGACCATCGCCAACGTCGGTACCCTGGCGATCGGGGCGAACGGGGCTTACACCTTTACCCCGGCCGAGAATTACAACGGCACGGTGCCGACGGTCAGCTACACCGTGACCGACGGTTCCACCTCGACCCTGAATATCAGCGTCACCCCGGTCGACGACAGCTTCAGCGACCTCAGCGAAAGCGTGAGCACCGCCGAAGACACCGCCGTCACTGGCAGCGTCCTCAGTGGCACTTCGAGCGTTGACGGCCCGGTCAGCGTGGTGAATTTCACCATTGGTGAAACCACCTACGCCGCTGGCAGCACGGCGACCATCGCCAACGTCGGCAGCCTGGTGATCGCGGTGAACGGCACCTATACCTTCACCCCGGCCGCTAACTACAACGGCAGCGTGCCGACCGTGAGCTACACCGTCACCGACGGCTCCGGCAGCAACGTCACCTCGACCCTGACCATCAACGTCACCCCGGTCGACGACAGCTTCACCGACCTCAGCGAAAGCGTGACCACCAACGAAGACACCGCCGTCACCGGCAGCGTCCTCACCGGCACCTCGAGCGTTGACGGCCCGGTCAGCGTGGTGAATTTCACCATTGGTGAAACCACCTACGCCGCTGGCAGCACGGCGACCATCGCCAACGTCGGCAGCCTGGTGATCGGTGCCAACGGGACTTACACCTTCACCCCGGCCGAAAATTACAACGGCACGGTGCCAACCGTGAGCTACACCGTCACCGACGGTTCCGGCAGCAACGTCACCTCGACCCTGACCATCAACGTCACCCCGGTCGATGACAGTTTCACCGACCTCAGCGAAAGCGTGAGCACCAACGAAGACACCGCCGTCACCGGCAGTGTGTTGACCGGTACCTCGAGCGTTGACGGGCCGGTCAGCGTGGTGAATTTCACCATTGGTGAAACCACCTACGCCGCCGGCAGCACGGCGACCATCGCCAACGTCGGCACCCTGGTCATCGGCGCCAACGGGGCTTACACCTTTACCCCGGCCGCCAACTACAACGGCAGCGTGCCAACGGTGAGCTACACCGTCACCGACGGTTCCGGCAGCAACGTCACCTCGACCCTGACCATCAGCGTCACCCCGGTCGACGACAGCTTCACCGACCTCAGCGAAAGCGTGAGCACCGCAGAAGACACCGCCCTCACCGGCAGCGTCCTCAGTGGCACCTCGAGCGTCGACGGTCCGGTCAGCGTGGTGAACTTCACCATCGGTGAAACCACCTACGCCGCCGGCAGCACGGCGACCATCGCCAACGTCGGCAGCCTGGTGATCGCGGCCAACGGGACTTACACCTTTACGCCGGCCGAAAATTACAACGGCAGCGTGCCGACGGTGAGCTACACCGTCACCGACGGCTCGGGCAGCAACGTCACCTCGACCCTGACCATCAACGTCACCCCGGTCGATGACAGCTTCACCGACCTCAGCGAAACCGTGAACACCAACGAAGACACCGCCGTGACCGGCAGCGTCCTCACCGGCACGAGCAGCGTCGACGGCCCAGTCAGCGTGGTGAACTTCACCATCGGTGAAACCACCTACGCCGCTGGCAGCACGGCAACCATCGCCAACGTCGGCAGCCTGGTGATCGGTGCCAACGGGACTTACACCTTCACCCCGGCCGCCAACTACAACGGCACGGTGCCGACGGTGAGCTACACCGTCACCGACGGCTCCGGCAGCAACGTCACCTCGACCCTGACCATCAACGTCACCCCGGTCGATGACAGCTTCACCGACCTCAGCGAAAACGTGAGCACCAACGAAGACACCGCCGTCACTGGCAGCGTCCTCACCGGCACGAGCAGCGTCGACGGTCCGGTCAGCGTGGTGAACTTCACCATCGGTGAAACCACCTACGCCGCCGGCAGCACGGCGACCATCGCTAACGTCGGCACCCTGGTGATCGGCGCCAATGGCGCCTACACCTTCACGCCGGACGCCAACTACAACGGCAGCGTGCCGACGGTGAGCTACACCGTCACCGACGGCTCGGGCAGCAACGTCACCTCGACCCTGACCATCAACGTCACCCCGGTCGATGACAGCTTCAGCGACCTCAGCGAAAGCGTGAGCACCAACGAAGACACCGCCGTCACCGGCAGTGTGTTGACCGGCACGAGCAGCGTCGATGGTCCAGTCAGCGTGGTTAATTTCACCATCGACGGTGTTGCTGGCACTTTCACCGCCGGCAGCACGGCAACCATCGCCAACGTCGGCACCCTGGTGATCGCGGCGAACGGTGCTTACACCTTCACCCCGGCCGCCAACTACAACGGCACAGTGCCAACCGTGAGCTACACCGTCACCGACGGCTCGGGCAGCAACGTCACCTCGACCCTGACCATCAACGTCACCCCGGTCGATGACAGCTTCACCGACCTCAGCGAAACCGTGACTACCGCTGAAGACACCGCCGTGACCGGCAGCGTCCTCACTGGCACGAGCAGCGTCGACGGCCCGGTCAGCGTGGTGAATTTCAGCATTGGTGAAACCACCTACGCCGCCGGCAGCACGGCGACCATCGCCAACGTCGGCAGCCTGGTGATCGCGGCGAACGGGACTTACACCTTCACGCCTGCCGAAAATTACAACGGCAGCGTGCCGACGGTGAGCTACACCGTCACCGACGGTTCCGGCAGCAATGTCACCTCGACCCTGACCATCAACGTCACCCCGGTCGACGACAGCTTCAGCGACCTCAGCGAAAGCGTGACTACCGCCGAAGACACCGCCGTCACCGGCAGTGTGTTGACCGGCACCTCGAGCGTTGACGGTCCGGTCAGCGTGGTGAATTTCACCATCGGTGAAACCACCTACGCCGCTGGCAGCACCGCAACCATCGCCAACGTCGGCACCTTGGTGATCGGCGCCAACGGCGCTTATACCTTCACGCCGGCCGAAAATTACAACGGCAACGTGCCGACGGTGAGCTACACCGTCACCGACGGCTCGGGCAGCAATGTCACCTCGACCCTGACCATCAGCGTCACCCCGGTCGACGACAACTTTACCGACGCCAACGAAACGGTCTCGACCCTAGAAGATGCGGCCCTCACCGGCAGCGTCCTCACTGGTACGAGCAGCGTCGATGGTCCAGTCAGCGTGGTTAATTTCACCATCGACGGTGTTGCTGGCACTTTCCCCGCCGGCAGCACGGCAACCATCGCCAACGTCGGTAGCCTGGTGATCGGCGCCAACGGCGTCTACACCTTCACGCCGGCCGAAAATTACAACGGCACGGTGCCAACCGTGAGCTACACCGTCACCGACGGCTCCGGCAGCAACGTCACCTCGACCCTGACCATCAGCGTCACGCCGGTCGACGACAACTTTACCGACGCCAACGAAACGGTCTCGACCCTAGAAGATGCGGCCCTCACCGGCAGCGTCCTCACCGGCACGAGCAGCGTCGATGGTCCAGTCAGCGTGGTTAATTTCACCATCGACGGTGTTGCTGGCACTTTCACCGCCGGCAGCACGGCAACCATCGCCAACGTCGGCACCCTGGTGATCGCGGCGAACGGTGCTTACACCTTCACCCCGGCCGCCAACTACAACGGCACAGTGCCAACCGTGAGCTACACCGTCACCGACGGCTCGGGCAGCAACGTCACCTCGACCCTGACCATCAACGTCACCCCGGTCGATGACAGCTTCACCGACATCAGCGAAAGCGTGACTACCAACGAAGACACCGCCGTCACCGGCAGCGTCCTCACTGGTACGAGCAGCGTCGACGGCCCAGTCAGCGTGGTTAACTTCACCATCGGTGAAACCACCTACGCCGCCGGCAGCACGGCAACCATCGCCAACGTCGGCACCCTGGTCATCGGCGCCGACGGCGCTTATACCTTCACCCCGGCCGAAAATTACAACGGCAGCGTGCCGACGGTCAGCTACACCGTCACCGACGGTTCCGGCAGCAACGTCACCTCGACCCTGACCATCAGCGTCACCCCGGTCGATGACAGCTTCACCGACCTCAGCGAAAGCGTAACCACCGCCGAAGACACCGCCGTCACCGGCAGCGTCCTCACTGGCACGAGCAGCGTCGACGGTCCGGTCAGCGTGGTTAACTTCACCATTGGTGAAACCACCTACGCCGCCGGCAGCGCGGCGACCATCGCTAACGTCGGCACCCTGGTCATCGGCGCCAACGGCGCCTATACCTTTACGCCGGCCGAAAACTACAACGGCAGCGTGCCGACGGTCAGCTACACCGTCACCGACGGTTCCGGCAGCAACGTCACCTCGACCCTGACCATCAGCGTCACCCCGGTCGACGACAGCTTCACCGACCTCAGCGAAACCGTGACCACCGCTGAAGACACCGCCATCACCGGCAGTGTGTTGACGGGCACCTCGAGCGTCGACGGTCCGGTCAGCGTGGTCAATTTCACCATCGACGGTGTTGCTGGCACTTTCACCGCCGGCCAAACCGCGACCATTGCCAACGTCGGTACCCTGGTGATCGCGGCGAACGGCGCCTACACCTTCACCCCGGCCGCCAACTACAACGGCAGCGTGCCGACGGTCAGCTACACCGTCACCGACGGTTCCGGCAGCAACGTCACCTCGACCCTGACCATCAGCGTCACCCCGGTCGACGACAGCTTCACCGACATCAGCGAAACCGTGACCACCAACGAAGACACCGCCGTCACCGGCAGCGTCCTCACCGGCACGAGCAGCGTCGATGGTCCGGTCAGCGTGGTTAACTTCACGGTTGGCGGCACCCAGTACCAAGCCGGTGAGACCGCAACCATCGCCAATGTCGGCACCTTGGTGATCGGCGCCAACGGCGCCTACACCTTCACCCCGGCCGCTAACTACAACGGCAGCGTGCCGACGGTGAGCTACACCGTCACCGACGGTTCCGGCAGCAACGTCACCTCGACCCTGACCATCAGCGTCACCCCGGTCAACGACAACTTTACCGACGCCAACGAAACGGTCTCGACCCTAGAAGATGCGGCCCTCACCGGCAGCGTCCTCACCGGCACGAGCAGCGTCGACGGCCCAGTCAGCGTGGTGAACTTCACCATCGATGGTGTTGCTGGCACTTTCACCGCCGGCCAGACCGCGACCATTGCCAACGTCGGCACCCTGGTGATCGCGGCGAACGGCGCTTATACCTTCACCCCGGCCGAGAATTACAACGGCAGCGTGCCGACGGTGAGCTACACCGTCACCGACGGCTCCGGCAGCAATGTCACCTCGACCCTGACCATCAGCGTCACGCCGGTCGATGACAGCTTCAGCGACCTCAGCGAAAGCGTGACTACCAACGAAGACACCGCCGTGACTGGCAGCGTCCTCACCGGCACGAGCAGCGTCGATGGTCCGGTCAGCGTGGTGAATTTCACCATCGGTGAAACCACCTACGCCGCTGGCAGCACGGCGACCATCGCCAATGTCGGCACCCTGGTCATCGGCGCCAACGGCGCCTATACCTTCACGCCGGCCGAAAACTACAACGGCAGCGTGCCAACCGTGAGCTACACCGTCACCGACGGCTCGGGCAGCAATGTCACCTCGACCCTGACCATCAGCGTCACCCCGGTCGATGACAGCTTCACCGACCTCAGTGAAACCGTGACCACCGCCGAAGACACCGCCTTGACCGGCAGTGTGTTGACCGGCACCTCGAGCGTTGACGGTCCGGTCAGCGTGGTGAATTTCACCATCGACGGTGTTAGTGGCACTTTCACCGCCGGCCAGACCGCGACCATTGCCAACGTCGGCAGCTTGGTGATCGGCGCCAACGGGACTTACACCTTCACCCCGGCCGCCAATTACAACGGCAGCGTGCCGACGGTGAGCTACACCGTCACCGACGGCTCCGGCAGCAATGTCACCTCGACCCTGACCATCAGCGTCACCCCGGTCGATGACAGCTTCAGCGACCTCAGCGAAAGCGTGACTACCAACGAAGACACCGCCGTGACTGGCAGCGTCCTCACCGGCACGAGCAGCGTCGATGGTCCGGTCAGCGTGGTGAATTTCACCATCGGTGACACCACCTACGCCGCTGGCAGCACGGCGACCATCGCCAATGTCGGCACCCTGGTGATCGGCGCCAACGGCGCCTATACCTTCACCCCGGCCGAAAACTACAACGGCACAGTGCCAACCGTGAGCTACACCGTCACCGACGGCTCGGGCAGCAATGTCACCTCGACCCTGACCATCAGCGTCACCCCGGTCGATGACAGCTTCACCGACCTCAGCGAAACCGTGACCACCGCCGAAGACACCGCCGTCACCGGCAGCGTCCTCACCGGCACCTCGAGCGTTGACGGCCCGGTCAGCGTGGTTAACTTCACCATCGACGGTGTTAGTGGCACTTTCACCGCCGGCCAGACCGCGACCATTGCCAACGTCGGTACCCTGGTGATCGGCGCCAACGGGACTTACACCTTCACCCCGGCCGCCAATTACAACGGCAGCGTGCCGACGGTGAGCTACACCGTCACCGACGGCTCGGGCAGCAACGTCACTTCGACCCTGAACATCAGCGTCACCCCGGTCGATGACAGTTTCACCGACCTCAGCGAAAGCGTGAGCACCGCCGAAGACACCGCCGTCACCGGCAGCGTCCTCACTGGCACCTCGAGCGTCGACGGTCCGGTCAGCGTGGTCAATTTCACCATCGACGGTGTTGCTGGCACTTTCACCGCCGGCAGCACGGCCACCATCGCCAACGTCGGCACCCTGGTCATCGGCGCCAACGGCGCTTATACCTTCACCCCGGCCGAAAACTACAACGGCAGCGTGCCGACCGTGAGCTACACCGTCACCGACGGTTCCGGCAGCAACGTCACCTCGACCCTGACCATCAGCGTCACCCCGGTCGATGACAGTTTCACCGACCTCAGTGAAACCGTGACCACCGCCGAAGACACCGCCGTGACCGGCAGCGTCCTCACTGGTACGAGCAGCGTCGATGGTCCAGTCAGCGTGGTGAACTTCACCATCGGTGAAACCACCTACGCCGCCGGCAGCACGGCGACCATTGCCAATGTCGGCACCCTGGTCATCGGCGCCAACGGCGCCTATACCTTTACCCCGGACGCCAACTACAACGGCAGTGTGCCGACGGTCAGCTACACCGTCACCGACGGCTCGGGCAGCAATGTCACCTCGACCCTGACCATCAGCGTCACGCCGGTCGATGACAGCTTCACCGACCTCAGCGAAAGCGTGAGCACCAACGAAGACACCGCCCTCACCGGCAGCGTCCTCACCGGCACGAGCAGCGTCGACGGCCCGGTCAGCGTGGTGAATTTCACCATCGGTGAAACCACCTACGCCGCTGGCAGCACCGCAACCATCGCCAATGTCGGCACCCTGGTGATCGGCGCCAACGGGACTTACACCTTCACCCCGGCCGAAAATTACAACGGCAGCGTGCCGACGGTCAGCTACACCGTCACCGACGGTTCCGGCAGCAACGTCACCTCGACCCTGACCATCAACGTCACCCCGGTCGATGACAGCTTCACCGACCTCAGCGAAAGCGTGAGCACCGCCGAAGACACCGCCGTCACCGGCAGCGTCCTCAGTGGCACCTCGAGCGTTGACGGCCCGGTCAGCGTGGTCAATTTCACCATCGACGGTGTTGCTGGTACTTTCACCGCTGGCCAGACGGCGACCATCGCTAACGTCGGCACCCTGGTGATCGGTGCCAACGGCGCCTATACCTTCACCCCGGCCGCCAACTACAACGGCACGGTGCCGACTGTCACCTACACCGTCACCGACGGTTCGGGCAGCAATGTCACCTCGACCCTGACCATCAGCGTCACGCCGGTCGATGACAGCTTCACCGACCTCAGCGAAAGCGTGAGCACCGCCGAAGACACCGCCGTCACCGGCAGTGTGTTGACCGGCACGAGCAGCGTTGACGGCCCAGTCAGCGTGGTGAACTTCACCATCGGTGAAACCACCTACGCCGCCGGCAGCACGGCGACCATCGCCAATGTCGGCACCCTGGTGATCGCTGCGAACGGGGCTTACACCTTCACCCCGGCCGCCAACTACAACGGCACGGTGCCGACCGTCACCTACACCGTCACCGACGGTTCGGGACCGAACGACACCTCGACCCTGACCATCAACGTCACGCCGGTCAACGACAACTTCGCCGATGCCAACGAAACCGTCTCGACCCTGGAAGACACTGCCCTCACCGGCAGCGTCCTCACCGGCACGAGCAGCGTCGATGGTCCGGTCAGCGTGGTTAACTTCACCGTCGACGGTGTTGCTGGCACTTTCACCGCCGGCCAAACCGCGACCATTGCCAACGTCGGTACCCTGGTGATCGGCGCCAACGGCACTTACACCTTCACGCCGGCCGCTAACTACAACGGCACGGTGCCGACGGTCAGCTACACCGTCACCGACGGTTCCGGCAGCAACGTCACCTCGACCCTGACCATCAACGTCACCCCGGTCGACGACAGCTTCACCGACCTCAGCGAAACCGTGACCACCAACGAAGACACCGCCGTCACCGGCAGCGTCCTCACCGGCACGAGCAGCGTCGATGGTCCGGTCAGCGTGGTTAACTTCACGGTTGGCGGCACCCAGTACCAAGCCGGTGAGACCGCAACCATCGCCAATGTCGGCAGCCTGGTGATCGGCGCCAACGGCGCCTACACCTTCACCCCGGCCGCTAACTACAACGGCAGCGTGCCGACGGTGAGCTACACCGTCACCGACGGTTCCGGCAGCAACGTCACCTCGACCCTGACCATCAGCGTCACCCCGGTCAACGACAGCTTCAGCGACCTCAGCGAAAGCGTGACCACCAACGAAGACACCGCCGTCACCGGCAGCGTCCTCACCGGCACGAGCAGCGTCGATGGTCCGGTCAGCGTGGTGAACTTCACCATCGGTGAAACCACCTACGCCGCTGGCAGCACGGCAACCATCGCCAACGTCGGCAGCCTGGTGATCGCGGCCAACGGGACTTACACCTTCACCCCGGCCGCCAATTACAACGGCAGCGTGCCGACGGTGAGCTACACCGTCACCGACGGCTCGGGCAGCAATGTCACCTCGACCCTGAACATCAACGTTACGCCGGTCGACGACAGCTTCAGCGACCTCAGCGAAAGCGTGAGCACCAACGAAGACACCGCCGTGACCGGCAGCGTCCTCACCGGCACGAGCAGCGTCGACGGCCCGGTCAGCGTGGTTAACTTCACCGTCGACGGTGTTGCTGGCACTTTCACCGCCGGCCAAACCGCGACCATTGCCAACGTCGGTACCCTGGTGATCGGCGCCAACGGCACTTACACCTTCACGCCGG
>NZ_JAHBDG010000081.1:0-1044 GCF_019956305.1 Pseudomonas sp. BF-B-30 | reverse complement strand
AAAAATCGCTCTGTTGGAGCGTTGTCCCAACACTGCCCGCGATGACTCATGCTTTGCAATATGTCTCGACGCTTCAGTTCTTCCTGAAACTTGCGGCTGGTGTACTGACAGCCCTGATCCGAATGGAACATCAGTCCCGGAGGACACATTCGAACCTCTATTGCCATGCGTAGCGCCTTGCTGACCAAGTTGGCGTCATTGACCAGCGAAAACGCCCAGCCAATGACGCGGCGAGCAAACAAATCGATCACGATGGCCAGATGAACCCAGCGCTCACCCACCATCAAGCTGGTCACGTCGCCACACCAGACCTGATCGACTGCAGCCGGCTTAAAATTGCGTTTGAGCCGATTGGGCGCGACAAATGCTTCAACGCCTTTGGATCTGAATGGGTGAGGCTGGCGTTGTTTACTGACAATGTTGGCCTCCCTCATTAGCGCTCTGACAAGGCCTCTTCCGATCGCGATGTTTTGGGACTTCAGGTTCTTGCTGATCATTCTGGAACCCATGGCTTCCCGGCTTTCGCTGTGCAGTTCAACCACTTTCAGCTTGAGTTCTTCGCGTCTGATCCGCGGTTTGGCTCGCCGCTGAATCCACTCATAAAAGCTGCTGCGCTTCACATCGAAAACACGACACACAATGGCAGTCGGGAATGACTCTCTTAGTTCCGCAATCATCGAAAACGATCGGGATCCGACATCAAGAGAGCGGTAGCCTTTTTTAAGATCTCGGCTTCCATTTCCATGCGCTTGATCTTGGCCTTTAGTTCCTGGATCTGGCGTTGATCTTCGGTAATCGCCTTAGTGCCTTTAACTGGCTGCCCCTCGCGCTCCTTGCGAACCTGATCGACCCAGCGCCGTAAAGCGGTGGGCCCGATATCCAGCGATGCACAAACGTCTGGAACCGGGCAGTTATCATCAAGCACCATGCTGGCAGCATGCAGCTTGAACTCGCGGGTATAGACCTTTCTTTCGTTCATGGAACCTCCAAGTTGGCGAAATCATATCGCCCTTAAGAGGTGTCCGGAATTATTAGGCCAGTTCA
>NZ_JAHBDG010000080.1:0-1073 GCF_019956305.1 Pseudomonas sp. BF-B-30 | reverse complement strand
CCGGCGTGAAGGTGTAAGTGCCGTTGGCGCCGATCACCAGGGTACCGACGTTGGCAATGGTCGCGGTTTGGCCGGCGGTGAAAGTGCCAGCAACACCGTCGACGGTGAAGTTAACCACGCTGACCGGACCGTCGACGCTCGAGGTGCCACTGAGGACGCTGCCGGTCACGGCGGTGTCTTCGTTGGTAGTCACGGTTTCGCTGAGGTCGGTGAAACTGTCATCGACCGGGGTGACGTTGATGGTTAGGGTCGAGGTGACGTTGCTGCCCGAACCGTCGGTGACGGTGTAGCTCACGGTTGGCACCGTGCCGTTGTAGTTGGCGTCCGGGGTGAAGGTGTAAGCCCCGTTGGCGCCGATCACCAGGGTGCCGACGTTGGTGATGGTCGCCGTGCTGCCGGCGGCGTAGGTGGTTTCACCGATGGTGAAGTTCACCACGCTGACTGGGCCGTCAACGCTGCTCGTGCCAGTGAGGACGCTGCCAGTCACGGCGGTGTCTTCGTTGGTGCTCACGCTTTCACTGAGGTCGGTGAAGCTGTCATCGACCGGCGTGACGCTGATGGTCAGGGTCGAGGTGACATTGCTGCCCGAGCCGTCGGTGACGGTGTAGCTCACGGTCGGCACCGTGCCGTTGTAGTTGGCGGCCGGGGTGAAGGTATAGGCGCCGTTGGCACCGATCACCAGGGTGCCGACGTTAGCGATGGTCGCCGTCTGGCCAGCGGTGAAAGTACCAGCAACACCGTCGATGGTGAAATTGACCACGCTGACCGGCCCGTCAACGCTGCTCGTGCCAGTGAGGACACTGCCGGTCAAGGCGGTGTCTTCGTTGGTAGTCACGGTTTCGCTGAGGTCGGTGAAGCTGTCATCGACCGGGGTGACGCTGATGTTCAGGGTCGAAGTGACGTTGCTGCCCGAGCCGTCGGTGACGGTGTAGCTCACCGTCGGCATGCTGCCGTTGTAATTTTCGGCAGGCGTGAAGGTATAAGCGCCGTTGGCGCCGATCACCAGGCTGCCGACGTTGGCGATGGTTGCGGTGCTGCCAGCGGCGTAGGTGGTTTCACCGATGGTGAAATTC
>NZ_JAHBDG010000079.1:0-1179 GCF_019956305.1 Pseudomonas sp. BF-B-30 | reverse complement strand
TGTGGGAGATTCTATGTTGCAGGGGAACCCTGCAACTTCAAATTCGGCTGGTATTCGCTCTGGTTTTTCATGAGGGCGAATGCCACTCGGCAAAGCTTGCGGGCAAGAATGACCAAGGCCTGAGTTCTGGCCAGACCTCTAGCCAAATAGCACTCATAGTACGGCTTCCAGACGGGAGACCGGCACGCCGCCATGGCGGCATTGTGCGCAAGTCGCCGTAACTCTCCATCACCTTTTTTGCTCAAGTGGCGGGGGCTGTGCTTCTTCGCCGAATCCTTTGCTCTCAAATCCATCCCCAAAAAGGCAATGAACGCATCGGCACTGGCGAAATGACCACGCATGAAGGTGGTTGCCAAACCAGTAGCAGTCAGTTCGCCGATCCCTTCAATCGCTTTGCAGCGTCTGATGTTTTCGCTAATACCAGCCTCTTGGCTAGCCTTACGCAGTAACTTCTGAATAGCCTGATCAGACTGTTTGAAGTGCTCCAACTGCTGGGCCGATAGCGCTTTCAAAAGGGGTTCGCTCGACCAGCTCAGCATGAGCGCGACGTGGGCTTTTATCAGTTGAGCACGTTTGTTAAGCAAGCTTTTAAGCACGGTATAGAGCGGCGGCGGTGGGTTCCAGATCCGCAGCCGTTGCTGCTCACTGGACAGATAACGTGCCAGCAGGCGGGCATCACACGGATCGGTTTTTGCTCGCTGGCCAATACTTTCGCGGTAATGACTCACCCGATAAGCATCCACAACATAAACGCGATGGCCCATGCCATGAGCCAGTTCAGCCGCGTCCAAGTGGTAGAGGCTGGTGGCCTCCAGGGCAATCGAGCTTTGCGCCGGCAGGGTCTTGAGCCAACGGCCTATAGCCGTGCGATCGTTGCTGATGAACTGGGTATTTTCCAGGTCCTCGCGGTAAACGACGATTTCGGCCTTGGCCACGTCGATACCAACCACCGTTGGTGAGGTAAGGATTGTCATGACGAATCCTCGGAGCTAGGGTTTAGATGCTTGTCGGGGTCTACCGTAGCGCTGGCTTGCCTCTATCGTCGGTTTTACCGATGAATTCCTTATCGGCGCTTTAGGTAGAAAGGGCGGAACGAGAAGTCTCCCACGGTCCGTACTGGCTAGAGTCGGAATCGAGCTGTTAGTCCCGCCCACCCCTTCAAGTCTAAACATACAAGCG
>NZ_JAHBDG010000078.1:0-1273 GCF_019956305.1 Pseudomonas sp. BF-B-30 | reverse complement strand
ACGGCCAACCGGTGCTGATGCGCCACTACAACGCCCTGCCGATCGATCCGTCGGCCAACATGGGGTTCGGCCTGCATACCCTCAGCACCCACGAACACAACGGCCACTCCCCGGCCGAAAGCGACGGATTTTCCAATGCGTTTTTCTTTCCGGGGCAGTACTACGACTATCGCTGGCCGATCCAGTTGGCCGGTTACGACACCATCAACACCAGCGCTCAGGATCCGCGCGCGGCATTCCCCTGCGCCCCGGGCGAAACCCTGTTCGTCAACGATGCCACGCCGGGCCTCAAGACCTGCGACAACGGCAGCATCAAGATCCGTGGCGACTGGCACGAAACCATGAGCACCCACTGGTTCCATGACCACATGCTCGATTTCACCGCGCAGAACGTCTACAAGGGCAACGCGACGATGATGAACTACTACAGCGCCCTGGATCGCGGTAACGAAGCGTTTGTAGACGGCGTCAACCTGCGCCTGCCCAGCGGTTCGGCATTGCCCTGGGGCAACCGCGACTACGATGTGAACCTGACCGTGGCCGACAAGGCCTGGGATACCAATGGCCAGCTGTGGTTCAACCCGTTCAACACCGACGGTTTTCTCGGCGACCAGATCCTGGTCAACTGGCAGTACCAGCCGCGCCTGAACGTGCGGGCGCGCAGCTATCGTTTCCGCATCCTCAATGGCTCGGTGTCGCGCTTCTTCAGGATCGCGCTGGTGCGTGAAATCGTCGGCACCGGTGGCGAATTCCCCGGCCCGACAGGCTCCGGCCTGTCTTACACCCGCGTGCCGTTCCACTTGATCGCCAACGACGGCAACCTCATGGAACACGCCGTGCCGTTCGACGGCAGCATGGACCTGGACGCCGACGGCGACCTGCAGGACCACAACGCCATCCTGCCCAGCATGGGCATCGCCGAGCGTTTCGACATCATCGTCAACTTCTCGAAACACGGGATCAGCACCGGCGACAAGCTGTACTTCGTCAACCTGATGGAGCACCACGATGGCAAGGGGCCGGAGGCTTTACCGCTGAGCCTGGCCGATGTCTTGTCCGGCAGGTACAAGGCGGTACTCAAGCTGGGCAGCAAAGGGCTGGAGTGGGACGCCGGCGATCCGGTGGTGGGCAAGTTCATGCAGATGGTGGTCCAGCCTTACGCCGGTCAGGACGTGAGCATGAACCCCGCCGACTTCGAACCCGCCAAGCCAGGCCAGCCGGTGGGTAAATCCATGATCCCGCTGACCCTCAACCGTGACGACCCGACGGTGCA
>NZ_JAHBDG010000082.1:0-186111 GCF_019956305.1 Pseudomonas sp. BF-B-30 | reverse complement strand
CTCGATGGCCAGCGGCTACGCCGGCCTGGACAACGAACTGTTCTACCTGGACAAGACCATGATGGTGTTCGGCGACGCTAAAAAGGTCATCGAAGACATGGTTAAAGCCGTCGAGTAACCCTCTGCGGCACACGGAACGCCCCGACTCGTCGGGGCGTTTTTGTTTGCGCAAATCGTCGGACAAACTATCCTTTTGTTACCGATCCGGTAACGGTGTTTTGCTTGAAAGGCCCGGAATAGACGCCTTGATTGCGACCTTGGTAGCGGGACAGAAGCCGGCACAATTCACTAGACTGCACGTCCTGCTACCTGTTGCCCGAGATAACAATCCATGTACCGTGACCGTATTCGCCTGCCTTCGTTGTTGGACAAAGTGATGAGCGCTGCCGACGCTGCCGCTCTGATTGAGGACGGCATGACCGTCGGCATGAGTGGCTTTACTCGCGCAGGTGAAGCCAAGGCCGTCCCCCAGGCGCTGGCCGAGCGTGCCAAGGTCGCGCCGCTCAAGATCAGCCTGATGACCGGCGCAAGCCTGGGCAACGACCTCGACAAGCAGTTGACCGAAGCTGGCGTGCTGTCGCGACGCATGCCGTTTCAGGTCGACAGCACTCTGCGCAAGGCGATCAATGCCGGCGAAGTCATGTTCATCGACCAGCACTTGTCGGAAACCGTGGAGCAATTGCGCAACCAGCAATTGAAGCTGCCGGACATTGCCGTGATTGAAGCCGTGGCGATCACCGAGCACGGGCATATCGTGCCAACCACCTCGGTCGGCAACTCGGCCAGCTTCGCGATTTTCGCCAAGCACGTGATCGTCGAAATCAACATGGCGCACAACCCGAATCTCGAAGGTCTGCACGACATCTACATTCCGACCTACCGTCCGACCCGTACACCGATTCCGCTGGTCAAGGTCGACGATCGCATTGGCAGCACCGCCATCCCGATTCCACCGGAAAAAATCGTCGCCATCGTGGTCACCAACCAGGCTGACTCGTCCTCCACTGTGCTGGCGCCGGACGTCGAGACCCAAGCCATTGCCGACCACCTGATCGACTTCTTCAAACAGGAAGTGGCAGCCGGGCGCATGACCAACAAGCTCGGCCCGCTACAAGCCGGTATCGGCACCATCGCCAACTCGGTGATGTGTGGCCTGATCGACTCGCCGTTCGAAGACCTGACAATGTATTCCGAGGTGCTGCAGGACTCGACCTTCGACCTGATCGACGCGGGCAAGCTGAGTTTTGCCTCGGGCAGTTCGATCACCCTGTCGAGCCGGCGCAATGCCGACGTGTTCGGCAATCTGGAGCGCTACAAGGACAAACTGGTTCTGCGTCCGCAGGAGATCTCCAACCACCCTGAAGTCGTGCGCCGCCTTGGCATCATCGGCATCAACACGGCACTGGAGTTCGACATCTATGGCAACGTCAACTCCACTCACGTCTGCGGCACGCGGATGATGAACGGCATCGGCGGCTCGGGCGACTTCGCGCGCAACGCACACCTGTCCGTGTTCGTGACCAAGTCGATCGCCAAGGGCGGTGCGATCTCCAGCGTGGTGCCGATGGTCAGCCATGTTGACCACACCGAACATGACGTCGACATCCTCGTGACCGAAGTGGGCCTGGCAGACTTGCGAGGCCTGGCGCCTCGGGAGCGTGCCCGGGTCATCATCGACAAGTGCGTGCACCCGGATTACCGCCAGGCGCTGAATGATTACTTCACCACCGCGTGCGCCATCGGCGGGCACACCCCGCACATCCTGCGTGATGCCCTGAGCTGGCACATCAACCTGGAAGAAACCGGGCAAATGCTGAATAAGTAATTGGTACAGATAGCAGCTGACGCAAACACAGTTTCGTCAGCTTGCTCTTGTTGCTTCACATTATGGAAAAAACTGTACTACTGTACCGGTCATTTCCTAAGGAAAATTCCTACCTCGTCGAGTCAAAACAGCAATTTTGCACCTTAACAGTGCAGACAGGTACAGTTGCCTCAAATTCGACCAGTACACCCCCTATAAACAGTTAACTGAGCTCGCACAATACAGGTGAACTGTATCTACAGAGACTAGGCAAACGAGAGGATCATGGGCACCAGTTAAGCCACTACCTAATCCCGCCATAAGCGGAAGGATGAAAACCATGGAACGTACACTCAGTTCCGAACTGTTCTTCGAAGACACCGCTGCAAAAACCCAGGCTTCCCTGCCTCTGCGCGTTATCGCCAACTTGATGCTGTGGCAGCGCCGCATCACCAGCCGCCATCAACTGGCTCGTCTGGATTCGCGTCTGCTGGCTGATGCCGGGATTAGCGAAGCACAACGCTACGAAGAGCTGAGCAAGCCGTTCTGGCGCTAAGTTAGCGTCGCTGGCTCTGACCTGAAGGTCCACCGCCAGCAACCCGAATTGAAAAAACAAAACCCGTCGTGGGAAGCCACGACGGGTTTTGTCGTTTTGGCCTGTCAAATCCACTTTTACAGTAGGGAACCCTGAGCACCAGTACAGTTTGCAAAAACTACAAACTGGATGAGTACAATATCGTCGCAGTGTGTCTGCAATGGATATTCGACCGGTGTCAGCATGGAGCCTCCACTTATCAGGACAGGGAACGCGCCATGAGTTCTTTACAGGATGTTTCGACCCCATCAATTCGATCAAGACCTTTCTTGCACTGGGTCAGAGATCTGCTGACTGGATTCTTCGCTAGCCTGGAAAGGGCGAGAACACGACGTTTACTGGCTCAACTCGATGATCGTCAGCTATCGGATCTTGGCATCAGCCACGCTGAGCGCATCAATGAATTGGATAAACCGTTCTGGCGCTGACTGCCTGTTTGCATGACGGGCTGTTCGAACTGACACACTCAGGCCTAATATCAAGTCAGAACGTGGCGAGCGCCAAGCGCCTGGCGTCTGACTTTGCAGACACTGCGCCATTTTTCAACTGGTTTACCCAAAGGAGTTACCCATGTCCCGTCTCCGCCTGCTCAGCGCTGCAGCCCTGTTTGCCGTGGCAGCCAATGCCAGCGCAACCAGCTTCATCGTGACCACCGACGCTGTAGTTAACGCGCTCAAAGCCACATCCGATGCGACCTCCGACGTCATATCGTCGTCCTTCAAGGATGACAAGATCGTCCTCGCGGCCCGTGATGACGCTGCCAGCTTCGTCGCCAGCGAAGGTTCCATTCGCGGAGTGAAACTGGAAAGCGCCATCGACCACATTCACCGCCAGGCGCCACAGCTGAACGCAACCGACGCACAACTGGCGCAGGCGATCCTGACGATCTAAACGACTGCACAAGGCATGGGGCACGCCCGACGTGCCCCAATGTTTCGGCGCTGGCTCTAGAACGGGCCTTGCGCTAGCCTTGGGACTCACTCTCAACTGTCGAGTCTCATGCGTTTTCCTTCAAGTTTCTTGATCGCTCCAGCCTTTCTTACCCTTGGTTACTGCGGATCTGCCCACGCTTATGACGCCTTCAACCTGTCCACCCAAGGCATCGTCGCCAGCGTTTACGCCACAAGTTTGGTGACCTCCGCCCCCTTCGACCATAAACTGCTGCTCGCTGCCCATGATGACGCCGCGGCATTCATTGCCAGTGACGGCCAACTGAGAGGCGCACGACTGGAGTCGGCCTTGCGGTATCTGCGTCGAACCCAGGCAAAACTTCATGCCAACGACCTTGAACTGGCACAAGCAATTCTCGTCCAATAGTTATCCCTGTTTTTTCTGGAGTCATTCCATGCGTAACCCGCTGATTGCTGCCACCTTAGGTCTGCTGCTGTTGGCCGATGTGGCCCAGGCACATACTCTGGTTGCCACCAGTAATATTCTGATCCGTGCTACCCAGCGCACCCTCGATTTCACCTCCGACACCACCACGTCCATTCGCGATTCGAAAATCGTGCGCGAAGCCCAGGACGATGCCGCCAGTTTCGTTGCCAGCAATGGCGACATTCGTGGCGCTCACCTGGAATCCGCCTTCGATTTACTGCGTACCCGTGTGCCGGAAGCTCGTGACGCCAGTGACCAGGATCTCGCCGAAGCCATCCTCGCACTGTGAAGCGTCAAGGTGCCTGGCTGCTGGCCGGGGCCATGTTGCTGCTCGGCAACATGGCCCACGCTGGCCTTCAATTACAGCTCAAGACCGAAGGTCTGACTCCCGCGCAACAGCAAGCCAGCCAGGCGTTGCTCGATGAAGCCATGCAGGCACTGCCGCCACGCTTTATCGAGCAACTCGATCGACGCATCGACGTCGACTGGACGGATGACATGCCGGGCAACGCCTACGGTCAGGCGTCACTGGTGTCCGAACTCGATCTGAACCGCAACCTGCTGGCCAGCCTCACCGATGGCAGCGCCGCGACCAAGAAAACCCTTCGCCCCCATGGCACCGTGCGCCGGGAAATGCTGGCCACGGTGGTGCACGAGCTGACTCACATCTACGATCGCTCGCGCCTGTGGCCGGATGCCGAACGCAAGCTGATTCAGCGCTGCACCCAGCGCAACAACAGCTCAGGGCTGGTTGGCATTCCCGACCAATGCCGGGGCCAGTCCGATCGGCGTTTTACCCTCAGTGACGATCCGCGTCTGCTCGACCTCGCCGGCTGGCAGCAATACGTAGGCCGTCGCGGTGAACGCGAACAGCACAATCGCCAGATTGCCCGCAGCCCGGACATCTACGAGACCAGCAGTCCAAAGGAGTTCGTCGCGGTCAACATGGAGTATTTCCTCCTCGACCCGAGCTACGCCTGCCGCCGTCCCTCGCT
The DNA here is from genome assembly GCF_019956305.1 of Pseudomonas sp. BF-B-30. Classification (NCBI taxonomy): domain Bacteria; kingdom Pseudomonadati; phylum Pseudomonadota; class Gammaproteobacteria; order Pseudomonadales; family Pseudomonadaceae; genus Pseudomonas; species Pseudomonas sp. BF-B-30. Next base: position 181,340 of record NZ_JAHBDG010000082.1, on the reverse strand, counting down.
GTATCGCTACTACCAGGAACATTTCGGCTGGGCGCCTGCCGCCAAAGACACCTGCAGCAAGACCTTCGCGTTCCTCAATGCCGGCAGCGACTTCGCCAAGACACCTTTGGGCCAGGTCGATCCGGAGCGAGTCTATGCCGTTGACTATCTGCTGGCCGAGGCCAACCAGAACCTGTTCAGCCGCTGGGGTCACAGCATGTTGCGCCTGGTGATCTGCGCGCCTGGCCGACCACGCGGACCGGATTGCCGATTGGATCTGGACCAGCATCTGGTGCTGTCTTACCGCGCCTTCGTCGGCGACGTGCAGCTGTCGAGCTGGGATGGCCTGGTCGGTAAATACCCGTCGCGACTGTTTATCCTGCCGCTATCCCAGGTCATCGACGAATACACCAAGACCGAATTGCGCAGCCTGGCCTCCGTGCCCCTGAACCTGTCGCGCAGAGAGATTGAAGACGTGGTCGGACGTGCCGCCGAGATGCACTGGAGCTACGACGGCAACTACTTCTTCCTGTCGAACAACTGCGCGGTAGAAGAGCTGAAGTTACTGCGTGGCGGCACCAATAACCCGCAATTGGTGGGACTCGACAACATCATGCCCAACGGTTTGCTCGAAGTGCTGAAGGGCCGCGGACTGGCGGACGCCAGTGTGCTGGACGACCCACGAGAAGCCTTGCGCCTGGGTTATCGTTTCGACTCCTTCCGCGAGCGTTATCAGGCGATGTTCGAGATCCTGAAAAAGCACTTGCCGATCAAACAGGAAACCGTCGAAGACTGGCTCGAATTGAAAGCGGCAGAGCGTCGGCAATGGTTCGAGCAGGCCGATTTGCGCACCAGCGCGGCATTGCTGCTATTGGAACAGGCCAGCTTCCGTCAGCAGTTGCTGCTGGCCCAGGATGAAGTGAAGCAGCGCTATCTGGGCGCCCGAGAACTAAAGAATGGCGGCATGGACAAGGCCAACGAGACGCTCAAGGACATTCTGGCCAACAGTGGCTTTCTCAGCCGGCCGGCAGAACTGCTGGGCACCAAGGGTTATGGCCTGCCGCAACCGAGCGAGTGGGAGCATCTGGAATCGGAAAGCAGCCAGCGCCAGAAGCAGCTCCTGGCGCTGTCCGGGGATCTGGACAAGGAAGTGAGGGCATTGCTTGAACCGGGCCGCGCCGCCGAAATGGCCGCCAACGAGGCCAACGTGAAGCAGATTGGTGAACACCTGCGCAAACTGCACAAGGCATCAGGCGGGATAGAGTTGCCTTGATACCGCAACCTGTGGGAACGAGCTCGCTCCCACAAGAATTACAGCGTTTAGCCACACATAGCAAAAAGGGCTTCAGAACTCAGTCCTGAAGCCCTTTTTGCTGTTCAGCCTGTGCCGCGCGGCTCTAATTCCACTGTCTCAGGCACTTTACACTCAGCTGACGCGGGCCTTACGCACGCCTTCGGCCAACGCTGAGCACAGGCTCAACACGCCATCCACGGCTTGTTCCGGGGAGGTGGCATTGGCGATGTGATCGATCAACGCCGAGCCCACCACAACACCGTCGGCCAGACGCGCGATGGACGCCGCCTGTTCCGGAGTCCGGATACCGAAACCGATGCTGATCGGCAGGTCGGTATGGCGACGCAGACGGGCGACCGCTTCCTCGACGTGTTCCAGCGTGGCAGCGCCGGCACCGGTCACACCGGCCACCGATACGTAGTAGACGAAGCCGGAGCTGCCGTTGAGAACGGTCGGCAGGCGCACATCGTCGGTGGTTGGCGTGGTCAGGCGAATGAAGTCCAGGCCCGCGGCCTGCGCCGGGTCGCACAGTTCGCCGTTATGCTCTGGCGGCAGGTCGACCACGATCAGGCCGTCAACGCCGGCTTCCTTGGCTTCGGCGATGAAGCGCGGTACGCCGTACATGTGGATCGGGTTGAAGTACCCCATCAGCACCAGCGGTGTTTCGTTGTTGTCCTGGCGGAACTCGCGAACCATTTGCAGAGTTTTCGCCAGATTCTGCTTGGCACCCAACGCACGGATGTTGGCGAGCTGGATTGCCGGGCCGTCAGCCATCGGATCGGTGAAGGGCATGCCCAGTTCGATCACATCGGCGCCAGCCGCCGGCAAGCCCTTGAGGATAGCCAGGGACGTGTCATAGCCCGGGTCGCCGGCTGTCACGAAGGTCACCAGAGCGGCACGGTTCTGTTCCTTGAGTTCGGCAAAACGCGTTTGCAGGCGGCTCATCAGTGTTTCTCCTGCTTAGATTGTTCCATGTGGTGCATCACGGTCTGCATGTCTTTATCGCCACGGCCGGACAGGTTGACCACCATCAGGTGATCCTTTGGCAGGGTCGGGGCGCGCTTGAATACTTCAGCCAGGGCATGGGCGCTTTCCAGGGCAGGGATGATCCCTTCCAGGCGGCAGCACTGGTGGAACGCAGCGAGGGCTTCGTCGTCGGTCACCGAGGTGTACTGAACTCGGCCGATGTCATGCAACCAGGCGTGTTCCGGGCCGATGCCCGGGTAGTCCAGGCCGGCGGAGATCGAGTGGGCATCGATGATCTGGCCATCGTCGTCCTGCAGCAGGAAAGTACGATTGCCGTGCAGGACGCCTGGAACGCCGCCATTGAGGCTGGCCGCATGCTTGCCGGTCTCGATGCCATAGCCGGCGGCTTCAACGCCGATGATTTCGACACTCTTGTCGTCGAGGAACGGGTGGAACAGGCCCATGGCGTTGGAACCACCGCCGATACACGCCACCAGGCTGTCCGGCAGGCGACCTTCCTGGGCTTGCAGCTGCTCGCGGGTTTCCTTGCCGATTACGGCCTGGAAGTCGCGAACCATCGCCGGGTAAGGGTGCGGACCAGCCACGGTACCGATCAGGTAGAAGGTGCTGTCGACGTTGGTCACCCAGTCACGCAGGGCTTCGTTCATCGCGTCTTTCAGCGTGCCGGTACCGGCTACCACCGGGATCACTTCGGCACCCAGCAGCTTCATGCGGAACACGTTGGCCTGCTGACGCTCGATGTCAGTGGTGCCCATGTAGATCACGCAATCCAGACCGAAACGCGCAGCAACAGTGGCCGTGGCCACACCGTGCATGCCGGCGCCGGTCTCGGCGATGATGCGCTTCTTGCCCATGCGTCGCGCCAACAGGATCTGGCCGATGCAGTTGTTGATCTTGTGCGCGCCGGTGTGGTTCAGCTCTTCACGCTTGAGGTAGATCTTCGCGCCGCCGCAGAACTCGGTCAGACGCTCGGCGAAGTACAGCGGGCTTGGACGTCCGACGTAGTCGCGCTGGAAGTAGGCCAGTTCTTCCTTGAATGCAGGATCTTCCTTGGCCAACTCATATTCGCGGGCCAGGTCGAGGATCAACGGCATCAGGGTTTCGGCAACGTAGCGGCCGCCGAACGCGCCAAACAGGCCGTTGGCATCAGGGCCGTTGCGCAGATTAGTCTGGGTCATGGGGCGCTCCAGTTGAATGCATGAAGTGATGCATAAAGAGATAGTGGGCTTCACTCTACCCCTGACGCCTCGGCCTGAAAACCGATAAGATCGCCACAACCTGTCAGGAAAACTCACAGATCAAATGAGCCATGACCTTCCTCCCCTGAACGCGCTTCGCGCCTTCGAAGCCACTGCCCGCTTGAACAGCGTCAGTCAGGCGGCCGAACAGCTGCACGTCACCCACGGCGCAGTCAGTCGGCAACTCAAGTTACTTGAAGAACACCTCGGCGTAAGCCTGTTCATCAAGGACGGTCGCGGCCTGAAACTCACAGATGCCGGGTTACGCCTGCGTGACGCCAGCAGCGAAGCCTTCGAGCGCCTGCGCGGCGTATGCGCCGAACTCACACAAAGCTCCGCCGATGCGCCATTCGTGCTCGGTTGCTCTGGAAGTCTGCTGGCGCGCTGGTTTATTCCAAGACTGGGGAGACTCAATGCCGACCTGCCGGACTTGCGCTTGCACCTGTCGGCCGGAGAAGGCGATCTGGATCCGCGAAGACCGGGGCTGGATGCCTTGCTCGTATTTGCCGAGCCACCCTGGCCGGCGGACATGCAGGTTTTTGAGCTGGCCAGCGAACGTATCGGCCCGGTCATGAGCCCGCGGTTCGCCGGCTATGAACGGCTCAAGCAGGCGCCGGAAACTGCCCTGCTGAACGAACCCTTGCTGCACACCACCTCACGCCCGCAAGCCTGGCCGAACTGGGCGCAACCACGCGGGCTCGACGCCAGGGCGCTGAAGTACGGTCAGGGATTTGAACATTTGTATTACTTGCTGGAAGCCGCCGTCGCAGGTCTGGGCGTGGCGATTGCCCCCGAACCCTTGGTGACGGAGGACTTGAAGGCCGGCCGCCTGGTTGCGCCTTGGGGCTTCAGTGAAACCCCGGCGCAACTGGCGTTGTGGCTACCCAAGCGCGCCGCGGACGGACGCGCCCGGCAACTGGCGCAGTGGCTCAAGAACGAGCTGCGTCGCGCGGATTAATCACGCTTGCACAACAGATAAGCGGCCAGCAAGCCTAATGCACCCACGGCGACACCAGCTGTTGTCCAAGGATGTTCCTGGGCGTAGTCCCGGGTGGCAATCCCGGTTTCACGGGTTTTGACCTTGACCTCTTCATAGGCATCGCCAAGCAAATGGCGCGAGTGCTTCAAGGCATTCTCGGCGTTGCTTTTCAGGGTCTTGAGGGTTTTACGCGACTCGTCCGAGGCGTCGTCCTTCAGGCTTTCCAAAGACTTGAGCAGACTCTCGATCTCGGCTTCCATGCTTTGCAATGAGGCTTTGCGTAACGAGGTGTTGGCCATGGTGGCTCTCCTGCATTGGTGATGAGTGGCGTGTGTTGGTTGGGACTTCATGGGTTCGAGAAAGTGCAGAAAATCTGAACCTCACCCTCAGAACGACCAACAGAAGAAATAGGAAAAATCACTGCTAGTCTGTAATTCACACGCCGAGGAGAACGCCATGTCTGACCATCACACCTACAAGAAAATCGAGCTGATCGGCTCGTCCACCAGCAGTATCGAAGATGCGATCAACAACGCGCTGGCCGAAGCCAGCAAAAGCATCAAATACATGGAATGGTTTGAAGTGACCGAGACCCGTGGGCACATAAGGGACGGCAAGGCTGCGCACTTTCAAGTGACCTTGAAAGTCGGGTTCCGGATTGCCAGCAGCTGACTTTGGGCTAGTCTTCTGAACTTGCACGCCGGTCGAATGCCATAGGGAATGGCAAAGCACTACATGAGTGCGTCCGGCTGACGGCTGGTTACCCCCTATGATCCGACCAGGGAATGCAACCGATGAAGAAGTTTATGTTGGCAGTAGGTTTGTTGAGCCTTGCGGGGAGCGCGTTGGCGGGCGGCAAGCCATGCGAAGAGCTGAAAGCCGAAATCGCAGCGAAACTTGATGCCAAGGGCGTTTCCGGTTACTCGCTGGAGATTGTCGACAAAGGTGCCGCTGCCGGCGGGAAAGTTGTTGGCAAATGCGAAGCGGGTGCCAAAGTGATCGTCTATAAAAAGTAGGCAGAATTCCGCCTGAAAAAAAGCCGACACCACGGTGTCGGCTTTTTTACGCCTGCCGTTTGAGCATCAACCCCGCATGACCTGCGCCAGCAGTTCGTAGGAATGCACGCGATCGGCATGTTCGTACAGGTCACAGGTGAAAATCAGCTCGTCAGCCTGGGTCTGTTCGATCAGGACCTCGAGTTTGGCGCGGATTTTCTGCGGGCTGCCGATCATCGCCAGGCCAAGGAAATCGTGCACGGCATCTCTCTCATGGGGCAGCCACAGGCCGTCCATGGTCTTCACTGGCGGACGCTGTACCAGGCTTTGGCCACGCATCAGGGCGAGAATCCGCTGGAACACCGAGGTCGCCAGGAAATCGGCCTGCTCGTCGGTATCGGCGGCCACCAATGGCACGCCGAGCATCACGTAGGGCTTGTCCAAAACGGCTGACGGCTTGAAGTGATTGCGGTAGACCCGAATCGCTTCATGCATGTAGCGCGGTGCGAAATGCGATGCGAAGGCGTAGGGCAAACCGCGCTCACCGGCCAGTTGCGCACTGAACAGGCTCGATCCCAACAACCAGACCGGCACATTGGTCCCGGTCCCCGGCATGGCGATGATGCGTTGGTCCGGGGTACGTGGCCCAAGGTAGCGCACCAGTTCCGCCACGTCTTCCGGGAAATCGTCGGCGCTTCCGGAGCGTTCGCGGCGCAGCGCACGTGCGGTCATCTGGTCGGAACCGGGGGCACGCCCCAGGCCCAGATCGATCCGGCCCGGATAAAGGCTTTCCAGGGTGCCGAACTGTTCGGCGATCACCAACGGTGCGTGGTTGGGCAACATTACCCCGCCCGAACCGACTCGAATGGTCGACGTGCCACCGGCCAGGTACCCAAGTAGCACCGAAGTCGCGGAACTGGCGATGCCATCCATGTTGTGGTGCTCAGCCACCCAGAAGCGGTTGTAACCGAACTTCTCGACATGCTGCGCCAGGTCCAGCGAGTTGCGCAGCGATTGGGCCGCGCTGCCGTTCTCGCGAACGGGCACCAGATCGAGGGTCGAGAACTTGATATCGGACAGTCGTTTCATAAACCTGCTTCTCCAATTGAGGGCGCAGGTTTGTTCTTGCGAACGCAAACCTGCCGAATCCAAAAGCGTATTCATGCAATGTGGGCATATACCCGAGTTTCAATAGCCCGGTAAAAAATCCCGCGAAAAAAGCAGACTGATCGGACGTGATGAACTTTGCGCCACTGTCTATCCTCACAACCCTGGCAAGTGAAAACCACGAAGGCGCGACGTTTCGCGCCAATCTTGAGGTGACAGGCATGGCTATCGTTAAGAAAGCATCGGCCCATTGGGAAGGTGATCTGAAAACCGGCATCGGCTCGATTTCCACAGAAACCGGCGTGCTCCGGGAAGCTCCCTATGGCTTCAAGGCGCGCTTCGAGGGCGGCCGGGGCACCAACCCGGAAGAGTTGATCGGCGCGGCCCACGCCGGCTGTTTCTCCATGGCGTTTTCCATGATTCTCGGTGATGCCGGCCTGAAGGCCGATAGCATCGACACCCAGGCAGAAGTCACTCTGGATCAAGTGGACGGCGGTTTTTCGATCACCGCAGTGAAATTGATTCTGAAAGCGAAAATCCCCGGGGCAACGCAGGCGCAGTTCGAAGAACTCAGCAACAAGGCCAAAGAGGGCTGCCCGGTATCCAAAGTGCTGAATGCGAAGATCAGCCTGGAGGCAACATTGATCGGCTAGATTTTATTTGAAACGAAAAGATCGCAGCCTTGCGCAACCTGCCGGGATCATTTGGCAAAAGGTGCTCAAGGCTGCGATCTTTTTTGCGTCGCGACAGACTCGCCCGCTAAAACTGTGGTCGAATAAATGACAGCAGCGAAAACCACGATTGTGCGTGCTGCCTCAAAGGAGCTTCAACCATGAAACGTTTTGCCTTGGCGGTTATCTGTTGCGCACTGGCCACTTCGGCCTTGGCGGCACCGAAACCCTGCGAAGAGCTCAAGGCCGAGATCGAAGCCAAGATCCAGGCCAGCGGCGTATCCTCCTACACGCTTGAAATCGTCACCAACGACGAGGTCCATGACCAGAACATGGTTGTGGGCTCGTGCGAAAACGGCACCAAGAAAATCATCTACCAGAAAAACGACCGCTGACCGCTCACATCAGGCAGTAGGATTCCCGGTCTTCAGCAACGATTTCGCGCTTGGCATTGTACAGCCGGGCACCGGGGGTAAAGGCGATGGAGCGGCCTTCGAGCACATAACGCTGACCGGCTTCGAAATGATCGTAATTGATGGTCAGGTAGCACAGCCGTTCCGAGGGGCCTCCCATCATCCCCAATCCGCCACCGGGTACTTCAAAGTCGAAACGCACGATCAGTTCATGGCTTCCCGGCGTGACCTCGAAAAAACGCCCGTCGCGCAGGCGTTGTTTATCCAGTCGTTCGGCCATCAACAACTTGTCGTTAGGGAAGGGCGTCGAGAATTCGACCCAGGCCATCTGTGGATTGGGTGTCGGCATCGGGCTTTGGCAGCCCGCGACAACACCGACGGCGAGTAACAGCATCAACCTGCGCATGATGGATGTCCCAAGGGATATGCATCCAGCATAACGCCGATCAGGTGTGTTGACAGCCTGCCGGTGTGCCTTGGCCAATCACTTTGCGCTGTTGATCGTAGAGTTTCGCCCAAGGCCGAAAACCGATGTTCCCCGCCTGTAGTTGATAACGCTCACCCGCGTTGAAGTCGCTGAATTTCACGCTCAACTGACAATCGCGCCACAACGGCTCGGCGTCCGGGCCGATATTGGTGGGCTGGACTGCGAATTGGTAGCGGACCGTCAACTCATGGCTACCGGGATGAACCTGGAAATAGCGTTTATCGTCAGTGATTTTGTCATCGACCTCCAGCGCCTGCAGCGCCGTATCTTCCTGCTTCGAATCAAGGTCGATCCAGGCTTGCGCAGGATCATGGCGGGGTATTCCGAAACCAGCACAGCCGGCCAGCATCAGCAGGCCTCCTGACAGTATCAACATGCGCATAGCGGAGCTCCAGTCTGGCGGGATAGTCTTGTGGAAAGACTCTCCAAGGAAGAATTATTGTGATCAGGCCGCTTCCTAGCCTTGGGTTACTTGATCGCGTTTTTCGCGTTTTGTTTCCGAGCCTGCTGTTTTTGTTGCTCAACGGCTGCACCAGCACCAGCTATTACAGCCAACTGGCCAGCGGCCAACTGCAGTTGCTGCGGGCGAGGGAGCCTGTTTCCAGCGTGATTGCCGACCCGGCGCGCGATCAAAAACTGCGTACACACCTGGAGCAATCGCAAAAGGCCCGAACCTTCGCCAGCCAGCAATTGCACCTGCCGGACAACCAGAGCTACCGCCTGTACGCGGACATTGGGCGCCCCTTCGTCGTCTGGAATGTCTTCGCCACACCGGAATTTTCCCTCAAGCCCGTAAACCACTGCTTCCCCATCGCCGGTTGTGTTGCTTATCGCGGTTACTACAGCCAGAGCGCAGCCCGCGGCGAAGCGGCCTTGCAACGCTTGCAAGGCATGGACGTGTCGATTGGCGGCGTCGAGGCCTATTCGACACTTGGCTGGTTCAACGACCCGATCATCAGTTCGATGATGGGCTGGGGGGATGAGCGACTGGCCACGCTGATCTTTCACGAGCTCGCCCATCAGCGTTTCTATGTGAAGGACGACACGGAGTTCAACGAATCCTTCGCCACCTTCGTCGAGCAGGAAGGTACTCGCCAATGGCGCGCCTACCGCCACATGCCACCGGATAACAATGCGCAGGCACGTCAGCGCGACCAGTTCACTGAGCTGGTACTCAAGACCCGCACCCGACTGGAAAAGCTCTACACCTTGCCGTTGCCAACCGAACAGATGCGCCAGCGCAAGGCGGCCGAGTTCGAACGCTTGCGCAGCGAATACCGGCAGTTGCGTGACAGTCAGTGGGCCGCAGACAAACGCTACGACGCGTGGATTCATGCCCCCATGAACAACGCCCGGTTATTGCCGTTTGGTTTGTACGACCAATGGGTGCCGGCTTTTGCCGCGCTGTTCCATCAGGAGGGTGGCGACTGGCTCAGATTTTACACCGCCGTGGAAAAGCTCGGCGCCTTGCCGACGGGCGAGCGCAAGGCCGCGCTGAAAGTGTTGGCTGGCGGGGCCGATCAACCAAAGAACCAGTAGCAAACCCCGATAGCACCCAGCACCCCGGCAAGCTCTGCCAGCAATGCGCAGCCAACCGCATGGCGTGCGCGCTGGATGCCCACGGCACCGAAGTACACCGCCAGCACATAGAACGTCGTTTCGGTACTGCCCTGGATTGTTGCTGCCACCAGCGCCGGGAAGCTGTCCACGCCCGAGGTCTTCATGGTTTCAATCAGCATCGCCCGGGCGGCGCTTCCCGAGAAGGGTTTGACCATCGCCGTCGGCAGCGCATCGACGAAACGCGTGTCCCAACCGGCCCATTCCACCAGATGACGGATCCCGTCCAGACCGAAGTCCAGTGCCCCGGATGCCCGCAGGACACCCACCGCGCAGAGCATCGCCACCAGGTAGGGCAGCAAGTTCTTGGCGACATCGAAACCCTCTTTGGCACCTTCAACGAAGGCCTCGTAGACCTTCACTTGGCGCAGCGCGCCGATCACTAAAAACAGCATGATCAGGCCAAACAGCGTCAAGTTGCCGAGGATCGATGACAGGCCGGCCAGAGCGGTCGCCGAAAGGGTCGCCAGCAACGCCATGAAGCCACCGAGGGCGAGGGCGCCGGGGATCAGGTAGGCCAGCACCACGGGGTCCCAGACGCGCAGGCGCTGCATGAACGCCACCGACAGGAATCCGACAATGGTCGAGCAACTGGTCGCCAGCAGGATCGGCAGGAACACCAGCGTCGGGTCCGGCGCACCTTGCTGGGCGCGATACATGAAGATGGTCACCGGCAGCAGGGTCAGCGAGGAGGCGTTGAGCACCAGGAACAGGATCTGTGCATTGCTGGCGACGGTAGCGCTGGGATTGAGCTCCTGCAGTGCCTTCATGGCCTTGAGGCCGATCGGTGTGGCGGCGTTGTCCAGGCCCAGGCCGTTGGCCGCGAAGTTAAGGGTGATCAGGCCGATGGCTGGATGACCCGGCGGGACTTCAGGCATCAGGCGCAAAAACAGTGGCCCCAGGGCCCTTGCCAGCCATTCGACGATCCCGGCTTTCTCGGCAATGCGCAGAAAACCCAGCCAGAGGGTCAGGGTGCCGAACAGCAGCACCATGACTTCGACCGACAGCTTGGCCATGGCAAAAATGCTTTCCACCATCGCCGCGAATATCCCGGCGTTGCCCCCGATCAGCCACTGGGCCAGCGCCGATACAGCTGCCACGATGAAGAAGCCAAGCCACAGGCCATTGAGCATCAGTCAAATCCCCCCAAAAGATCCGCGAATGATAGCGGGGTAGCCAGAAACGACAAACCCCGGATTTCTCCGGGGTTTGTTGTAGGAGCGAGCTTGCTCGCGATGGACGTCAATGATGATGCGGGCATTCTGGATAAGCCCGGTGCTCCTGCCACCATCGCGAGCAAGCTCGCTCCCACAGGTTTTGCATCAATTGCTGGAGGTTTCACCCGCCGGCAGTTTTTCCTTGCTGCGCCAGTGCGGCAGGGAGTTCCAGTAGCGCTGGCCCTTGGCGTCGTCGTACATGCCTTCCCAACGAGCGATAACCAGAACGGCCAGGGCGTTGCCGATCACGTTCAGTGCGGTACGAGCCATGTCCATGACGCGGTCGACACCAGCGATGAACGCCAGGCCTTCCAGTGGAATACCGACGCTGCCCAGGGTGGCCAGAAGTACCACGAAGGACACGCCCGGTACGCCGGCGATGCCTTTGGAGGTGACCATCAACGTCAGTACCAGCAGCAGTTGCTGGCTGATCGACAGGTCGATGCCATACAGCTGGGCAATGAAGATCGCCGCGATGCTTTGGTACAGGGTCGAACCGTCGAGGTTGAACGAGTAACCGGTCGGCACCACGAAACTGCAAATGGCTTTCGGCGCGCCGTAGGCTTCCATCTTCTCAATCACGCGCGGCAGCACGGTTTCGGAGCTCGCGGTGGAGTAGGCCAGTACCAGCTCATCCTTGAAGATGCGCATCAGCTTGATCACCGAGAAGCCGAACAGGCGAGCGATCAGGCCCAGGATCACGAAAGCGAAGAAGGCGATGGCGACGTAAACCAGGATCACCAGTTTGGCCAGCGGTATCAGCGACGCGAAGCCGAAGTTGGCAACGGTCACCGCAATCAGTGCGAACACGCCGATCGGGGCGTAGTTCATGATCATGTGAGTGACCTTGAACATGCTTTCCGATACGCCCTGGAACATCTTCACCAGCGGCTCGCGAAGGTCCGCCTGCAGGCTCGACAAACCGAGACCGAACAATACAGAGAAGAAGATGATCGGCAGCATTTCGCCGCGAACCATGGCCGCAAAGATGTTCGACGGGATCAGGTTGAGGATGGTTTCGATGAACGCATGTTCATGCTGAACCTCGGCCGCCGTGGCCTGGTACTTGGAAATGTCCACAGTGCCCAGGGTGCTCATGTCGATGCCGGCACCCGGATGGAACAGGTTGGCCAGCAGCAGACCGACCACGATGGCGATGGTGGTGACGATTTCGAAGTAGATGATGGTCTTGAAGCCGATGCGCCCCAGCTTCTTGGCGTCACCGACGCCGGCAATGCCGACGATCAAAGAGGAAATGACGATCGGGATCACGATCATCTTGATCAGACGGATAAAGATATCGCCTGCCGGTTGCAGGACGTTGCTGATCCACCAGGCTTTTTCGGCACTGAAATGGTTGAGCAGCGCACCGATTGCAATCCCCAATACCAGACCGATGAGGATCTGCCAGGCGAGGCTAAGCTTTGCCTTCTTCATATCTTTACCCTTACTTGTTGTTTGACTCAGGGAGATGCGCGAACTGGAACGCTTGTGGCGAAAAAGTCCAGTGCATCTGCCCCCCGTATAAGGTGCCCCGGAGCGCGTGTTTACGGCTCTCTGGCAGGCGAAAAAAGGCGCAACTATTCCGATGCAAGGAAGCGCCGTCTAATGCCGTAAACGCCTACCCTATGCCGAATCGGCATGAGGTTTTTTTACCGAAACGCGCGTCCCAACCGGTTCGAATACGACATTTCGGCAGGCATAAGTGCCGTGAACCGGCCATCACAGAGCAGATTGAGTATTTTTCGAGCAGTGGCCGAGCGTTGATTTTTCAGCAAAATCGCGCAGGACGAAGGGAAAAATCGCGGCCAAAGAAAGGTGATTTTTCTCGATATACGGTCGCAGATGAAACACCGGGAAAAGTATTTTCCGACGTAACACGGACAAGGACGGGATAACACTGATGAAATCGAGACGAGCGCTCTATTTCAATGTGTTGCTTGATCAAGCCCTTGGCAAGTCCGTCGAGCCTTGGCGGTCCGACGAACTTGCGCAGCAGCTTTTCCTGACCCGGCCCTTGCGCAGGTACTCCCTGTACCCGTAGGTCACTCCGCCCCTGAAACAGGCAGAACGTCCCGACCCCTTGGTCATGCGCCGGCCTTCCTCAGGTGGCGCAGGTAGAAAGAGGCGCTGGCCTCCTTCGTGTACAAATTCTGTTCTATCAGCAGGCCCTGAATGGGCCTCAGGCATGTCGGGAAAACGCCAGCCCGCATGCCATGGCACTACCGCCCAACAGCAGGGCGGCTGCCAGTGTCTTGAACAACGCTCTCATATCAGCCTCGACCGCGACGGCCAAAGAAGAAGGAGGCAATGAACATCACCAGGAACACGACAAACAGAATCTTGGCGATACCCGTGGCGGTGCCCGCGATACCACCGAAGCCCAGTACCGCGGCGATGATGGCAATGATCAGGAATGTGATTGCCCAGCTCAACATGGTGATTCTCCTTACGCTTGTGTTTAGAGGTGCTGCGTTTTCCCGGCGCATGGGGTGCGTCGGAAGTTTTGCCTAGAACACCCAACGCTCTTGATGACGTATCTCACCCACAGGCCCGGCCTGGTCGACATCCATCATGCGCATCGGTGGGCTATCGGCCTGACTGCTGCTGACAGCGCTGAAATGGGTTTGGACCGGATGCGGAATCGACAGGAATGGCACTTCCGGCTGCCGGCTCTGCTCCCAGCGCAGAAACTGCTGGCCGCCGATCAGGGTGATCAACAGCGCCAGAACCGCAAACAGTCCTTGCTGGATATACACAGGCGAGAGGTGCAGGTTGGCGACACGTTGACGGTTCATCCTGGATCTCCTGCCACTGGGGGCGGTATTCGATAGCGGGCGCTTGTTTTTGAATGCCTTGGTTAACCAGAAGATTGCAGAGCGCATGCCAGCTTTGATTAGAACTAATTTCCTTTAATATCAATATGTTATTAACTACAAAGAAACCACTTCGCGCGCATCCTGCACGATGTCCCTTGTGCAATCGTGCGTATTGCACGACTGGTTTGAGGGAAGGCGTAAATTTTTTGAATTGAGAGGAGGGTGCGCAGGTCAGAAATTCACGCTGGCCGCTGTCAGAAACCGGGTATCTATTAAAGGACCCGCAAAATCAGGTGGCTAACCAATGCATTGGATGAGAGCTACCCTGCCATGACAGGAATGGCTCAGAATCAATCATGCAACTTGCCCGATTTCTCCGGGACTAAATTAAGATCATTCATTAAGGAGCGTAGGAAAATGGAATCCGCCACTGAGCATCAAGGCCGCATTCTGCTGGTGGATGACGAATCCGCCATCCTGCGTACTTTCCGTTATTGCCTTGAAGACGAAGGCTACAGCGTGGCCACCGCCACCAGCGCCGCGCAGGCAGAAGCCCTGTTGCAACGACAGGTCTTCGACCTGTGCTTCCTCGACTTGCGCCTGGGTGAAGACAACGGCCTCGATGTGCTGGCCCAGATGCGTATCCAGGCGCCCTGGATGCGGGTGGTGATCGTCACTGCGCACTCTGCCGTCGACACGGCGGTGGATGCGATTCAGGCTGGCGCCGCCGACTATCTGGTCAAACCGTGCAGCCCTGATCAATTGCGGCTGGCAACCGCCAAGCAACTGGAAGTGCGGCAATTGTCGGCGCGACTGGAAGCCCTGGAAGGCGAGGTACGCAAGCCCATGGATGGTCTGGACTCCCACAGCCCGGCCATGAAAGTGGTACTCGAAACCGCCCGCCAGGTTGCCACGACCGATGCCAATATCCTGATTCTGGGTGAATCCGGTACCGGCAAGGGCGAACTGTCCCAAGCCATTCACGGCTGGAGCAAACGCGCGAAGAAATCCTGCGTCACGATCAACTGCCCGTCGCTGACCGCCGAGCTCATGGAAAGCGAACTCTTCGGCCACAGCCGCGGCGCCTTCACCGGCGCCAGCGAAAGCACCTTGGGCCGAGTCAACCAAGCTGACGGCGGAACGCTGTTTCTCGACGAGATCGGCGACTTTCCCCTGACATTGCAGCCGAAGTTGCTGCGTTTTATTCAGGACAAGGAATATGAGCGCGTCGGTGATCCGGTGACCCGCCGTGCCGATGTGCGCATCCTTGCGGCCACCAACCTCAACCTTGAGGACATGGTGCGCGACGGTCGTTTCCGTGAAGACCTGCTCTATCGCCTGAATGTCATTACCTTGCACCTGCCACCGCTACGCGAACGCCGCGAAGATATTCTCAACCTGGCCGACCGTTTCCTGGCACGCTTCGTCAAGGAGTACGCCCGTCCCGCGCGCGTCTTCAGCGACGAGGCCCGGGAAGCACTGCTGGGCTATCGCTGGCCGGGCAACATCCGTGAACTGCGCAACGTGATCGAACGGGCGAGCATCATCTGTCCGCAGGAACGGGTCGAGATCAGTCATCTGGGCATGGCTGAAACCCCGGTCAACAATGCACCGCGCATCGGCGCGGCACTGAGCCTGGATGAGCTGGAGAAGGCCCACATCGGCGCGGTCCTCGCCACCGCCGATACCCTGGATCAAGCGGCGAAAACCCTGGGCATCGATGCCTCGACGCTGTACCGCAAACGCAAGCAGTACAACTTGTGAGCAATCGCCGATGAAACTGGCGATGAAATTGCGGACCCGGCTTTTCCTGAGCATCTCCGCACTGATCACCGTCGCGTTGCTCGGGCTCTTGCTCGGGCTGGTCAGCGTGATGCAGATGGCCGGCAGCCAGGAAGCACTGATTCGCAGTAACTTCATCACCCTGGACCTGGGGCTCAAGCTGCGTCAGACCCTGGGTGATCAACTGATCATCATGCTCAGCGAGAAGCCTGACTCCGCCGCTTTCGCTGCCTCGAAGCAGCGTTACTTCGAACTGCTGGAGGAGGGCATCGCCCAGGAACCGGAGGAAACCGCAAGCGAGCACGGTTTCAGAAAAGCCAAGGCCGACTACGAGCGTTTTATCCAGGCTTATGAAGCGTCCCCGGACCCGTCGAAGGTGCTCAGCAGCCACGACAACCTGACGGAAAAATTCAATGCGCTACGCAATGGCCTGATCGCCGAGCACAAGCGCGCGCTTGATAACATCAGCGATACCGAGCGCCAGGCCCGGGAGCAGGCGCTGCTGTTTGCCGGGTTGCTTGGCCTGGTGGGGCTGGCGGTGCTGATCATCGGCTTCGTGACCGCACAAGCCATCGCCCGGCGTTTCGGGGAGCCCATCGAGGCCTTGGCCAAGGCGGCGGACAATATCGGCCAAGGCAATTTCGATGTCACCCTGCCGATTTCTTCGGCGGTGGAACTGAACCAGCTGACCCGGCGTTTCGGGATCATGGCCCAGGCGCTGCGTGAACATCAGGCCACCAACGTAGATGAGCTGCTGGCCGGTCAGCAGCGCTTGCAGGCCGTGCTCGACAGCATCGACGACGGACTGCTGATGATCGACCGTCAGGGCCATCTGGAACACCTTAACCCTGTAGCCCAGCGTCAGTTGGGCTGGGAGTCCGATCGTCTGGGTCAGGGGCTGGGTACGGCGCTGGAGCGCCCCGAGCTCGATGAGCAGCTGCAACTGGTGCTGCGCGGCGGCACGCTGGAGCGGGCGCCGGAAGACTTGAGTGTCGAAGTCGATGGTGAGTCGAGACTGCTCACCTACAGCCTGACCCCGGTCAGCCATACCCAGGGCCATATTCTGGGTGCCGTGATGGTACTGCATGACGTCACGGAGCAACGAGCGTTCGAACGGGTACGCAGCGAATTCGTATTGCGAGCCTCCCATGAATTACGCACACCGGTCACCGGCATGCACATGGCCTTCGGATTGTTCCGTGAGCGCGCTCACTTTGCCCCGGACTCCCGGGAAGCCGACCTGCTCGATACCGTTAACGAAGAGATGCAGCGGCTGATGCAGTTGATCAATGACCTGCTGAATTTCTCCCGTTACCAGAACGGTTTGCAGAAACTCACCCTGACGCCGTGTTCCATCGAGGCGTTGCTGGAACAGGCTCGGTCACGTTTTGCCACATCGGCCGAAGAGAAGGAAATCAATCTGCTGGTGGAAGTGCAGGGGCCTTTGCCGCGGTTGCAGGCCGACCAGCCACAACTGGAGCGGGTACTCGACAATTTGCTCGACAACGCCTTGCGTCACACCGGCTCCGGCGGGCGGATACGCTTGCAGGCCCGGCGTCACGGTGACCGGGTCATCATCAGTGTCGAAGACAACGGCGAAGGTATTGCCTACGGTCAGCAGGGGCGGATCTTCGAGCCCTTCGTGCAGGTTGGACGCAAGAAGGGCGGGGCCGGGCTCGGCCTGGCCTTGTGCAAGGAAATCGTGCAATTGCATGGCGGACGGATGGGTGTCTATTCACGGCCGGGGCAAGGTACTCAGTTCTACATGACGCTGACCGTTTAGGTCACCCTCACGCTTCGTCATCCAGGCGCCGGCCGGCTCGACGCCGTCCCCGGGTAATCAATTCAGTGAACTGCACTGCGCTCAACGCGCGGGCGAACAGCCAGCCCTGGCCGAACTTCACGCCTTCACTGCACAGGAACGCGGCCTGGGCCTCATGTTCGATGCCCTCGGCAATCACCTTCAGGTGCAGCGACTGGGCCATATGAATGATATGCGGCGCCACGCCGCTGCTGGCGGCGTCATGGCCCAGCGCATCAATGAACGCCTTGTCGATTTTCAGACAATCGACCGGCAGGGTTTGCAAATAGGCGAGGCTGCAATAGCCGGTGCCAAAATCATCGATCAACACCTGATGCCCGACATCCCGTAGCGCTTGCAGGTTTTCCCGAGCCACCACCACATCGACCAGCCCGCGCTCGGTGACTTCAAAAGCAATTTGCCGCGCAGCGACGCGATGCAGGGTCAGCAGCCGCGCCATCACCTGGCCAATCCGCGGAACCATCACATCACACGCAGCGAGATTGACCGAGATGTACAGCTGCGGGTTCGCACGCAGCAACTGGCCGAGTTGCTCGAGCAGGCGCTGCAAGACGAAGTCCGTCATCTGGCGAATCTGCCCGGTGTTCTCCGCCATCGGAATGAACAGGTCGGGACTGGTCAGGGTACCGTCCGGCCTGCGCCAGCGCAGCAGTGCTTCTGCCCCGACACAGTTGCGGCTATCAAGGTCGAAGATCGGTTGGTACAGCACCTGCAACTCGCCACGGCGAATCGCGCCGGCCAGCTCGGCGTCCAGCGACTGCCGTTGGCGCACCAGCAAAAACACCAGGAACCCAACGCATATGCCCAGCGCAAGGCTGGCCGGCAGCAACCACCACCAGACCGCCGGGATATGCATGCCGGTGCGCGGGCTGATCAACACCAATTGATATTCCGGGTTGTCGGTGGGCATCCGGTATATCAGGCGTGCCTGGGTGATCTGCAGCGCATCACGGTTTTTTGGTGGCCAGGCCTCGGCCGGCGGCCAGACCTGAGAAGCGCCCAGCACCGGAATCGCGCGCGCGCCATGGTCCAGAACTACCAGCAGGCTGCTGCCCGGCGACAGGTCGACCATATCGGTCAAATGCCCGCGAGAGGTCGCCACCCGGAAATTCCCGCGCCCGAGCATCAGCGCGGCACGGTTTTCATCGGGTTCAGTGGTGGTATTGAGCCAATAGCTGTAAGTCGGGCCTTTGATGTCTGGCGATCGACTCAGCGACAGCCCTTCCTGACGAGGGCGATTGGAGCAGATTCGTGAAGAGTCCATGTAGGCGGCTTCGTAGACGAAGCGATAATTGAACGTAACCTGTTGCAAGGTCGCGATCATTTCAGCATCGCAGCCGCGCAACGGTTGCGCTTCAAGGTCATCAAGGCTTTCACGCAGCTGCCCGAAGAGCTGTTCGAGGCGGGCGAGGAAGCGTTCGCCCTGAGCATTCATTTCTTCGCTTTCGCTTTGCTCGACCTGGTGTATGGCGACGAACAGGCTGCCGGCCATCAATAATGTTGCGCTCAAGACAGTAGACATCAGCCCCAGGAACCAGGGGCGATGGAACCAACTACGGAAGGTCTCTCGAGCAGCAGTCATTGTGCAATATCCGATGTATTACCAATGAGTTATAGCTGCTGATTGGAAAAAAGCCCTGACCGTCGGGCGGGCGTCATTATTTTGTCTGGTTCAACACCCACAGTAGCGCGGCGGTTTGCGCATCCGGAGTGCCATCGAAACGCGCCGGACGGAAATGCATCTGAAATGCCGCTATCACATGTCGTGTCGCGACATCGAGCTCGCCGGTCTGTGGCGAGGCATAACCCAGGCGGGCCAACTGCGCCTGAAACCAACTGATGCTCGGCAACTGCTCGGCGAACAACATTTGCTGGCGCGCCACCGACTGTTCATTCGGCCAGATGCCCAAGCCTTCGGCGGCCAGACGCTTCCAGGGGAACAGCGGCCCCGGGTCCAGCTTGCGCAAGGGAGCAATATCACTATGGCCAATGATCTCGCGAGGTTTTATGCCGTGACGTTTGCTAATGTCCTTGAGCAACACGATCAGCGACTGGACCTGGTCTTCGGTGTAGGGATACCACACGCGTCCGGTCGGGGTGTCCTCGAAGCCCGGGTTGACGATTTCGATACCGATGGAACTGGAGTTCAGCCAGGTGCGGCCATTCCACTCACTCTCCCCGGCGTGCCAGGCCCGCACATTTTCATCCATCAGCTTGTAGATGGTGGCGCCCTTGTCGTCGCCGATCAGGTAATGGCTGCTGACCTCACCGTGGGTCAGCAATTGCAACGAACGCTCCAGCGAAGCATTGGTGTAATGCACCACCACAAATTGCACGCGGCTGTCGTAATTGGCCGAAGAGTGGCTGGTGTTGAAACGGGGGCCGCTGGCGCAGCCGGCAAGCACAATCAGCGATAAGATCAGAGCAAAATATTTCATGGCGAAAGGCAGTACACGCAAGACAATAATGCAACAGTGTAACGTAATGCCTTGCGGGCGGACGGCAATCCCATCGAATTAAACAAAATGGAACAGATCACCGTCAGCTCGGTTCCACTCGGTTGCGGCCGGCATTTTTTGCGCGATACAGCGCCTGATCGGCTCTTTTAAGTACCTGATCGCTATGTTCACCCGGCCTGAACGCCGTCATTCCGATAGACACGGTGATGGTCACCGGCTCTCCCTTGAAGTGGAACGGACAGGCTTCAATGGAGGCCCGCAAGCTTTCCAGCATCTTCAGCCCCGCCGCCGGCACCGTGGATGGCATTAACAGCACAAACTCCTCGCCGCCGAACCGGGCAATGAAATCCGTTCCGCGCAGCCGCTTGCGCAACACGCTGGCGATGATTTTCAGCACTTTGTCACCGGCCAGGTGCCCGTAGTTGTCATTGATGCGCTTGAAATGATCGAGGTCGAGCATGGCCAGCAACAGCGTGTTGCCATGTTGTTGCCATTGTGTGACTTCATGACCCAGGCGCTCGCTCCAGGCCGCGCGGTTGGGCAGCCCGGTCAACGGGTCGACCAATGCCTTCTGTCGTTGCTCTTCAAGGTGCTCGCGGTAACCCTGGGCCTCCTGCTCCATATGGGCGACCCGCTCGGCCAGGCTGTGCAGGCGCGCAGCGACCTCCTGCTCGCGCTCATCGCGCTGTTTCTGGTGCTGGTCCATGGTGCCCAGCAAGCCTTCGAGATGGTTTTCCAGTACGTGCTTGAGGTCTTCCAGGTCCGCGGCTTCCTGCATGCTGCTTTGCAGGCCATCGACCTGTTCGCGGATCTGCGTGTCCATCTGTCGCGCAGCCGAACGGTTGTCGGCGTGTCCCGCGGTGGCGGCCTGCAAGTTGCTCTGGAACGATTCGAGACGCTCGTTCAGTCGTTGCAGATAGGCTTCGAACTCATGCTGGCCACTGTCGGTAATGGCCAGCATCAATGTGGCGAAGTCGTCGAGAATCGGCAGCAATTCGTACCAGTTCAGACCGTTTTTCAGACGATCGCGCATGGATTCGGCTTGTGGACGATGACGCTCGGGCAGTGTCAGGTCGTCGAGCAGCCCCAGCAACGTGTCTTCGATGTGGCTGGCCACCGAGCTGTAGGAGGGCTCGGGGGAATCCGGAAGTGCGTAGAGAATGTCGTGTTCGGATGGCGTCTGATCGACGACGGCGTCCTGCATCGGAATCGGAGGTAAGGGCAAGCTATCGGGCGATGCTTGCGCGGTCAGCTCGTCGGGGTTCGCTTGCGACTCAGGTGATGTCGCGATGGTTTCCGGGATCGGTTTCTCGGCCGATTCGATTTCCGCCGCGGCTGCACTGGGTGGTTGAGGCTCCGCAGCCGGAGGTGCAAAAGCCACGGCTGGCTCGGTTGGCGCGAACTCGTCTTCGACTCGCTCAACAGCGGGTACCTCGCAGCTTGCCGCAGGGCTCTCGGCTACAGGGGCAGCCAGCGCAGGAGCAGCGGCCGTCGATGCCTCCGTCTCCTGCGCTTCACGACCGCCGAACAACCGCTGCAGCAAGCCCGGCCGGCCGTTCTCCGTTGGGGTCTCCAGCTGGCTCAGGGCCTTGCCCTGCAAGCCACTCAGCTCGCTGAGCAGCAAGGGCATCTCGCGCGCCTGACTGACCCGCGCATCCAGGTGCTTGGCGAAATTCTTGAGTGGCCGACTCACATCCCGTGGCAATGGCAATGTTTGCAGTTGCGTGACCAGCGCAGTCAAGGCGGCACTGGTCTGGTTGACTCGGGTTTCCCGACGCTGTTCGGAGTCGAGCACGGCTTTTTCCAGGCGTGGAATCAGCGCAGCCAGGCCGGCGTCCATGTCATCGGTACGCACGACTTCGCGCATTTCCTTCATGCATTGGTCAACGGCGCGGTCCGTACCTTCCGCTGCCAGGGTGCTGCGCACCAGCCCGCGACGCAGCAAGTCGAGCCGCGCGTCCCAACGACGTTCGAGCTTTTCCTGTTGTTCGATGCTTTTGAGGTATTTCTCTTTCCAGCGCTGTGCTTCGTCGCTCATTCATGGGATCCGCGAGGGGCAGGACTCAACGCGGGCAATGCATCGGCCGTGAGCGAACCCGGCAAACGAATCTCTACCGCGACCGGCAGGTGATCGGAAATGGGCTGTGCCAGCACCTCAACCTTTTCCAGGGTCAGGCTCGGGCTCAGCAGGATATGGTCCAGGCAGCGCTGTGGGCGCCAGCTGGGAAACGTCGCTTCCAGTTGCGGCGCGAGCAGGCCGAGATCGCGCAACGGGGAATGTTGCAGCAGGTCACTGGCATGGGTGTTCATGTCGCCCATCAGTACTTGATGCTTGTAGTCGCCGATCAACTCGCGGATGTAGGCCAATTGCAGACTGCGTGCCCGGGCGCCCAACGCCAGGTGCATCATGACCACCACCAGCGCTTCCGGGCCTTCGCCGAACCGTACCAGAATGGCTCCGCGACCCTTTGGTCCCGGCAACGGATGATCCTCAATTGCCCACGGACGCAATCGGCTGAGCACGCCATTGCTGTGCTGGGCCAGGCGACCGAGATTACGATTGAGTTGTTGATACCAGTAGGGAAAGGCGCCGAGCTGGGCCAGGTGTTCGACCTGATTGACGTAGCCTGACCGCAGGCTGCCGCCATCGGCCTCTTGCAAGGCGACCAGATCGAAGTCGCCCAGCAGATTGCCGATTTTCTGCAGGTTATCGGCACGCCCCGTATGCGGCAGCAGGTGCTGCCAGCCCCGGGTCAGGTAATGCCGATAGCGCTCGGTACTGATGCCGACCTGGATATTGAAACTGAGCAAGCGCAGACGACTGTCTGCGGGCAGGCCCGTGGACTCCAGATGATGCTCGTTGACCCGCGGATCATGCAGGCCAACGATGCGTTCAGTACCCCATCGGCGCATGGCAGTGACTGCCCTTAGTTGGCGGCAGCCTTGTTAGCCGCTCGCTCTTTGTCGATCAGTTTGTCGGCCAGTTGCAGGGCCTGTTCGGCACCGCCGGCAGAACCCACGTCGAAGCGATACTTGCCGTTGACGACCAGGGTTGGAACGCCGGAGATTTCATACTTCTTGGCCAGCTCACGGGCTTGAACAACCTGGCCCTTGATAGCAAAGGAGTCGAAGGTGGCCAGGAATTTATCCTTGTCTACGCCCTGGGTAGCCAGGAAGTCAGCCATGTCATTCTTGTCGATCAGCTTCATTTTTTTGTTCTGGATCGCGTCGAATACCGCGGCATGAACCTTATGCTCAACACCCATGGACTCAAGGGTCAAGAACATTTGGCCATGAGCATCCCAAGCTCCGCCGAACATGGCCGGAATACGCTTGAAATTCACATCGGATGGCAGCTTTTCAGCCCAAGGATTGATTGTCGGTTCAAAATGATAGCAATGCGGGCAGCCGTACCAGAACAGCTCCACCACTTCGATCTTGCCAGGCACGGCAACCGGAACCGGATTGGTCAGCTCGACATAAGGGGCGGCTGGGGCGTCGGCGGCCTGGGCAGTCATGCCAAACAGGCTGGCAGCGGCAAAAACGGCACTGATGATCAGATTACGCATGCTTTACTCCTGGACAAATTTTTTCGCCGCGCGCGATTGTTTTCAGACAAATCCTGGCGGGCTTGAGTTCTGTAGTGTAACGGCAGCGGCCACAAAAAAGGGCGGCCAAAGCCACCCTTTTTATACTTGCCGAGACGGATTAATCGAGCGTTAACGTTGCAGGCGATCAGCACGCCGTTCAACGCCCGATCCAGCGGCCTTAGTGCAGGCCTTGAATGTAGCTGGACACCGCGGCGATGTCTTCGTCGCTCAGCTTCTTGGCAATGCTCTGCATCGGTTTGGTATCGCCGTCGTTGGTGCGGCCACCTTCTTCCTTGCGGAAATCGACCAGTTGCTTGCCGACGTATTGAGCGTGCTGGCCACCCAGGTGCGGGAAACCGGCAGCCGCGTTACCTGCGCCATTTGGCGAGTGGCAACCGGTGCAGGCTGGCAGGCCCTTGGCCAGGTCACCACCACGGAACAGGGCCTCACCGCGAGCGACGATCTTCGGATCGGCGGCACCGACGCTGCCTTTCTGGCTGGCGAAGTAGGCGGCGATGTCTGCCAGGTCCTGATCGCTCAGGTTGGTCAGCAGGCCGGTCATTTCCAGAACGGTGCGCTTGCCCGACTTGATGTCGTGCAATTGCTTGGTCAGGTAGCGTTCACCCTGACCTGCCAGTTTCGGAAAGTTTGGCGCCATGCTGTTGCCATCCGGGCCGTGGCAGGCGCCACAGACGGCGGCTTTGGCCTGGCCGGCTTTTGCATCACCCGGTTGTACTGCCTCACCTGCAGCATGGGCCATGCCGGAGATGCCCACGGTCAACAGCAGACTCACGATCAATTTCTTCATCAGCTAATCCAACTACGGCTAAGGGTTAAGAGTTATGGACCGGGCTTACTCGCTCATCCAAAGGATGATGGCTTGGTAATCCTCGGCACTGCAGTCCATGCACAAACCACGCGGCGGCATCGCCTTGAAACCCTGGGTCACGTGTTGCACCAGCGTCTCCATACCTTTCGCCAACCTCGGCGTCCAAGCTTCCTGATCGCCTTTTTTCGGCGCCATGGGGAGTTGGCCGGAATGACAGGCACCACAAACACGGTTGTACACAGCTTCCGGATCCTGTGTAGCCTGAGCGCTGTAAAGCGGCATCAATACACCGGCAGCTAGCAGCCATTTCGTCATAAAACGACCTTTTCAGGGTTGAGAGCGAGCTGCGTTCTAGTGCGCAATCAAGGTCTGTCGCTCTCGTGAACTTCGTCCTACGCTGGGACAAAGCGCACACAAAATCTGCGGCATTATATACTGGCGTCACTGAAACGGAAGCGACACTGCTTGCCGCACCCATTCCTGGCGCCGCCCACATCGGAAATCCCATGCAACTCAAGAATCCCATCCTCGGTCTGTGCCAACAGTCCACCTTCATGCTCAGCGCCGCCAAAGTCGATCAATGTCCAGATGACGAGGGCTTCGAAGTCGCCTTCGCCGGGCGTTCCAACGCCGGCAAGTCGAGTGCCTTGAACACCCTGACCCACGCCAGCCTGGCGCGCACCTCGAAAACCCCGGGACGCACGCAGCTGTTGAACTTCTTCAAGCTAGACGATGAACGCCGTCTGGTCGACCTGCCGGGCTACGGTTATGCAAAAGTACCGATCCCGCTCAAGCAACACTGGCAGCGTCACCTGGAGGCATATCTGGGTGGTCGCGAGAGTTTGAAGGGTCTGATCCTGATGATGGACATCCGCCATCCGATGACCGATTTCGACCTGCTGATGCTCGACTGGGCCGTGGCTGCAGGCATGCCGATGCACATTCTGCTGACCAAAGCGGACAAGCTGACCTATGGCGCGGCCAAGAACACCCTGCTCAAGGTTCAGGCGGAAATCCGCAAGGGTTGGGGCGATCTGGTGACAATCCAGCTGTTTTCGGCCCCCAAACGCATGGGCCTGGAAGATGCCTACACCGTACTGGCTGGCTGGATGGAGCTGGCGGACAAGGGTGCCGAAGCAGAGATTCAATAAATATCAAAAGCTGTTTGTGGTGCGCTCAGGCAAGGCAAAAGCGCGGCTCGAAAGCGGAGTTTAGGGGCCTAAATGAGCATTTCGAGCCGCGCTTTTAACGCAGCCTGAGCGCATCACAGACAGTTTTTCTCGGGGCAAAAAAAACCCCGGGCTTCATATGGGGAGGGAGAAGTTCCGGGGTTGAAGCTCTAGACCGCTAGGGCGGGGTCCAGATATCTGCCAACACTTAACACAACATAGGAGCATCGAAGGGCTTCACCAGCCATTCAGTAACTCTGAGTGGTGGTGCGCAAGATTAGTTCAGATTTTTTTCAGATAGCTTTGAAATTACTCTGATAGCCCTCCGGACCAAGCTGTTTTTTTTGCGCCCTTCTACCGCGGCACTATGCCGCAGCAGAACTCGACAATTTTCTGTAGGAGCGAGCTTGCTCGCGATGGAATTTCAGTCGAAATCGATGTGTCTGACACTCCATCGCGAGCAAGCTCGCTTCTACAAGAAGGCTCAGTGAGCCTCATCCCAGTTATTTCCAACACCCACTTCGACCAGCAACGGCACATCCAGCTTCGCCGCCTCGCTCATGTGTACGCGAATTTCATCGCGAACCTGGTCGACCAGGTCTTCACGCACCTCGAGCACCAGTTCATCGTGCACCTGCAAGATGACTTTGGCGTCGAGGCCCGACGCGGTCAGCCAGTTATCCACCGCGACCATGGCTTTCTTGATGATGTCCGCAGCGGTGCCTTGCATCGGTGCGTTGATTGCCGTGCGTTCGGCAGCGGCGCGCTCTTGCGGCTTGTTGGAGTTGATGTCCGGCAGGTACAGGCGACGGCCGAAGAACGTCTCGACATAACCTTGCTCGGCGGCCTGGGCACGCGTGCGGTCCATGTACTGGCGAACGCCGGGGTACCGGGCGAAGTAGGTATCGATGTAGGCCTTGGCGGTCTTGGTGTCCACGCCGATGTCCTTGCCGAGCTTCTGCGCGCCCATGCCGTAGATCAGGCCGAAGTTGATCGCCTTGGCGCTGCGGCGCTGGTTGGAGGTCACTTCGGCCAGTTCGACCTTGAACACTTCGGCGGCGGTCGCGGTGTGTACATCCAGATTGTGGCGGAAGGCATTCATCAGCCCTTCATCCCGGGACAGGTGCGCCATGATCCGCAGTTCGATCTGCGAATAGTCCGCAGCCAGCAGCTTGTAACCGACCGGGGCCACGAAGGCCTGGCGGATGCGACGCCCTTCGGCGGTGCGCACCGGGATGTTCTGCAGGTTCGGATCGCTGGAGGACAGCCGCCCGGTGGACGCCACCGCCTGGTGATACGAAGTATGGATCCGCCCGGTACGCGGGTTGATCTGCTCCGGCAGACGGTCGGTATAGGTGCTTTTCAGCTTGCTCATGGAGCGATATTCCATGAGCACTTTCGGCAATCGATAGTCGTCTTCTGCCAGTTTGGCCAGCACTTCTTCGGCGGTCGATGGCTGGCCCTTGGCGGTTTTCTTCAGTACCGGCAGGCCGAGCTTCTCGTATAGGATCACACCAAGTTGCTTGGGCGAACCGAGGTTGAATTCCTCGCCGGCAATCTCGAAGGCTTCACGCTCCAGCGCCACCATCTTGTCGCCCAGTTCGATGCTTTGCACGCCCAGCAAGGCGGCGTCGACCAATGCCCCCTGGCGCTCGATACGCGCCAATACCGGCACCAACGGGATTTCGATGTCGGTCAGTACGCCGGCCAGGCTCGGAATAGCCGAGAGTTTTTCGAACAGGGCATGGTGCAGACGCAAGGTGATATCTGCATCTTCGGCGGCGTAAGGCCCGGCCTGCTCCAGGGCGATCTGGTCGAACGTCAGCTGTTTCACGCCTTTGCCGGCGATGTCCTGGAAGCTCACCGTGGTGTGGTCCAGATACTTCTGCGCCAGGCTGTCCATGTCATGGCGGGTGGCCGTGGAGTTGAGCACGTAGGACTCAAGCATGGTGTCGAAGGCGATGCCACGCACGGTAATGCCGTTGTCCTGATCGCCGCCGATGGCGCAGTTGGCCAGGATGTTCATGTCGAACTTGGCGTGTTGGCCGACCTTGAGCTTGTTCGGATCTTCCAGAATCGGCTTGAGCGCACGCAGGACCGTGTCACGATCCAGCTGCTGCGGCACACCGATGTAGGAATGAGTCAACGGGATGTAGGCCGCTTCGTTAGCCTGAACCGCGAACGACAGGCCCACCAGTTGCGCCTGCTGCGCATCGATGCCGGTGGTTTCGGTGTCGAAGGCAAACAGTTTGGCGTTGTTCAGTTTTTCCAGCCAGGCATCGAACCGCGCTTGATCGAGGATGGTTTCATAGGCGGCTTCAGCAGCGACGGCCGGTGCTTCGGCCTCTGGTTCGCTGAACAGATCGGCGGCCGGTGCTGGCTCGGCGGCAGCGCTCAGTTCCAGGCGTTTGGCGTCGCGATCAAGGTCGTTCAGCCAGCTCTTGAACTCCAGCAGGGAGTACAACTCGTAGAGTTTCGCAGGATCTTCCGCGCCCATTTTCAGGTCGTCGAGGCCAACGTCCAGTGGCACGTCAACCTTGATGGTCGCCAGCTGATAGGACAGGAAGGCCATTTCCTTGTGCTCTTCGAGCTTGGCCGGCAGGGTCTTGGCGCCGCGAATCGGCAGGGTCGGCACGATGTCGAGTTGCGCATAGAGCTCGGTCAGACCGCCGTTCACACCGACCAGCAGGCCGGAAGCCGTCTTCGGACCGATGCCTGGAACACCCGGAATGTTGTCGGAAGAATCGCCCATGAGCGCCAGATAATCGATGATCTGCTCCGGAGCGACGCCGAATTTCTCCTTCACGCCCTCCACGTCCATGCTGCTACCGGTCATGGTGTTGACCAAGGTAATGTGACCGTCGACCAGTTGCGCCATGTCCTTGTCACCGGTGGAGATGATCACCGGACGATCCGCCGCCGCACTGCTGCGGGCCAGGGTGCCGATTACGTCATCGGCCTCGACGCCTTCGACGCACAGCAGCGGGAAGCCCAGGGCGATCACGCTCTGGTGCAGCGGCTCGATCTGCACGCGCATATCGTCGGGCATGCTCGGACGGTTGGCCTTGTATTCGGCGAACATCTCATCGCGAAAAGTCCCACCCTTGGCGTCGAACACCACGGCGAACGGACTGTCCGGATATTGCTTGCGCAGGCTCTTGAGCATGTTCAGCACGCCCTTGACCGCACCGGTCGGCAGGCCTTTGGACGTGGTCAGCGGTGGCAGCGCGTGAAAGGCGCGGTACAGGTAAGAAGAACCGTCCACCAGGACGAGGGGGGCTTGGCTCATGAGCAGGATCAACCTTTTCGGCGGGTCCGGCGCTAGAATAGCGGGACCGTTGACGACAAAGGGACAAGGTTATCATGCGCACACTAAATCGCCTGTTGCTGGCTGGCTTGTTTGCAATCGCACCATCGGCCGTGATGGCGGCGGACGATGCGCCATCGGCGGACCCGGATGTCACCATTCGCACGGAAGGGGATAAACTCATTCAGGAATACCGGCAAAACGGCTTTTTGTACGCCATCAAGGTCACCCCAAAGGTTGGCAAACCGTATTTCCTGGTGCGCGCGGATGGCTCGGAGGGAAACTTCGTCCGCTCCGACTACCCGGATATGCTGATTCCGGCGTGGGAAATTTTTAAGTGGTAAGTCGTCCTTAACTTTAATCGGCGCCGGCTCAACAGCGGCGCCCGTACTGGCAGTTTAAACATGTCTGTGTTCACCCCCCTGGCTCGGCCCGAGCTGGAAGCTTTTCTCGCCCCTTATGGCCTCGGCCGCCTGCTTGATTTCCAGGGGATTGCCGCCGGTAGCGAAAACACCAATTTCTTTATCAGCCTGGAGCAGGGCGAATTTGTCCTGACCCTAGTCGAGCGCGGCCCGGTTCAGGAAATGCCATTCTTCATCGAACTGCTCGACGTATTGCACGGCGCCGACCTGCCGGTGCCTTACGCCTTGCGCACCACAGACGGCGTGGC
Organism: Pseudomonas sp. BF-B-30; assembly: GCF_019956305.1. NCBI lineage: Bacteria > Pseudomonadati > Pseudomonadota > Gammaproteobacteria > Pseudomonadales > Pseudomonadaceae > Pseudomonas > Pseudomonas sp. BF-B-30. Next base: position 151,909 of record NZ_JAHBDG010000082.1, on the reverse strand, counting down.
CTTGCGCGAACTGGCGGGCAAACCTGCGTTGCTGCAACCGCGCCTGGCCGGCAAGCACATCAAGCAAGCCAACGCGCAACATTGCGCGCAGGTGGGTGAATTGCTCGGCCATCTGCACCTGGCAACCCAGGCCAATATGATCAAGCGCAAAACCGATCGCGGCCTGGACTGGATGCTGGAGGAGGGCACGCAGTTTTTGTCGCACCTCGATGCCGAACAGAAAGACCTGCTGCAACGGGCGCTGGAAGAAATCACCCGGCAGAAAGAAAAAATCCTGGCACTGCCGCGGGCGAATATTCACGCCGACCTGTTCCGCGACAACGCGATGTTCGAAGGCACGCACCTGACCGGGCTGATCGACTTCTACAACGCCTGCTCCGGGCCGATGCTCTACGACGTGGCGATTGCCTTGAACGACTGGTGCTCGGACGACGATGGCGTAATCGATGGACCGCGAGCGCGGGCCTTGCTGGGCGCTTACGCGGCCTTGCGAGCGTTCACCGCCGCTGAAGCCGAGTTGTGGCCGACCATGCTGCGGGTGGCTTGCGTACGGTTCTGGTTGTCACGCCTGATCGCGGCGGAGTCGTTTGCCGGACAGGATGTGTTGATTCACGATCCGATGGAATTTCAATTGCGATTGGCACAGCGACAGACAGTCAACACGCCTTTGCCTTTCGCCCTTTAAAAAGCTTCGCGAGCAAGCCCGCTCCCACATTAGACCGAGTTCTTCCATTTGGAATGCCGTCGAATGTGGGAGCGGGCTTGCTCGCGAATGGGGCACCGCAAATGTTGAGTTACAGTGACTCCAGGCACCCCGCCAGATCATTCCCCAATTTCTCCAACACCTGCTCATAGCCCTGGGAAGTCGCCGGCGTGTACCCGCCCAGCGCATCCAGTTCAGCCAGTTTCACCGGCAAACCCGCCACCAGAGTTTCCGCCAGACGGGGCCGCAGCGGAGGTTCGCTGAACACGCAGGTCTTGCCGACTTCCTGCAATCGCGCGCGCATCGCCGCGACATGCTGGGCACCGGGTTGCACTTCGGCCGCGACGCTGAACACACCCACGTGCTTGAGGCCGTAGGCGTCTTCGAAGTAGTCGAAGGCTTCGTGGAAAACGAAGTAGGGCTTGCCCTGAACATCGGCCAGACGCTTCTTCAGGCGCGCATCCAGTGCATCGAGACGCTCGTCGAAGGCTTTCAGATTGCTCTGATAGCGCGCGGCATTTGCAGGATCGGCGGCACTCAGGTCAGCCGCCATTTTCGTGGCGATGACCCGGGCGTTGACCGGCGACAGCCACAAGTGCGCATCCAGGCTGCCCGGACGGTGATCGTGGTCGTGTTCGTCGGCTTCTTCAGCGTGGGAGTGGTTATCTTCGGCAAAGTGACGCAGTTTCATGCCCGGCAAATCCTGCACGGCGACGTTGGGCAACGTACGACCATTGAGCACCCGTGGCAGGAAGCCCTCCATGTCCGGGCCGATCCAGTACAGCAGGTCCACCGATTGCACCTTGCGTACGTCGGAAGGGCGCAACGCATAGTTATGCGGTGAGGCACCCGGTGGCAGCAAAACCTCGGGGATCGCCACGCCATCCTGCACCGCCGCGGCGATCAGTTGCAGAGGCTTGATGCTGGTAAGGACCTTGACCTCGGCCTGCGCCGAACCGATCAGCAGAAAACTTGCGATAAATGCGACAAAAACAGAAAAAAGTCGGGACACGATGACCACTCGAAGAGGCGAGAACGGGTAACATAATAACGTCTCTCACAAACCTCGTCGCCGCTCATGCTAAAAACACCGATCGCCAGCCGTCCCCACGACCACTCACATTGCGTTCACAGCGCTTTGTCCGAGGCCGATGCCCTGTGCGCACGTCAAGGTCTGCGCCTGACCGCGTTGCGCCGGCGAGTGCTGGAGCTGGTGTGGCAAAGCCACAAGCCTTTGGGTGCCTACGACATTCTCGCGGTCCTCAGCGAACAGGACGGTCGTCGCGCCGCACCGCCGACGGTGTACCGCGCGCTGGATTTCCTGCTGGAAAACGGCCTGGTCCATCGGATTTCCTCGCTCAACGCCTTCATCGGCTGCAATCACCCGGAACATGCTCACCAGGGTCAGTTCCTGATCTGCCGTGTGTGCCACGCCGCGATCGAACTTGAGCAAAAATCCATCAGCGACGCGATCATCGCCAGCGCCAGGGATGTCGGGTTTGTCGTCGAAGGCCAGACCGTTGAAGTGGTCGGTCTCTGCTCCGGTTGCCAGGGGGCTTGATGAGCAACGCGCTGATCCGTCTTGAGCAGGTTGCCGTCACGTTCGCCGGGCAACCGGTGCTGGACAACATCGAACTGAGCGTCGAGCCGGGGCAGATCGTTACCCTGATCGGCCCCAACGGCGCAGGCAAAACCACCCTGGTGCGTGCCGTGCTCGGCCTGTTGAAACCGGACAGCGGCAGCGTCTGGCGCAAGCCGAAACTGCGGGTCGGTTACATGCCGCAAAAACTCCATGTCGATCCGACCCTCCCGCTGTCGGTCCTGCGTTTCCTGCGCCTGGTACCGGGGGTGGACCGTGCGATGGCCTTGGCTGCACTCAAGGAAGTCGGCGCCGAACAGGTGATCGACAGCCCGGTGCAAAGCGTTTCCGGTGGCGAAATGCAACGTGTGTTGCTGGCCCGTGCCTTGTTGCGCGAACCGGAACTGCTGGTACTCGACGAACCGGTACAGGGCGTCGACGTGGCCGGCCAGGCCGAGCTGTATAGCCTGATCACCCGCCTGCGTGACCGTCATGGTTGCGGTGTGCTGATGGTCTCCCACGATTTGCATCTGGTGATGAGCACCACGGACCAGGTGGTTTGCCTCAATCGTCACGTATGCTGTTCCGGCCATCCCGAGCAGGTCAGCGGCGATCCGGCTTTCGTCGAGCTGTTCGGAAAGAACGCACAAAGCCTGGCGATTTATCACCACCATCACGACCACGCCCACGACTTGCATGGCTCGGTGGTCAAGGCGCCCGCGTCGGGCCAACCCCATGTTCACGGAGATAGCTGCAAGCATGGCTGATTTTCTGCTCTACGCCCTGCTTGCAGGCCTGGCCCTGGCCGTCGTCGCAGGCCCGCTGGGGTCTTTCGTGGTCTGGCGGCGCATGGCCTATTTCGGCGACACCCTGTCCCACGCGGCATTGCTCGGCGTGGCCCTGGGTTTTCTGCTGGATGTCAGCCCGACCGTTGCCGTCACTGTTGGCTGCTTGCTGTTGGCTGTGATGCTGGTGACGTTGCAACAACGCCAGCCGCTGGCATCCGACACACTTTTGGGAATTCTCGCACCCAGCACGCTCTCTCTGGGCCTGGTGGTACTAAGCTTCATGCACGAAGTGCGGATCGACCTGATGGCCTATCTGTTCGGTGACCTGCTGGCGATCAGCCCGACCGATCTGGCCTGGATTCTTGGCGGCAGCGCGGCGGTACTGGTCTTGCTGGTTACGTTGTGGCGCCCATTGCTGGCGATCACGGTGCATGAAGAACTGGCCAGGGTCGAAGGTTTGCCCGTGGCGGGATTGCGCCTGGCGTTAATGCTGTTGATCGCCGTGGTAATTGCCGTGGCGATGAAAATCGTCGGCGTGTTGCTGATCACTTCGTTGCTGATCATCCCGGCGGCTGCGGCACAACGTCATGCTCGCTCGCCGGAACAGATGGCACTGGGCGCGAGCCTGCTGGGCATACTCGCCGTGTGTGGCGGGCTGGCGCTGTCCTGGTTCAAGGACACCCCGGCTGGCCCGTCGATTGTGGTGACGGCCGCCGCGCTATTTCTGCTGAGTTTTGTTCTGCCCCGTCGAGGGGTGTAGACTTGCTCGTTTTTTGCGCAAATAGAGAGTCGCAGGAATGAAGTCGTTCGCCTCCCGTTATCTGCTCCTTGTCGCATTTTCTTTGCTGCTGGGCGCCTGCCAAAGCACGCCACCGGCGGCCACCGAGGCCGCCGATGCGCGGGCCGCGGCCATCGTACAGCTGGAACAAAACATCGCCAGCGATGAACTGGCCATCGCCGAAGACCAATTGGCAGCCTTGCAGGCCGAATCGCCCAACGATGCTTCCCTTGAGCAATACCAGCGGCAGCTGGCCGAAGCCTATCTGCGCCGCAGCCAGATCGTGCTGCAAAAGGGTGACGTGGATGCCGCAGCAACTGCCCTGAGCCGTGCCCGCGCGTTGATGCCCAAGGCTCCGGCACTGACCGGCGGAGTCAACGGCTCGATTGCCCAGGCGCGCAAGGCCGAACTGGAAAGAGCCGAAGCCGCCCTCAAGGCTGCCGAAGCCAAGCCAAAAGCCAAGGTTATCGACCTGACGGCTGAAAGCACCACGGTCGTGCTCAATATCAACGATATGGGCAAACTGCGTCGCCAACTGGATGCCATTGCCGCCGATGTGGTGAGTTTTCAGTGCGACGTGAGCATTCAGGCTCCACGCACTAATGATTACCCTTGGCTGGCCAACTTGCTGACCAAACGGGTGAAGAAACTCGATCCTGAGTTTGATCTGAAGCTGGAGCGGCAGATTTTGCGCAGTGTCCCGGCGCAGATGGTTCTAACGCCTCGTAAATCTTAAAAGCATCGCGAGCACGCTCGCTCCCACAGGGTTTCGGGTTGCCCACACATTTTGTGACCAACACATCTCTACTGTAGGAGCGAGCTTGCTCGCGATGGCGGTCTCCCTGGCTCCGCAGATCTTCAGGCCGGAATCGCCTTGGCCTTCGCCTCCCTGTCCCAAACCCGATGCTGCCCACCATGTCGAAGTTGCCTTCGGCCTTGGGTGAGTTTCTTCAGCCGTTCCTTTTTTCTGACCTTTGATCGCGTTATTGCCAAATGACAGGACAAATACGAAATAAATGCTAAGAACCTCTATACGGACAGGCTAAAATGCGCGCCCGGCTAACCGCTGATCCTTTTCTAACGCGCCCCACAAGGTTCGCTACGTGATCGAGTTTCAAAACGTCCATAAAACCTACCGCGTCGCCGGTAAGGAAATCCCCGCCCTGCATCCGACCAGTCTGACGATTGAGAACGGGCAGGTTTACGGCTTGATCGGTCATTCCGGCGCAGGAAAAAGTACCCTGCTGCGTCTGATCAATCGCCTGGAAAACGCCAGTGGCGGCAAAATCACCGTCGACGGTGAAGAAGTCACTGCACTCGACGCCAACGGCCTGCGCCGCTTCCGTCAGCAGGTCGGGATGATTTTCCAGCACTTCAACCTGCTGGCCTCCAAGACTGTCGCCGACAACGTCGCGCTGCCTCTGACCCTGGCCGGCGAATTGTCGCGCAGCGAGATCGATTCGCGCGTGGCCGAGTTGCTGGCGCGGGTCGGCTTGTCCGACCACGCGAAAAAGTACCCGGCGCAATTGTCCGGCGGGCAGAAGCAGCGTGTCGGCATTGCCCGTGCACTGGCGACCAAGCCAAAAATCCTGCTGTGCGACGAAGCCACCAGCGCCCTCGACCCGCAAACCACCGCATCGGTCCTGCAATTGCTGGCCGAGATCAATCGCGAGCTGAAACTGACCATCGTGTTGATCACCCACGAGATGGACGTGATCCGCCGGGTCTGCGACCAGGTGGCCGTGATGGACGCCGGCGTGATCGTCGAGCAAGGCTCGGTGGCCGAAGTGTTCCTGCATCCGAAGCACCCGACCACCAAGCGCTTCGTGCAGGAAGACGAGCAGATCGACGAAAGCGAACAGCGTGACGACTTCGCTCACGTGCCAGGCCGCATCGTGCGTCTGACCTTTCAGGGCGACGCGACCTACGCGCCGTTGCTGGGCACCGTCGCCCGAGAAACCGGTGTGGACTACAGCATCCTGGCCGGTCGCATCGACCGCATCAAAGACATCCCCTACGGGCAACTGACCCTGGCCGTGACCGGCGGTGACATGGAAGCAGCCTTCGCCCGCTTCACCGCAGCCGACGTCCACATGGAGGTGCTGCGCTAATGGAAGCCCTGACAAGTTTCTTCGCCAATATCGACTGGTTCGAAATCTGGCTGGCCACCGGTGACACCTTGCTGATGCTGGGTGGTTCGCTGTTGTTCACCGTACTGCTTGGCCTGCCGCTGGGTGTGCTGCTGTTCCTGTGCAGCCCGCGCCAGTTGCTGGAAGCCAAAGGCATCTACGCGATGTTGTCGCTGGTGGTGAACATCCTGCGCTCGCTGCCGTTCATCATCCTGCTGATCGTGATGATTCCGTTCACCGTGTTGATCACCGGTACCTCCCTTGGTGTCGCCGGTGCAATTCCGCCGCTGGTAGTGGGTGCCACGCCGTTTTTCGCGCGTCTGGTGGAAACCGCCCTGCGTGAAGTGGATCGCGGCATCATCGAAGCGACCCAGGCCATGGGCGCGACTACACGACAGATCATCACCAATGCCTTGCTGCCTGAGGCTCGTCCGGGCATCTTCGCGGCGATTACGGTGACCGCCATTACACTGGTGTCCTACACGGCGATGGCCGGTGTCGTTGGCGCTGGTGGTCTGGGTGACCTGGCGATCCGTTTCGGTTACCAGCGTTTCCAGACCGATGTGATGGTGGTGACAGTGGTGTTGCTGCTGGTACTGGTCCAGGTACTGCAAACCGTTGGCGACAAATTGGTCGTCCACTTTTCCCGTAAGTAAGACATGAGCCGGCCATTCGCTGGCAGGCGCCAAACGGGCGCCTCACATGGAGTTAGCTGAATGAAAAAACTACTCGTGGCCTTCGCGGCCGTTGCGGCATTCTCTGCCCACGCTGAAACCCTGACCGTCGCGGCCACTCCGGTTCCGCACGCCGAGATCCTCGAATTCGTGAAGCCGGCCCTGGCCAAAGAAGGCGTGGACCTGAAGGTCAAGGTATTTACCGACTACATCCAGCCGAACGTGCAGGTCGCGGAAAAACGCCTGGACGCCAACTTCTTCCAGCACCAGCCGTACCTGGATGAGTTCAACAAGGCCAAAGGCACCCATCTGGTTTCTGTGGCTGGCGTGCATCTGGAGCCCCTGGGCGCTTACTCCAGCAAGTACAAGACCCTCGCTGAACTGCCTGGCGGTGCCAACGTGGTCATCCCGAACGACGCTACCAACGGCGGCCGTGCGCTGTTGCTGATGGCCAAGGCCGGCCTGATCAAGTTGAAGGATTCGAACAACATCCTGTCGACCGTCAAGGACATCACCGAGAACACCAAGGATCTGAAAATCCGCGAACTGGAAGCCGCGACCATCCCGCGCGTGCTGACTCAGGTCGACCTGGCGCTGATCAACACCAACTACGCGCTGGAAGCCAAGCTCGATCCGGCCAAGGATGCGCTGGTGATCGAAGGCAGCGACTCGCCTTACGTGAACATTCTGGTGGCTCGCCCGGACGACAAGGACAGCGATGCGATGAAGAAGCTGGTTACCGCGCTGCACAGCCCGGAAGTGAAAGCCTTCATCCTCGAGAAGTACAAAGGCGCGGTGGTGCCGGCGTTCTGATCAGCTGACGTAAACGAAAAAGGGGATGCCAAGTGCATCCCCTTTTTTGTGCCTGAAAATACGGCCCCTGTGGGAGCGAGCTTGCTCGCGATGGGGCCATTACATTCAACATCCAAGCTGACTGATATACCGCCATCGCGAGCAAGCTCGCTCCCACAGGGTTTGGTGGTGTTTTCAGTTGCGCTTGAGCATCACCGGCAACTGCGCCACCAGCTTCGCATTGTTCAACGGCGCGCGGATGAAGCCGCGCTGGGTGCCGTCCGGCCCGATCACCGCGAGGTTGCCGCTGTGATCAACGGTGTAGTTCGGCTTGCTCGTGTCCGCCGGAATGAACGGAATGCTCACCGCGTTGGCGATCGTTTGCAGTTCATCGGTCGACGCCGGGGTCAGGCCGATGAACTGCGGGTCGAAGTAGCCCAGGTACTGCTTGAGCTGCTTGGGCGTATCGCGGTTCGGGTCGACGCTGACCAGCACAATCTGCAATTTATCCACAGCCTCGGGTGGCAATTCGCTCTTGATCTGCCGCAACTGGGCGAGGGTGGTCGGGCAGATGTCCGGGCAGAAGGTGTAGCCGAAGAACAGCAGGCTCCACTTGCCTTTCAATTCATTGATCGCGACCGGCTGGCCGTCCTGATTGGTCATCATCACGTCCGGCAGATTACGGCTCTGCGGCAGCAAGATGATACCGGCGTCGATCAGCGCCGTCGGATCGCCCTGGTTTTTCCCGGACAGCACCTTGTTGACGGTCAGGCCCAGGATCAGTGCGACCAGGGCGACAAGTATGAAGACGGTTTTCTGGGTTCGAGTCATAGGTTCAACAATAGGTAGTGGTCTACGAGCAGGGCGATAAACAGCAGGAACAAGTAGTAAATAGAGTACTTGAACGTGTTGATCGCCGCGTGCGGCCGAGTGCCACGGTACAGCACCACGGCCCATTGCAGAAACCGCGCGCCCAGCCCGAGCGCGCAGACCAGGTAGAGCGTGCCGCTCATGTGGATCACATAAGGCATCAGGCTGACGGCAAGCAATGCGAAGGTATAAAGCAGGATGTGAATCTTGGTGTAGTGCTCGCCATGGGTGACCGGCAACATCGGGATGTCGGCCTTGGCGTATTCCTCCTTGCGATGGATCGCCAGCGCCCAGAAGTGCGGCGGTGTCCAGGCGAAGATGATCAGCACCAGCAGCAGCGGTTCAGCGCTGACGTGACCGGTGGCGGCGGTCCAGCCGAGCAATGGCGGCGCGGCACCGGCCAGACCACCGATGACGATGTTCTGCGGGGTCGCGCGCTTGAGGAATCCGGTGTAGACCACCGCGTAGCCGAGCAACGAGGCGAGGGTCAGCCACGCGGTCAGCGGGTTGGTGAACGCCAGCAGCATGGCTTGCCCGAGGACCGCCAATACCAGCGCGAACGTCAGCGCGGCGGTCGGCGAAACCCGGCCTTCGGCAAGCGGCCGCTTGTGGGTGCGCGCCATCACTGCGTCGATGCGCCGGTCCACCACATGATTGACCGCCGCCGCGCCACCGGCACACAGGGCGATGCCCAGGTTGCCGAAAATCAGCACCGTCCACGGCACCCCGGCGCGGGTCGCGAGGAACATCCCCACCAGCGAAGTGATGAGCATCAGCACCACGACTTTGGGCTTGGTCAGTTCCAGGTAGTCACGCCAGATCGCCTGACTGGGACGTTCGCCGATCAGAATCGCCATGGCATTTCTCCTTTTATTGTTATGGGCCCGGCTGAGTGTTTACGCGGGCTGAAGTGCCAGCGCGCTTGCTTGACCCGGACCAGACTGGTTCGGGCGTGGTAATTGACCAGCACCATGGTCAGCAACAGCGCCGCGCCGCCCGCGTTATGCGCGACGGCCACCGGCAGCGGCAGATGGAACAACACGTTGCTGATGCCCAGGGTGATTTGTGCGCCGAGGGCGATCAGCACCAGGCCTGCCAGGCGCGTCATGCCAACCGCCTTCAGTTGCCAGGCCAGACCGAGCAATACCAGGGTGACCAGTAACGCGCCGATGCGATGAGTCAGGTGAATGGCCGTCCGGGCATCGCTGTCCAGTTGCCCGCCGAGGTAGTTCGGGCCGATGTGCTGGGTCAGGTGAAAGCCGTTGGCGAAGTCCGCCGCTGGCAACCACTGGCCGTGACAGGTCGGAAAGTCGATGCAGGCCACGGCGGCGTAATTGGAACTGACCCAGCCCCCGAGGGCGATTTGCCCGATCACCAGCAACAGCCCTGCCGTCGCCCAGTGCTGCAAACGTCGTGGCACGGTCAGCGCCGGCAGTACGCCGGACAGGCGCAAGGTCAGCAGAAACAACAGGCTCAAGGTCGCGAAGCCGCCCAGCAAATGCCCGGTGACCACCTGCGGCCAGAGCTTGAGCGTTACCGTCCACATGCCGAACGCGGCCTGGCCAAAAACCACCGCCAACAGGAACAACGGCAGCTTCACCGGCTGTCCGGGATGGCGGCGATGCACCCACGCACGACCGGCCAACACCGCGATCAACAGCCCCAGCGTGCCGGCGGAGTAGCGGTGGATCATCTCGTTCCAGCCCTTGTGGGCCTCGACCGGAGCGTCCGGGAAATGCAATTCGGCATGGGCCAGTTGGGCTTCGCTTTTCGGCACGCTGATGAAGCCATAGCAGCCGGGCCAGTCCGGGCAGCCGAGGCCGGCGTGGGTCAGGCGGGTGTAGGCGCCGAGCAACACCACAATCAGTGCCAGCAAGGTGGCAAACAACGCGAGGCGAAATCCAGGCTTGGCCATGACGATGCCCTTATCCGATGTTCGACAGTTTCAGCAGATGGCGCAGATCGTTGAGTAAGTCCTTACCCTTCACCGACGGGTCGTAGCGCAGCACCAGATTGCCGTGGGGGTCGATGATCCACAGGTGCGGCGCGTCATTGCTCTGAGCGCCTTTTGTGTAGGCAGGCAAGTCCAGTGAATAACGTTGCAACTGCGGGTACTCGCGTTGAAGTTTAGTCTCGTAATCGCTGTTCAGCGTCTGCGCGGTGGCCAATGCATGGCTGGCGCGGGACGCATCGCGGCCCAGGCCGATCTGGATTTGCCGCGCCAGATACACCAGTTGCTGGCAGTCCACCGCGCAATCCTTGGGCGCGGTCACCAGTATCTGCCAACGCTCTTCCTGGGTCTGCACGCCGATGTCCGCCCGGGTCTGACCGTTGCCGATCAGTTCGCCGTGATAACTGCGGCCCTCGGGCACCCAGAAATTCAGCTTGTACATGCCGGTGGCAAGGATCATCGGACCGATCACCCCGAGCAGGATCAGCAGCAGTTGCATACGGCCCTTGCGCCGGTTCACCAACGGTTTCGTCTCAGACATGCTGGGTGGATTCATGGCCGCTCCCATGGTGTTTCTCCTTTGCGTTGTGCCAGCCGAGATAGAGATAAAGACCGAACAGGACGATCGCCATGGCGAACCACTGCACGGCATAAGCGATGTGTTTTTCCGGGCCCATGGCGACTACGGGCCAGTCGGCCTGATAGGTGGCGGGGCCGGTTTCGGCCCGCAGTTCGTAGGCAAAGCCTTCGCGATTCAGCGCTGTCCAGAGCTTGTCTGGTTCAACGGCCGTAATCAGCTTCGGCCATGTCAACGTTGTGGGATCTGCGTGCAATTGGAACGTCGCCCCAGGGGAGACGTAGACCCACGCGTCAAGACTTACCGCCTCGGTGGGTGTCTTGAATTGCGGTGGTGTGCGGCGCTCCGGCCAAGGCAACCAGCCGCGATTGACCAGCAGCCAAAGCCCGGTGGCCTGATCGTGAAAGGGTTGCAACAGCTCGACGCCAACCCTGCCGTTGCGTTGACTGTTATCCAGCAGCAGGCTGTGTTCGGCATCGAACTGGCCGTACAGGTGAACCCGACGGAAGGCCGGGTCTGTCGTGTGTTGCAGTTCGGTGCTGGCCATCGGCTCGGCGGCCCGCCGCTCGGTGTAGCTTTGCAGCAGCACGCTTTTCTCCGCGCCCCGGCTCAACTGCCAGAGCCCCAGGGACACCAGTAGCGGCAGCAACAACGCCACCACCAGCGTTGGCACGATACCTGGCCGAAAGCACTTCATGGCATTGCCAGAAAATCGGTCATCGCGATAGCTATACTCAAGTACATCGCTTGTCCCCCCGGAGTCTCACCATGCTCAAAGCAGCCATCGTCCTGATGCTGATTGCCACGGTTGTCAGCCTGTTCAGCGGCCTGTTTTTTCTGGTCAAGGACGACAGCCGCTCAAACCGCCTCGTCATTGCCTTGAGTGTTCGTGTGACCCTGGCCGCCCTTACCCTTGGCTTGATTGCCTGGGGCTTTTTCAGCGGCCAGTTGGTTTCCAATGTCCCCTGGTAACTGCTGCTTTAAAGCACATAGACGAAAACAAACAGCCCGATCCACACCACGTCCACGAAGTGCCAGTACCAAGTCGCCGCTTCGAAACCGAACTGGTGCTCGTTGTCGAAATGCCCGCGCATGATCCGCACCAGCATCACGAACAGGATGATGGTGCCGATGGTGACGTGGGCGCCGTGGAACCCGGTGAGCATGAAGAAGGTCGCGCCGTAGATGCCCGAGCCCAGGGTCAGGCCCAGTTCGCGGTAGGCGTGCATGTACTCTTCGGCCTGGAAGATGAGGAACGCACTGCCGAGCAATACAGTGAGCGCCAGCCAGAGTTTCAGTGCGCCGCGATGGCCCTTTTTCAAGGCATGGTGGGCGATGGTCACGGTCACGCTGGAACTGACCAGCAACACGGTATTGAGTAGCGGCAGGCCCCAGGGGCTAATGACTTCCTTGGGCGGAGGAAACAGTTTCGAGTCGGGGTTGCTCAGCAACGGCCAGGTGAACTGGAAGTTCGGCCACAGCATGTGCGCCATGCCTTTGGCACCCTCACCACCGAGCGCCGGTCCGGAGATTTGACGCACATAAAACAGCGCGCCAAAAAAGGCGATGAAGAACATCACCTCCGAGAAGATGAACCAGCTCATGCCCCAGCGGAACGAGCGATCCATCTGTGCGCTGTACAAGCCGCCGCGACTTTCCTTGATCACCGTGCCGAACCAGCCAAACAGCATGTAGGCCAGCAACAGGCCACCGACGAAAAAGATCAGCGGCCCGTGGGATTCCGGACGCGCTGCTTTCAGATCATTGAACCAGGTGGCCAGGCCAAACACCGTGACGAACATCCCGACCGTGGCGATGATCGGCCATTTGCTCTGAGCCGGGACGTAATAATGTTCATGAGTTGCCATTTATTGTTCTCCTTATCGGGCACGCTCAGCCGCCAGTGTTTACAGCTACCGGTGGATGTCGGGCGGTGATATCGAACAGCGTGTAGGACAGCGTCAGGTGCTTCACATCCTTGGGCATGTCACGATCAACGATGAAACGTACCGGCATTTCGATCCGCTGACCGGGCTGCAGCACTTGCTGGGTAAAGCAGAAACATTCGGTCTTGTGGAAGTACGCCGCCGCATTGCTGGGCGCGATGCTCGGCACGGCTTGGGCGCTCATCGGTTTATCGGTGGGGTTGTGGGCGATGAAGATCATCTCGTTCACCGCCCCCGGGTTCGCGGTCAATTCGTCATGTTTGGGATAAAAGTCCCACGGCATGTCGGCGGTGTTGGTCGACAGAAACTGCACGCGTACCTGCCGCGAAGTGTCGACCGTTTGCTCACCCTCGTACTGCCCGCCGGTCTTGCCATTAATGCCGAAGGCCTTGCACATCACGTCGTAGATCGGCACCAGGGCAAAGCCGAACACAAACATTGCCACCACCACGGTCAGCAGGCGCGTGACCAGTTTCTTCATCGAAATCGAGTCAGCCATGATTTCCGCACAACCCTGCAGGAGCGAGCTTGCTCGCGAAAAACTTGGGAGCGCCGTGGTGTGTCAGGCTTCCAGCGTCATCGTTGACGACCATCGCGAGCGAGCTCGCTCCTACAAAGGGCCAGGCGTTCATTTCACTTCCGGCGGCGTGGTGAAGGTGTGATACGGCGCCGGCGACGGGATGCTCCACTCCAGACCTTCAGCCCCATCCCACGGCTTGGCCGGTGCCGGCGCGCCGCCGCGAATGGTCTTGATCACGATGAACAGGAAGAAGATCTGCGTGGCGCCGAACATGAATGCGCCGATCGACGACACCATGTTGAAGTCGGCGAACTGCAGGTTGTAGTCCGGAATCCGTCGTGGCATGCCCGCCAGCCCCACAAAGTGCATCGGGAAGAAGGCCAGGTTCATGCCGATGAACGACAGCCAGAAATGCAGCTTGCCGAGGGTTTCGTCGTACATGTGGCCGGTCCATTTCGGCAGCCAGTAGTAGGCCGAGGCGAAGATCCCGAAGATCGCCCCCGGCACCAGCACGTAATGGAAGTGCGCGACCACGAAGTAGGTGTCCTGGTACTGGAAGTCCGCCGGGGCGATGGCCAACATCAACCCGGAGAAACCGCCGATGGAGAACAGGATCACGAACGCCACGGCAAACAGCATCGGCGTCTCGAACGTCAACGAACCCTGCCACATGGTGCTGGCCCAGTTGAACACCTTCACGCCCGTCGGCACCGCAATCAGCAACGTGGCGTACATGAAGAACAACTCGCCCACCAGCGGAATGCCGACCACGAACATGTGGTGCGCCCAGACGATGAACGACAGGAACGCGATACTCGCCGTGGCGTAGACCATCGAGGTGTAGCCGAACAGTGGCTTGCGCGAAAAGGCCGGAATGATCGAGCTGACGGCGCCGAACGCCGGCAGGATCATGATGTACACCTCGGGGTGACCGAAGAACCAGAACACATGCTGGAACAGCACCGGGTCTCCGCCACCGGCGGCACTGAAGAAACTGGTGCCGAAGTGGATGTCCATCAGCATCATCGTCACACAACCGGCCAGTACCGGCATCACCGCAATCAGCAGGAACGCGGTGATCAGCCAGGTCCAGACGAACAACGGCATTTTCATCAGCGTCATGCCGGGGGCGCGCAGGTTGAGGATGGTGGCGATCACGTTGATCGCGCCCATGATCGAACTGATCCCCATCAAGTGGATGGCGAAAATGAAGAAGGTCACGCTTTCCGGCGCGTAGGTCGTCGACAGCGGCGCATAGAACGTCCAGCCGAAGTTCGGCCCGCCACCGGCAGTGAACAGGGTCGACACCAGCATCAGGAACGCCGCCGGCAACAGCCAGAAACTGAAGTTGTTCATGCGCGGCAGGGCCATGTCCGGCGCGCCGATCATCAGCGGAATCATCCAGTTGGCGAGGCCGACGAAGGCCGGCATCACCGCACCGAAGACCATCACCAGACCGTGCATGGTGGTCATCTGGTTGAAAAATTCCGGCTGGACGATCTGCAGCCCCGGCTGGAACAGCTCGGCGCGAATCACCATCGCGAACGAACCGCCAAGCAGGAACATGGAGAACGCAAACCACAGGTACAACGTACCGATGTCCTTGTGGTTGGTGGTCAGCACCCAGCGCATCAGGCCTTTTGCGGGGCCATGGGCGTGGTCGGTGGCGGTATGAACATGTTCATCGATTACAGCAGTCATGTCCTGTCTCCTGCAAACAGATGGACTGGGCGGGCCGGGGTGCGTAGCCCCGACCGGTTCCTTACGTGCGCAATAGACCGGGTCATTTGCTTTCCGCCTGTTTCAGCTCCAGCACTTCTTTAGGCGTGACCATGTCGCCCTTGTTGTTGCCCCAGGCGTTACGTTCATAGGTCACGACCGCCGCGATATCGACCTCCGAGAGTTGCTTGCCGAATGCGGCCATGGAAGTGCCAGGCTTGCCGTGGAAGACAATGCCCAGGTGAGCGTCTTTCGGTCCGGTGGCGATTTTCGAGCCCTTGAGTGCCGGGAACATCGGCGGCAGACCCTGGCCTTCGGCCTGGTGACAGGCCACGCAGGTGGTGTGATAGACCTTGTCGCCGCGTTCCTTGAGCTCCTCGAGCGTCCATTCCTTGCTGGTCAGCTCTTTGAGCTGCGCGGCCTCGGCCTTGCGATCGGCCAGCCATTTTTCGTAATCGGCCTTTTCCTTGACCTCGACCACGGTCGGCATGAAGCCGTGATCCTTGCCGCACAACTCGGCGCACTGGCCACGGTAGATGCCGGGCTTGTCGATACGGGTCCAGGCTTCATTGACGAACCCGGGAATCGCATCGCGCTTGACCGCGAAAGCCGGCACCCACCAGGAGTGGATCACGTCGGCGGAGGTCACCAGGAAGCGCACCTTGGCACCGACCGGCAGCACCAATGGCTTGTCGACTTCGAGCAGATAGTGCTCGCCCTTGGTTTCCTTGTTGTGGATCTGATCCTGGGGGGTGGTCAGGTTGCTGAAGAACTCGACGTCCTGGCCCAGGTATTTGTAGTGCCACTTCCACTGGTAACCGGTGATCTGGATGTCGATTTCCGGCTCACTGGCGTCGTACATCTTGATCAGGGTCGCGGTAGCGGGAACCGCCATGGCCACCAGGATCAGGAAGGGCACGATGGTCCAGAGAATTTCGACGGTGGTGCTTTCATGAAATTTGGCGGCCACCTGCCCGGTCGAGCGGCGGTGGAGAATCATCGACCAGAACATGGCACCAAATACGATGATGCCGATCACCACACAGATCCAGAAAATGATCATGTGCAGGTCGAATACTGCGTGACTGATTTCAGTCGCTCCAGGCGCCATATTCACAGTCCAGGCCGCTTGCGCCTGACTGAAAATCGACCACAACAGGAGGCCCATCCAGACATGTGGATGTCGCATCATTGCGGGTTCCCCTTATCGTTCTTGTTATCCCGCCGGCTTTCACCTGCGGCAAGGGAGCGGCTGCATCAGACTACGAACTTGAGCACCGGGCCTTGCTGCATATGCAGTCGGGCGTCATCAGCTAACTCCATTCCACCCCGAGTATAGACAGCGACTCTCACCTCGCAATGCGAAGGCGTAAATGATCTGAAACAGCATTAACTTGCGTTGCAGGGCACGAATGGAGAAGGATGCAGACGAGTGGTGGCAAATCGATATAACGGGACCGTCTCAAGGATGAAATAATTATGACAAATGCGTCTTAGCATTTTTCGTAAGCCAGCTAAGTTATGTCTTCCCTATTTCATTGCCTTGTTTCCTGGAGTTTTCATGAACACCGCCGCATTGCGCGAGCAGATCCAAACAGCCCAACAACACGAAGCCGAGACCGGTCTGCTGACGCGTCAACTGGAAAGCAAACTGGCTCATCTGCACCCGGCGATCCAATTGCCGGAGGCCGATACCAAAGGCGTACTGACGCGATTTGTCGCCGCCTACATCGAAGAAGTGCCTGATCTGCTGGATGCAGCCAATGAAGTCGCCAGGGAAGCGGGCATTGAGTCACAGATCAAACCGGTGCTGAAAATCGCCGAGCAATACTTCCTCCAGCCGCCAGCCATCATGGCCGGCCATGCCGGGCTCGACAGTCTGCTGGATGAAGCCTATCTGGCGCACCGGTTTGTCGAAGAGGTCAACGACCTGTACATCAAGCATCTTGGCCAGCCACTGATCCCCTTGGACATGACTGTCGCCAACCTGATTGCTCACCAATTGATCGGTGAGACGTTCGCCAACCAACTGGACGAAGTGGTGCATCACGCCATCGACGAGATGCTCAACGACGAAACCTTCGCACTGGAGTCCGTGGAAGCCTACCGCGAGAAGCTCAACAGCCCGGACACCGGCGCCGCGTGGAAACGCTGGCCGTGCATGTCCCGCCGTTTGGGCGTAGGCCTGGAACTGGATCAGCCGGCGGCTTGATCCACCGGTAAACACAATCCCCTGTGGGAGCGGGCTTGCTCGCGAATGCGGTTAACCATTCAGCAAATATATTGGCTGATCCACCGCCTTCGCGAGCAAGCCCGCTCCCACACTGTTATCTACCCGGCCGCCCCTATGCCGGTATTCGTTCGCACCCGCCCCTCGAGCCTGCGCTTCAGCCCCCGTGATTCAATCAACAGCTTCGAACCCTTGGCCGCATTCGCCCGGCCCCACTCCTCCAGAAGCTCCAGACACGAGTGATCGATGTAGCTCAGGTTGTTAAGCGGCACATGCACCGTCGCGCCTGGTGGAATACTACCCAGCACCTGGGTCAGCGCCGGCACTTTGAGGAAGGTCGCCGCACCCACCAGGCGCAATTCCATTTCCCCTTCCTGAGGCAGGTCGATCAGGCTGATTTTCAACCGCGAAGCTTTCAGCGCCAGTTTCACCAGCGTCAGGCCGAAGCCAATCAATACGCCAGTCAGCAGGTCCGTGAAAACGATGGCGAGCGCGGTTGCCGCATAGGTGAACATCGGCGCCCGACCATACCGGCCCAAACCACGGAATACCTTGAGATCCACCAGCTTGAAACCGGTGTACACCAGCACGCCCGCCAGGCTCGCCACCGGAATGCTTTGCAGCACGCTGGACAGCAACAGTACGAACGCCAACAACCACAGGCCGTGGAAAATGGTCGAAAACCGCGTGGTTGCGCCAGCCTGAACATTCGCCGAACTGCGTACGATAACGCCGGTCATCGGCAACGCTCCAAGCAGGCCACACAGCATGTTGCCGATACCTTGCGCCGACAATTCCCGGTCGAAGTCCGAGCGCTGACCGCTGTGCATACGATCAACCGCGGCGGCTGAGAGCAAGGTTTCGGCGCTCGCGATGAAAGCCACGGCAAACGCCGCGATCAGCAAGGTCGGATCAGCCAGGTTGAGCAGATCCGCTGGCTTCAGCCAGTCGATGGCCTCCGTCAGGTTGGCCGGAACCTCAACCCGTTTGACCTGCAACGCCAGCATCAGGCTGGCAAGCGTGGCCAGACCGACGCCAAGTAGCGCGCCAGGAACGAAGCGCAGGGATTGCGGACGGAATTTATCCCACAGCCACATGACGGCGATTGTCGACAAACCAAGCAACCCGGCTTGCCAGCCAAACGTGGGCAACGCCAGAGACAGCGCCGCCGGGAAGGCTGCCAGGTTATCCAGACCCGAAGGTTTGGGCACGGCATCCAGCATCACATGCACCTGAGACAGGATGATCAGCACGCCAATCCCGGCCAGCATGCCGTACACCACCGCGGGTGCCGTCACTCGAAACCAGCAGCCCAGCTTCAATCGGCCAGCCACCAGTTGCAGCAAACCCGCCAACAACAGTATCGGCCCGAGCATGGCGATGCCGTGCTGGCGGACCAACTCGAATACCAGAACGGCCAGGCCCGCCGCCGGGCCGCTGACTTGCAGTGGCGAACCGGCCAACCAGCCGACCACCAGACCACCGATGATGCCGGTGATCAGGCCTTTGGCCGGCGGCAGCCCCGAAGCAATCGCGATGCCCATGCACAGAGGCAGGGCGACCAGAAACACAACCACCGAAGCCAGCAGCTCCCGTGGCAGAACAGCTTTGAGTCGAGCAGCACGCATGGTGAGTCTCCCGAAATTTTTCTTCAGGCATGGCAAAGCCAGGCTGCCTGAACGGCAGCCTCGGCTGAACCACACAACGATTTAGGAGGATTTAGAAGCGCGCTTTGGGCGTCGCCACGGGAATTGGCAGGCTGCCATTGAGCGGCAGGAAACAGCCTTGATCAGCGTCGTACGCTTTGATTTCGCTGGTTTCGATGTTGTAGACCCAGCCGTGAATAAATAGCTGACCGTTGGCCATGCGCGAAGCCACCGACGGATGGGTGCGCAGATGCTGCAACTGGGCGATCACATTCTCTTCAGTGAGGATGTGCATGCTTTCGCTTTCGCTAGAGCAGTTGCAGTTCTCTTGCACCATGGTTTTGGCCACTTCGGCATGACGCAGCCAGGCTTTGACCGTGGGCATTTTTTCCAGACTGTCCGGGTTGAGCACCGCGCGCATGGCGCCGCAGTCGGAATGCCCGCAAATGATGATGTGATGCACCCCCAGAGCCAGTACGGCGTACTCGATGGCCGTGGAAACACCACCGTTCATTTGCCCGTAAGGCGGCACGACGTTGCCGACGTTACGGGTCACGAACAGGTCGCCGGGGGAGCTCTGGGTAATCAACTCGGGAACGATGCGCGAATCGGCGCAGGCGATGAACATCGCTCGTGGCCGCTGGGCCGTGGCGAGTTTCTTGAAGAGTTCTTCCTGTTGAGGAAAGATCTCATGATGAAAATGCAAAAAGCCGTCAACGATATGCTGCAACGCTGCATCGGCGGTTTCGGCCTCGGGTTGGGCTGAAGCCGACGCAGCCAACGGCTGTTTATCCTTGTCACTCATCAATTCATCCTCATTGGCGGGCTCAGGGAGTCATCCCGTGTGGTCCGGTGTGAAGCCAGTGGCTGGTTAAAAAACATCCAGGCCAAACATCTCGACCCATCAGTCACTCGATGAACAAGGTAGCGGCCGAATCTTAATTGAAACTGAATAAAACGCTCTAGAATGCGTGTTACAGGTCACAAAAAACGTGACCAGCCTAAGACGCGAGCGCGATCTTCAGTACTCAACCATAGGCCAATTGTCCTCAAATCAACGACATTTGGCGACCAGGCGGACAAAAGGCATTGCAGTCCAGGTCAAAGCCTTCCCGGCGATTGAGCCCCAGGCGCTTGATGGCTTTGGCAAAACGCTGTGCCAGCAGGTCGGCGAAAGGACCTTCGCCGCGCATTCGAGCACCAAAGCGGCTGTCGTAGAGTTCACCGCCACGGCTCTGGCGAATCAGGCTCAGCACATGCGCCGCCCGTTGCGGATAGTGGGCGCCCAGCCATTCTTCGAACAGCGGCGCCACTTCCAGCGGCAGACGCAGCATCATGTAGGCGGCGCTTTGTGCTCCGGCGCCGTGAGCCTCGGCGAGCAGGCTTTCGAGTTCGCTGTCGTTGATCATCGGAATCATCGGTGAACACAGGACGCCCACCGGAATGCCCGCCTCGCGCATGACCCTGATCGCCCGCAACCGGGCCTTGGGCGCCGCGGCGCGGGGTTCAAGTATGCGTTTGAGTTCGTCGTCCAGGGTGGTCAGGCTGATCATCACCGCCACCAGGTTTTGCTGTGCAAGTTCGGTCAGCAGGTCCAAATCGCGAAGGATCAGCGAGCCTTTGGTGACGATGGTCACGGGATGACGATATCGCAGCAGTACTTCGAGGGTTTGCCGGGTGATCCTGTATTCACGCTCGATCGGCTGATAGGGGTCGGTGTTGGAGCCGAGGTTGATCGGCGCACATTGATAGCCGCGTTTGGACAGTTGTTGCTCCAACACATCCACTGCGTTGGTCTTGGCGATCAGCTTTGTCTCGAAATCCAGCCCGGGCGACATGTCCCAATAGGCATGGCTTGGCCGCGCGTAGCAGTAGATGCAGCCATGCTCGCAACCGCGATAGGGATTGATCGATCGATCGAAGGGCAAGTCCGGCGACGTGTTGCGGGTAATGATGGTTTTCGCCGTTTCAATGCTTACCTCGGTACCCTGGGTGAGCGGTACTTCCTGATACCAGCCGTCGTCCTCAACCACCGAATGGCTGGGGGCAAAGCGGTTGTGCGGGTTGGTTGCGGTGCCGCGGCCGCGGGGAGGCAGAGAGCTGACCATCGGCGGACTCCTTGATCTGTATATCCATACAGTAACCGACCCACTGCCTGTCGACCAGTACCGCTCAGCCCTTCATCTGACAAAGGGGCATCATGATGCTCACTTGTTCATTGATAATCAGAAAACTCAGGAAACATATAGTCAGTGGTTGGATTCAATACCCAACCGTATATTCAACCCAACAGGCAATACCCTCAACAGCAATCAAATAAAAGGATTTATTAATGTCTTTCTTTAATCAGCGCGGTATTTTCCTTCAACTCATGCGACCAAATCCTTCGGAACCCAACACCTTGGTTTCTTTGCAACTGGCTCGCAAAGAGTTGAGTTGGGATGCGGAAAATGAAATGCAAATTGAGAAGCTGGTCGACTCAACTTACTACACAGCCACTTCCACCGACCTTGGCAACTCTTTCAGCATCCGGACCGTGGGCAAGGATGTCGATGGAGACGGGACCATCGATGCCGACGACAAAGCCAAGTTACAGGCGCTGGCAAAGGCTTATGCCAGTATCGTCAATCCCTGAGCCCTGACTTTCCGATCACTTGAAAGTGCTATTGCCGAATGCATGCGGGCTCCCGCATGCATTCCAGACAGCCTGGAGGATAAAAATGTCAATGCTCATAAAAACCGGTGTTTATCTACAACAAATAGAAACGACGAAAGATGTGCAGGTAATTATCAAGCTCATAAGGGCAGGCGAGTATCCGAACAAAACAATGGAGCAATTCGCTGATATTCTCGCAAGCGCTCCATCAGTGACACTCCATATAAAAGACGAAGGCAAGACTTCAAGGCTCGATTTTGATCCTTGGTCCGATATCAATGTCACTCCAGACAATAGCATCGACGAAAATGACATTGCCGCCCTTACACAACTTGCACTCGCTTTTTATCATCAACAAATAATTGCTCCAGAGGGCATAGCGTACCTTTATCGTCTTCCCGCTGAATCACCCGAGCTTCGAGTAGACGTTGAGGAATTTGAAATTGACGAAGATGATCATCAACTGTATAGCCTCGGCGTGTACGAGACTAAATCTGCGAATGCCGGCTCGTCTTTTGAAGGTCGCAAGCGCAACCCTTTAACTGGACAGGTGTTTAACTATGGGGTCGGACTGAACGAGCTGCTCAAATCCTTCATCAAACTGAAACTATAACCTGAGCGCGGACTTCACGATTCTTTGACAGTCAGCTCACGGGCCTTTGACCGTGCATGGCTGATCCTTGCCACCATCTTCCCGTCCTTTTCTGAACGGTCGCTCAAGCATGCTTTTTCCACGTTTTTTATCTGCAATATGCTTGTCGCTGGTTGTGCTCGCTAACCTGACACCGGCACTTGCTGACGACAGTGTGATGCAGCGTCCAGCAGACTGGGCTCAACAAATAGAGAAGTAATACAACCTCTTCCAGATGTCGCCGACGCTCTATCGCAGCGCCTTGCCGGACAAGGGCGCGGTGCCGCTGCTGGAGAAACTCAAGGTGGGCACTGTGATCAATTTCCTGCCCGAAGCAGACTCCAGTTGGTTGTCCGTGCCAGGCATCACGCAAGTACAACTGCCTTATCGCACCAACCATGTGGATGACGCCGATGTGCTCAAGGCCTTGCGCGCCATTCGGTCCGCCGAAGCCAAAGGCCCGGTGCTGATGCACTGCAAACACGGTTCCGACCGCACCGGCCTGATGGCCGCCATGTACCGGGCTGTCATCCAGGGCTGGACCAAGGAGGAGGCCCTGAACGAAATGACCCAGGGCGGCTTTGGCGACAGCACCCACTTCAAGGACGGAATTCGCTACATGATGCAGGCCGACGTGGAAAAACTGCGCACGGCCCTGGCCAATGGCGATTGCAGCACCAGCCCATTCGCTGCGTGTTCAATGAAGAGCTGGTTCAAGTCCGCTCACATCGAATAAAAAAAGCCCCCGCTGCATTACGCAACGGGGGCTTTTTTCACTCAACTTTGTTCGTCAGGCTTTTTCTTCAGCTTCGGATTCGGGAAGAACTGAACCGGCTGAACCTTGGTGTCGGCAGGTTTTGGGGCGCTGGTGTTCACCCGCGTACCCAACTCCTTGGGCACCGACAGCCCTTGCTCATTGAGTGTGTCGGAGTAACCGCAGGCCACGCACTCTCGGTGCGGGACCTGGTCTTCATTCCACATCATCAATTTGTCCGGCTCGCTGCATGCCGGGCAGACCGCCCCGGCGATAAAGCGTTTTTTCGTAATCACAGGTCCCTCACTCATGCTGCCGCGCCCTCACTCAGGCCGCTGTGGCGCAAGAGTGCGTCAATTGATGGCTCACGACCACGGAAGTCGACGAACAGCACCATCGGCTCCTGGGAGCCGCCACGGGCCAGGATTGCTTCGCGGAACGCACGACCGGTGTCGGCGTTGAGCACGCCTTCTTCTTCGAACTTCGAGAACGCATCGGCCGACAGCACTTCAGCCCACTTATAGCTGTAGTAACCCGCGGCGTAACCGCCAGCGAAGATGTGCGCAAAACTGTTGGGGAAGCGGTTGTAGGCCGGCGGACGCATCACCGAAACCTCGTCACGCACGCCTTCAAGCACTTGCAGCACGCTGCGGCCGTCGCCGTGGGTAGCGTGCAGTTCGAAGTCGAACAGCGAGAACTCCAGTTGGCGCACCATCATCAGGCCGGACTGGAAGTTTTTCGCCGCAAGCATCTTTCCGAGCAGGTCCTGAGGCAGCGGTTCGCCGGTTTCATAATGACCGGAAATCAGCGCCAGGCCTTCCGGCTCCCAGCACCAGTTTTCCATGAACTGGCTCGGCAGCTCGACCGCATCCCAAGCCACGCCGTTGATGCCGGACACGCCAGCATGCTCGACGCGGGTCAGCAGGTGATGCAGGCCGTGACCGAACTCGTGGAACAGGGTGGTGACTTCGTCGTGGGTCAGCAGTGCTGGCTTGCCGCTGTCGGCCGGGGTGAAGTTGCACACCAGGTTGGCTACCGGGCTTTGCAATACACCACCAGCGGTGCGACGACGGTCGCGGGCGCCATCCATCCAGGCGCCGCCACGCTTGTTGGCGCGAGCATAGAGGTCGAAGAAGAAGCGGCCGACGTGCTGGCCGTTTTCCTTGATTTCAAACAGGCGGACATCCGGGTGCCAGGTGTCGAAGCCTTTCTGCTCGGCAATCTCGATGCCGTACAGGCGCTGGACGATGGCGAACAGACCGCTGAGTACCTTGTCGATCGGGAAGTAGGCGCGCAGGGCTTCCTGGGCGACGCTGTAACGCTGTTCACGGAGTTTTTCGCCGTAGAAACCACTGTCCCAGCTTTGCAGATCCGGGCAGCCCTGTTCGGCGGCATAAGCCTTGAGCTGTTCCAGATCCTGGGCAGCGAACGGTTTGCTGCGCTTGGCCAGGTCGCGCAGGAAACTCAGCACCTGATCGCTGGACTCGGCCATTTTGGTCGCCAGGCTCAACTCGGAGAAACTGCTGAACCCCAAGAGTTTTGCCAGTTCCTGACGCAGGTCGAGGATTTCTTCCATGACCGGGCCGTTGTCGTTCTGGCCGGCATTCGGCCCCTGGTCCGACGCCCGGGTGCAGTACGCGGCATAGACTTCTTCACGCAGCGCGCGGTCCTGGGCGTAGGTCATCACCGCGTAATAGCTCGGGAATTCCAGGGTGATCAGCCAGCCGTCCAGATCCTTGGCCTGAGCCGCGGCGGCCATTTGCGCTTTGGCCGAATCGGTCAGGCCGGCGAGGGCGGCCTCATCGGTGATGTGCTTGGTCCAGGCCTGAGTGGCATCGAGCAACTGGTTGGAAAAACGGCTGCCCAATTCGGACAGCTTGCTCTGCACTTCGGCGTAACGCTTTTGTTCGGCTTCCGGCAGGTCGATACCCGACAGACGGAAGTCACGCAGGGAGTGTTCCAGGATAGTTTTCTGCGCCACGTCGAAACCGGCGGCCTCCGGGCTGCTGGCCAGGGCTTCGAAAGCCTGGAACAGTTCGCGGTTCTGACCCATTTCAGTGGAATAGGCGCTCAAGGCCGGCAGGCACGACTCGTAGGCTTCACGCAGTTCGGCGCTGTTGCACACGGCATTGAGGTGGCTGACCGGGCTCCAGGCGGCGCCCAGACGGTCGTTGAGTTCATCCATCGCCAGCACCAGGCCGGCCCACGTTGGCTGTTCGGCCTGGGTCTTGAGGATCTCGACGATAGCGGCACGGTTGTCAGCCAGGATCTGTTCAATGGCCGGTTGTACGTGTTCGGCGCGGATGGCGGAGAACGGCGGCAGGTCATAGGACTGCAAAAGAGGGTTGTTCACGCTCACGGTTGATACCTTGGCTGGAGAAACATGCAGCCATCTTAATTACAATCGACGTTCACCGCAGCTATCAGCAATAGAGAGAAACCCTATCGTGAACCTTCGCAAGTATCAGAACCACACGCCGCTGCTGGGTAAAGGCGCTTTTGTCGACGGCTCGGCGGTGGTGATCGGCGACGTTGAAATCGGCGAAGACAGCTCGGTCTGGCCGCTGACAGTGATCCGTGGCGACATGCACCGAATCCGCATCGGCGCGCGAACCAGCGTGCAGGATGGCTGCGTGTTGCACATCACCCACGCCGGGCCGTTCAACCCGGACGGCTTTCCGTTGCTGATCGGCGATGACGTGACCATCGCCCACAAGGTCATGCTGCATGGCTGTTCGGTGGGCAGCCGGGTGTTGATCGGCATGGGCAGCATCGTCATGGACGGTGCGGTGGTCGACGATGAGGTGATCATCGGTGCCGGCAGCCTGGTGCCGCCGGGCAAGCATCTGCAAAGCGGCTTCCTGTATGTGGGCAGCCCGGTGAAGCAGATCCGCCCGCTGACTGACAAGGAACGCGCGTTTTTCACCTACAGCGCGGCGAACTACGTGAAGCTCAAGGACCTGCATCTGGCCGAAGGCTACGACCAGCTTTGACCCGGCCCCTTATTCAGGATTCGACATGCATTACCAAACCGTTTTGTTCGACCTCGATGGCACCCTGACCGACCCACGTGAGGGCATTACTCGTTCGATCCAGTTCGCCCTGAGCAAACTGGGTATCGATGAGCCGGACCTGGCCAGACTCGAACACTTCATCGGCCCGCCGTTGTTGCAGGCATTCATGCAGTTCTACGACTTCGATGAAGCCAGGGCCTGGGAAGCGGTGAATTTCTACCGCGAGCGCTTCAAGGTCACCGGCCTCTACGAAAACCGGGTGTTCGATGGTGTCACGCCACTACTGGAAGCCCTGAGCGGGCAAGGCCGACAGCTGTACATCGCAACCTCTAAACCGTGGGTGTTCGCCCGGGAAATCGCCCGGCATTTCGATTTTGCCAAACACTTCAAGGTGATTTACGGCAGCGAACTGGACGGCACCCGGACCAACAAGGTAGAGCTGATCGCTCACCTGATGGCCGAAGAAAACCTGGACCCGGCCAACACTTTGATGATCGGCGACCGCAAGCACGACCTGATCGGCGCGCGCAGCAATGGCCTGGACGCGGCGGCGGTAGGTTACGGGTTCGGCAGCCATGAAGAGTTGAGCGCCGAAGCGCCGACGTATCACTTTGAGACGCTGGAAGAGTTGCATCAGGCGTTTTTACAGCGTTGACAGGATCGACACAAATCAACTGTGGGAGCGGGCTTGCTCGCGAAGGCGGTGTATCAGGCAACATTGTTGTCGACTGACACTCCCTCTTCGCGAGCAAGCCCGCTCCCACAGGGGACGGTGTACTTCCTCAAGGTCTGGGCGGCGGGGCGAGTTTCTGTCCTTGCTCAACCGCCCAGCTCACCACCTGCACGGTCAACTGATCGCTCGCCTGACCGAACCCGGCCACCACCGCCGGGACTTGCACATTGCTCAACGGCTGGCGCACTTCAAAGCGGCGGCTGGCGAGGATGCGCTGGTCGTAACTGCGCACCAGCAATGCATCCAGACGCACGACCGCGCTGGCATTCGTGCCCTGGTATTCAGTCTGGAACGCCTGCAGGCTGCCGCCCAATTCAAGATCGGTCTGGAAAATGCTGTCATCGGTGCTCAGCAGCGGCACCCGCCCGTCATGCTGGAAACCTTCCAGCAGGCGATTGCGCACCAGCACCGGCGCCGGGTCGCTCCAGCGTGAACCCTTGTAGTGGCTGATCACATCGCCCTGGGGAATTACGGCAATGTTCGGACTGTTCAACGCTTCGCTGGACTGGAGTTTGCTCAGGCGCAGCGACCAGCGCTGCGGCGTGCCATGGCTGGCCGATGCGCTCTGGGCCGACGGCAATCGATAGACCTCGAAGGGCTCGGGCTTGGGCAGGATCGAGCACGAACTGATCAATGTGAAGCCAGCGAGGAGGGCAATCCGAATCAGCTTCATGGCGTAAATTCCTTGGTCTTGTCACTGCCCAGCAGGTAACCGCTGGGGTTGGCTTCCAGGCGTGTGGTGATGGTGCGCAACGAACTCAGGGTTTCGCGCATCTCACGGACCGCCGGGCCCAGGCCATTAAGGCCTTGCATGCCGCTGTTGAGCGAATCCTGATTGGCGGTGATCAGTTTGTTGAGGGTGGCGCTGCTCTCCTGCAGCGACTTCATCGCCTGCTCGGCGCTGCCCAGCGCTTCCTTGCCATGCTCGTTGAGCAGCCCGTTGGCATTGCGCATCAACGCCGTCGTCTGCTCCAGCATGGTGTTGGCCTGCTTACCCACCGAGGCCAGTTGCTGCATGGTCTGGCGGATATCGCCGCGCTGATCGGCAATGGCCCCGGTGGTTTGCTCCAGGTGCTCCAGGGTGTTGCTGATGCGCTCGATGTTTTCCGTGGAGAACATCAGATTGGCGTTATGCATCAGCGTACTCACCCCGGCCATCAGGTCTTCGCTGTCATTGAGCAGCCGGGCGATGGGCGAGGGCGAGGCGACGATGGTCGGCAGGTTACCGTCCTTGCCCTTGAGCGTCGGACTCTGTGGTGTGCCGCCGCTGAGTTGGATGATCGAAGTCCCGGTGACGCCGGTCAGGGCCAGTTTGGCCTGGGTGTCCTCCTTGACCGGGGTATCGCCGGCCAAGCGAATTCGCGCCAGCACCCGGCGCGGGTCTTTCGGGTCCAGGCGCAGCGAGATCACGTCGCCGACCTTGATCCCGCTGTACTGTACCGAGCTACCTTGGGACAAACCGCTGACCGCCTCGTTGAACACGACTTCGTAGTCCTTGAACTCGGTGTCGACACTGGACTTGGCCAGCCACAGGCCGAACAGCAGCGCGGCCGTCACCACAATCACGGTGAACAGGCCGATCAATACATGATGGGCTCGGGTTTCCATGTCAGACCTCGTTGAGCTGTTGGGCGGCCGTCAATGCCGCGCGGCCACGAGGGCCATGGAAGTATTCGTGAATCCACGCATCGTTGGTTTCCGAAACCTTGTCGATGGCGTCCGCCACCAGCACTTTTTTCTGCGCCAGCACCGCCACCCGGTCAGTGATGGTGTAGAGCGTGTCGAGATCGTGGGTCACCAGAAAGACACTCAGGCCCAAAGCATCGCGCAGGGTCAGGATCAATTGGTCGAACGCGGCGGCGCCGATCGGGTCGAGACCGGCGGTGGGTTCGTCGAGAAACAGGATGTCCGGGTCCAGTGCCAATGCCCGGGCCAGCGCGGCGCGCTTGATCATGCCGCCGGACAGCGACGAGGGGTACTTCTCTGCGGCCGACAGCGGTAACCCGGCCAAGGCCATTTTCACCGCCGCCAGGTGCTCGGCGTCGTTGCGGCTCAAGCCGGCGTGTTCGATCAGCGGCAGGGCGACGTTCTCGGTCACCGTCAGTGAAGAGAACAGCGCGCCTTTCTGGAACAGCACGCCGAATCGCCGCTCCACCAGCGAACGCTCGTGCTCGGACAAGGTCGGCAGGTTTTTCCCGAAAACTTTCACCACGCCTTCGCTGGGCTGGCGCAACCCGACAATGCTGCGCAGCAGCACCGACTTGCCGCTGCCGGAGCCGCCGACCACGGCGAGGATCTCGCCCTTGTACAAGTCCAGGTCGAGGTTCTCGTGCACGCTCTGGCTTCCAAAACGGTTGCACAACCCACGGACTTCGATCACCGCCTCGGAGGGCGCTCTGGGGATACGACTCACCAACCCATCTCCATGAAAAACATCGCGGCGATCGCATCCATCACGATCACCACGAAAATCGACTGCACCACACTCGACGTGGTGTGCGCGCCCACAGACTCAGCGCTGCCACTGACCTTGAAGCCTTCGAGGCAACCGATGGCGGCGATGAGGAAGGCGAACACCGGCGCTTTGACGATCCCCACCAGAAAGTGCTGAACGCCGATGTCCGTTTGCAGCAGCGACAGGAACATCGCTGGCGAGATATCCAGCGCCACCGCGCAGACCACGGCACCGCCGATAATCCCTGACAGCATCGCCAGGAAGGTCAGCATCGGAAGGGCGATCAGCAACGCCAGGACCCGCGGCACCACCAGCAACTCCACGGGATCGAGGCCCAGGGTGCGGATGGCGTCGATTTCTTCGTTGGCCTTCATCGAACCGATTTGCGCCGTGAACGCACTGGCGGTGCGCCCGGCCATCAGGATCGCGGTCAGCAGCACACCGAATTCGCGCAGGAAGGCAAACCCCACCAGGTCCACGGTGAAGACGGTGGCGCCGAAAGTGGCCAGCACCGTCGACCCGAGAAACGCCACCACGGCGCCCACCAGAAAAGTCAGCAACGCAACGATGGGGGCGGCGTCGAGACCGGTCTGTTCGATATGGGCGATCATCGGCGTGACGCGCCAGCGCTTGGGACGGAACAGGCCGCGGACGATGGTTTCGATGATCAGGCCGACGAAACCCAGCAGTTGCAGGGTGTCCTGCCAGACAGTGTCCACCGCGCGGCCAATGCGGGTCAGCAACTGAATGGAAACGCTGACTTCCGGTTCCTTGATCGGTACGCAGAAATCGGTCAACGAGCAGTAGACGGTTTGCAGCAACGCCCGATCCGCAGCAGAGAGTGTGCAATCAGGATGTTCGGCAGAACGACCGAGGCGCTCGGAGCCGAGCAGCTCGACCAACAGCGAGGCACCGGCGGTGTCGAGGGCGCCGAGACCATTGAGGTCGATGGGGGTGTTGGCGTCGTACTGGCCGTGGAGTTTTTCGCTCAACAGCTTGAGGTCAGCGTAATGGGCAAGCGTCCAGTCGCCCGTCACCCGCAACCGCGCAGGGGTAATCGAGGAGTCCAATCGGGCGTTGCCGGCCATCGTGCTGCTGATCATAAGCTCCGTGCTTGTTCAGTGATTACGCAGCTCTACGTAATAGCACGAACCGGACTACTTTTCTTTGATCGCTGTGCTGTCCGTGACCTTGAAGCGAAGCACGCCAATGACCTGGCCATCTTCGGTCAGGACCCGAACCTGCCATTTACCGGCCGGGTTGCCCGGGAAGTTCTGCTTGTGGGTCCAGGCCCGGTAACCTTCCTTGCGCCCGCCACGAATATCCAGGGGAATGCGGTCGACCTCTTTACCGTTGAACTTCCAGACGTGATAAATCCGTTCGTCCAGGCCACGCGGGGCGTTGATCGCGGTGTACGCGTAAAGCCCGCCATTACGGATCTGTTCGGCGCTGACTTCGTCGAGGCTGGCACCGGGTGTGCGATCCTGCATTTGCGTACTGATGGCCACGTCGGTCATCCACAGCGTCGCCGGCGGCACCCACGAGCGCAGCTCCCAACCAACGGCGCCGATGCCCAGGGTGATACTCAAGATCGCCAGCGCATTGCGCAGGGTACGAATCGGGAAGATCGACGCCAGGCTCGGGAACGACAGCAGCACCGAGATACCCAGTGCCCATTTGAAACTTTGCGCGGTGGTCAGGTGCATGATCACCGGCAATGCGGTGAGCAGCGCGGCGAACAGGGTCAGGGTGTGCAGGGCCAGAAACGCCCAGCGCCGTGGAGCCAGCCACTTGTAGTAAAGCGGGTCGACGATCGAAATCAGCGCCGCCACGCCCAGCAACCCGGTGAAAAACAACTGGCCGCTGTTCCACGTCGTGGTGATGAAGAAGAACGGCAGGACAAAGAACAGGCTTTCCTGATGGATCATCTGCGTTGCGTAACGCAACAACGGTTCCGGTATTTCGCGCTTGAAGATGCGCGTGAACAGCTTGGTCAGGCTGTTTTCCAGCATCAGCCAGATCCAGCTGATCAGCATGATGGTGGTGATCCAGCTCGCCAGGCCTTGCTGGCGATCGACCAGAATGAAACTGCCCACCCCGGAGATGAAACCAAAGAGCGCAATGACCCCAGGGTACCGCTTCATCAAATCAAGGATGCGCTGTACGAAAAGGGATAGGTTTTGCATTCGTTGGTTTCACAGTCGTCGTAGGAAAAAACCTCGACAGGGTACCGCTGGTGCGGCGCTGTGGCGAGGGTTCGCGATGAGGCCGGCACATCCAACATTTTCGGCGGCTGACAATCCGCTATCGCGAGCAAGCTCGCTCCCACAGGGAACCGGCAAGGCCTCTCAGTCCGTTGTCACATGGAATGGTTACTTCCTGCGGTGCAAACGCCAGCCCACCAACATCAACACGATCAAGCCCACCCCACCGACCACCAGCCACATCAACTGGTCATAACTGAACAAAGGCTTCTCGATCCGCAAATACCCTGGTTGCAGGAGCAATTCGCGCACGGCCTTGTTCGCTTCTTCCAGGGTCACCCCTTGCAGCTCCCGGGCCGGGTTGGTGAAGTGACCGTCCTCGTAGTTACCGATCGCGCTCCAGTAGTAGTCGGCCAACGCGCTGTTGCCTTGTACGGCCCAGGCCTGGCGGGCAATCGCGGCCTGCTTGAGGCGGTTGAAGGTGTCGGCATTGAGGCCGTCCTTGAGCAGGCCGGCCTTCAGGTCCTCGAGTACTTGTTCGGCATCGGCCACGGCGTCGCGCTCAAGGTCGGCGTTGAGGCTCATGAAACCTACGCCGCCGAACACCTCGCGCTCCGCCCACGGGCCGTAGGACAAACCGTGAGCCAGGCGTAACTGGCGATAAAGCGCCCAATCCAGATAGTCCTTGAGCAAATCGAAGGTTTCATCGTGCCCATCCTCCAGTACCGGCTCCGGCACCAGCCAGTGCAACTTGGCGCCGTTGCCGACCAGACTGTGGGTCAAGGTGCGCTCATGGGTGGCGCTGGCCTGGATTTGCGGCAGCGGCGGATGCTCGCCAGGGGTGATCGCTTCCAGCGCGCCATACGCCCGCTCCAGATAGGATGGCAGCAACTTGTCGAGGTCGCCGACCACGATCAGGGTCATGTTGTTCGGCGCATACCAGTCCTTGCGCACCTGCTCCAGTTGTTCACGGGTCAGGTCATCGACTTGCGCACGCTCCGGGCATTTGAGGCCCAATTCCACGGCCAGTTGTTTGCTGGCCGTGTGGCCGAGGTCCTGACGATCGAGCCAGCGTTGCAGGTGCGAGTAATGGCCGCCGTCTTCACGCTCGACCACTTGCTTGGCCGCGTTGATGGCACTGTCGTCGAAGCGGGTCTGGGTCAGCAGCGCCAGCAACAGGTCGAGAACCTTGCGCTGGTTTTTCGCCGGGGCTTCGATGACGAAAGTCGTATCGGCATTACTGGTGAACGCGTTCCACTCGCCGCCCAGAGCCTGCATGCTTTCTTCCAGGCCGCCTTCGCCGCTGGCGTCGATACCGCTGAACAACAAGTGTTCCAGCAGATGCGGCAACTCCTTTTCTTCGCACTTGAAATCGTCCAGGCCAACGCCGACCACCAGCCGGATCGCCACATGCCCGTGGTCAGTGCCGGGCTTGAGCAGCAACTGCAAACCGTTGCGCAGGGTGTAGCCCTCGACCTGGAAGCGATCCAGGGCGAATGACGGGAATGAACCAAGCAACAGGCAGGCGAACAACAGACAACGCATAACGAGCTTCCGTACGGCTAGCGTAAGTTCAACAGACTTCAGGCAACTGTGGACGTTCAGGGTGAATGAGTGATGTCACTCAAATCGTCGACCACCAGCGCACCTGTGTCCGATGTTTCCAGCACCACGTAGGCACTGCTGCAAAACAGCGAATTAAGACGCTTCATGTCGGCGATCAGCTCCAGGTGCAACGAACTGGTTTCGATACTTTGCACGATTTTACGTTGCAAGCGGCTGACATGAGCGTGAGCCAGGCGCCGTTCCTGTGCGCGGAAACGACGTTTTTCACGCACCAGCTGGCGGGCACTTTCCGGGTCGCCACTGAGAAACACCGACATCCCGAGCCGCAGGTTGGAAATCAACTGAGTTTGCAGCCCGGTCAATTCGTCCAGCCCCACTTCGGAAAACGACCGGCGCTGCGAGGTTTTCTGCTGCTGGACCTTGCGCAGCATGCGTTCGATCAAGTCGCTGGCCAGTTTCAGGTTGATCGCCAGTTCGATGATTTCCGCCCAACGCCGGCTGTCCTGATCGCTGAGATCTTCCCGGGGCATTTGCGCCAGATACAACTTGATCGCGCTGTAGAGCGCTTCGACATCATCGGTCAGGCGCCGCATTTCCTGGGTGACGGCGGTTTGCTTTCCGCGCAACACGTCGAGCATGGCTTCGAGCATGTTGTCGATCAGGTCGCCCATGCGCAGGGTTTCCCGGGCTGCGTTGGCCAGCGCCAAACCGGGGGTGACCAACGCCGTGGGGTCAAGGTGTCGGGGCTTGGCCGTACCGTTGACTAGCGGGCGCTCCGGCAGCACCCAGGCACAAAACCTGGCCATCGGCCCAACACTGGGCAGCAAGATCAGGCAACGCGCGATGTTGTAGAGCAGGTGAAAGCCAATGACCATTTCCTGAGGGCTGAAATCCAGGCCATCGAGCCAGTGCACCAGCGGATCGAGCACTGGAATGATCAGTAAAAGACCAATCAGTTTGTACAGCAGGCTGCCCAGCGCCACTTGGCGCCCGGCGGCGTTCTGCATGCTGGTGCTGAGGAACGCGAGTATGCCGCTGCCGATATTGGCGCCGATCACGAGCCCGATGGCCACCGGCAGGCTGATCACGTTGGCGCCCGCCAGGGTCGCGGTGAGCAATACAGCGGCCAGGCTGGAATAGGAAAGCATCGCGAACAGCGCGCCGACCAGGGCGTCGAGCAGGATATCGCCGGTGAGCGAGGCGAAAATCACCTTCACCCCTTTGGCATGGGTAATCGGGTGCGCGGCTTCAACAATCAGTTGCAGCGCCAGAATGATCAACCCCAAGCCAATGGCGACACGGCCCATCTGTCCGAGTCGGGTCTGCTTGCGCGACAGAAAGAAGATCACCCCGGCAAAAATCAGCAACGGCGACAACCACGACAGATCGAACGTCAGCACCCGCGCCATCAGGGCCGTACCGACATCGGCACCGAGCATGGTGACCAACGCTGGCGTAAGCGCCATCAGGCCCTGGCCGACAAAGGAGGTGACCAGCATGGCGGTGGCGTTGCTGCTCTGGACCATCGCCGTCACGGCGATCCCGGAGAGGAAAGCCAGCCAGCGGTTGGACATGTTATGGCTGATGACATGGCGCAAGTTGGTGCCGTAGACCCGCAGGATGCCGGTTCGGACGATGTGCGTGCCCCAGATCAGCAGGGCCACGGCAGAAAGCAAATTGAGCAGGGTGAGCATAATGACCCCCTGTGGTGTAGCGCCCCAAAGGAGCAAGTTGACGGTACCGCGCGACGTTCTACGTTCTGTACTTAAGCTGTAGTTGGCTAACGGTCTGCGCGCCAGCATCGCATAGCCAAAGACGCGATTGAAACAAAACTGTCATGAAATCCGGTTTAAGCAACCCGCAAAAACAAAGTGGGAGCGGGCTTGCTCGCGAAGGCGTCGTGTCAGTCGACATTAATGTTGTCTGACACACCGCTTTCGCGAGCAAGCCCGCTCCCACAGGGTGTTGCGTACTACCGGGTTACTGGCCCGGGATGTCCTTGCGCAGCCTTACCGGATCCTGCTGTTTCTTCTTTTTCGCGATGGCAGTGCGCATCTTGATGTTGATCGCTTCCACCGCCAGCGAGAACGCCATGGCGAAGTAGACGTAGCCTTTTGGCACGTGCACGTCCAGGGATTCGGCAATCAGCACCGTACCGACGATCAGCAGGAACGACAGCGCCAGCATTTTCAGCGACGGGTGCTTGTCGATGAACTCACTGATGGTGCCAGATGCCCACATCATCACCAGTACGGCCACGATGATTGCCGCAACCATGACCGGTACGTGGGAGACCATGCCGACTGCGGTGATCACCGAGTCCAGGGAGAACACGATGTCGATGATCGCGATCTGGATGATGGTGTAGAGGAAGTTGCCGCCCTTGCCCGAAGGCTCTTCGTTGGTTTCGTCTTCACCTTCCAGCGCGTGGTACATCTCTTGCGAGCTCTTCCACAACAGGAACAGACCACCGAAGAACAGGATCAGGTCGCGTCCGGAAATACCCTGGTCGAATACTACGAACAGGTCCGCCGTCAGGCGCATGACCCAGGTGATCGACAGCAGAAGCAGGATTCGCGTGATCATGGCCAGCGCCAGACCGAAAATCCGGGTGCGCGCCTGCATGTGTTTGGGCATGCGGCTGACCAGGATCGAAATCATGATGATGTTATCGATACCCAGGACGATTTCCAGGGCGGTCAGGGTGAAGAAGGCAACCCAGATTTCAGGGTTGGTCAGCCATTCCATGTGTATTCCTTTGAGCGATTGTTAAACCAAAACGGGCCCGGGCTTCAAACAGCGAAGCCTGGACCCGAAGTGGTGAGTCTTGGGCTTATAGAGTGCTGAACACCGGGAAAGTCCCCAACAGCAGTGCAGCAATCAGTATGCAGATACAAACCAGCACTGCCCACTTGAGAGTGAAGCGCTGGTGGTCACCGAAGTCGATGCCAGCCAGGGCCACCAACAGGTAGGTCGATGGAACCAGCGGGCTCAACAGGTGGACGGGCTGACCGACGATCGAGGCACGTGCCATTTCCACTGCGGTTATACCGTAATGGCTGGCGGCTTCGGCAAGTACCGGTAACACGCCGTAATAAAATGCATCGTTCGACATGAAGAAAGTGAACGGCATGCTTACCAGTGCCGTGATCACTGCCAGGTACGGGCCGAGGAAATCCGGAATCACCGCCAACAGGCTCTTCGACATGGCGTCGACCATCCCGGTGCCGGTCAGGATACCGGTGAAGATACCGGCCGCAAAGATCAACCCGACCACCGCCAGTACGCTACCGGCGTGAGCCGCGACGCGATCCTTCTGCTGTTGCAGGCAAGGGTAGTTGACGATCATGGCGATACTGAACGCCACCATGAACAGTACCGGCAACGGCAGCAGGCCGGCGATCAGGGTGCACATCAGGGCCAGGGTCAGGGCGCCGTTGAACCAGATCAGCTTCGGACGACGGGCATCCGGGAACTGCGAAACGCTGATTTCACTGTGGTCGATTTCATCGCCCACCAGGTGCAGTTCACCCAGACGCGCACGTTCACGCTTGCCGTAGAAGTAGGCAATGACCAGGATCGCCACCACACCAGCCAGCATCGCAGGAATCATCGGTACGAAGATGTCGGACGGATCCACATGCAACGCACTGGCGGCGCGAGCGGTCGGGCCACCCCATGGGGTCATGTTCATCACGCCACCGGCGAGGATGATCAGGCCGGCCATGATTCGCGGGCTCATGCCGATACGGCTGTAGAGCGGCAGCATGGCGGCCACGCAGATCATATAAGTGGTCGCGCCGTCACCATCGAGGGAGACAACGAGCGCCAGAACGGCGGTGCCGACCGAAACTTTCAGCGGGTCGCCCTTGACCAGTTTGAGGATCTTGCGCACGGCCGGGTCGAACAGGCCGGAGTCGATCATCAGGGCGAAGTACAAGATAGCGAACATCAACATCACGCCGGTTGGCGCAAGCTTGGTAATGCCTTCGAGCATCATCGGACCGATCTTCGGCGAAAAACCGCCGAACAGGGCAAAGATGATTGGAATGATGATCAGGGCGATCAGCGCAGACAGGCGCTTGGTCATGATCAGGAACATGAACGTGATGACCATGGCGAAGCCAAGGAAAGTCAGCATGGGAATACTCCAGGCGTAGCGCGGCTAGGGAATGGGCGGATCAGGCGGGATCAGCGCAGAACGGGAAGCACGAGACGTACGGGCGGAGTTGCAGCGAAGCGGCGGATGGAAGAGGACATCAGAATCACCATTGTTGTTGTTAAATGGGCTGTGCGAGCGATAAAACGCTGGCATTGGCCAACCGGTCTGTTGCCGGTAGTGGGGGCGATCCTAATCGGGGAAGCTTTCAGCCAGCTTTCGGCGATGAACGCGTTGACCGGAAGTACAACCGGTCGTCGGACTGGGGCATGAAGGTGAACCGAGTTACGGCCTTCGCGAGCAAGCCCGCTCCCACACTGGATCTGTGTCGTACACAAAGCCAATGTGGGAGCGGGCTTGCTCGCGAAGGCGTCGGTAATTACGCATCGGGAGGAATGCCATGAACAAAATTCACACCGGCGGCTGCCATTGCGGGCAACTGCGCTATCAATTCAGCGGGCCGCTGCACGATATCGCCCACTGTCATTGTTCGATTTGCCGACGGGTCAGCGGCGGCATCGTGACTACCTGGATAACCGTGCCGGCATCCGCCTTTCAATGGCTGGCCGGGACGCCGTCGCGGTACGATTCTTCATCCACCTGTGCGCGATATTTCTGCGGCCACTGTGGGGCGCAACTGGCACTAGCGACGCAACTAAGCCCGGAAAGCATCGACTTGACCATCGCCACCCTCGACCATCCTGAGCAAGCACCAGCCGAGCGGCACATCTGGACCGACAGCCGCTTGCCGTGGCTGCATCTGGACGAACATTTGCCCGGCGAGGCTGAAGAAACACTCTGATCAAAAAACAGACAGGTTCAGCGGCCGAATCGCGCCCATCCAGATCGCGTGCTCGGTGTGGTCAAGCAAATCGTCGCCGGTGTCCGGGTGCAGGAACACCACCAGCCCCTTGCGGTTCAGCGCCAGCCACGGCAGAACGTCGCCCAGCACCTGCGGTTCGAACGCCAACTGGCAGCTCCAGTCCGGGTGTGGACCGACCGGGCGCTCGTGCACGCGGCCCATTTTCAATGGAAACAATTGCGCCGCCCGTTCACATAAGGCTCGCGCCTGCGAGATCGTGTTGGCATCGAAATAAACGTGGGCGTGGTAGCCCGTTATCTGCTGCATCTGAATCCCTCTGAAAGTTGTTCGAACCCTCGCCGTTTCCTGCGGGTCAAACGTTATACAGACGCTGGAAAACAGGAAGCCCAGCCATGAAAAATGCCGAAACCCCCGTCGTGAAAGTGGTGCTTTATGGTGCCATGAGTAGCCTGGGCAGTGCGCTGATGGCTGAAATGCTGCGACGCCAGCATGAAGTGATCGCGATTCTCGATGACCTGACGGCGCTGGCACCCCGCCCGGGGCTGCGCACCAAGACTGGCGACCTGTTCGACGCGCAACGGGTCAAGCAGAGTGTGGCCGGCAGTTCAGTGGTTATCTGCTTACTGGACGCACCAGGGTTACCGTTCAATAGCGAACACGTGGAAAAAACCATCGTGCCCGGCCCGGTCGAGCAGGTGCTGGCAGTGGATGCGCTCATCGATGGCATGCAGGCAGCAAACATCGCCCGATTGTTTCTGGTGGGTGATTTCGACGTGCTGGACGACCCGGAAACCGAGGATAGCTTGCAACGTCACGCCGCCGAGGAAATCCGCGAGGCACTGCAAAGCAGTCCTTTGAAGTGGACGCTGGTTAACGAACCGCGCGGGGTACCAGGGCTGACCATAGAACACTTTGCCAACATCGGTGGCAACCCCGAACCGGGGTTGGTTGAACCGCTCAAACGGCTGGCCCGCACTGCCGTGGGCATTGCCGATGAATTGCACCTGAACCTGCACATCGGCGAGCACGTCAACTTCATCGCAACCGACAGTTAAACCGCAATGGACGGCAGCGTCAGGCCGTTGAGCGATTGCGCACTGCTGGCCTGTTCCGCCATCAACCAATCCACAAACTGCTGGATCAATGCTCCGCGTCTTTTGCGCTGGGGCAGAACCACGTAGTAACCCAGCCTCGACATCACCGTTTCGCCGATCGGTCGACACAACAACCCTTGCGCCAGCAAGTTATCCACAAGGTGGCGCCAGCCGATGGCCACGCCCTGGCCGCCAATCGCCGCCTGAATCAGCAAGGTGTAATTATCGAAGCGCAACTGCCCGGGCGCCGGGGGCGAGGTGATGCCCAGCTCGCGGAACACACCACTCCAGTCGAACCAGTTACTGCTGTGTTCCCCACGCAGGTGCAACAAAGGGAACTCCAGCAATGCCTGGGCTGGCAAGGGCAGTGGACGCTCGCTCAACAGCTGCGGGCTGCACACCGGAAACACTTCCTCGCTGAACAGCCAATGGCTTTCACCCTGCTTGAAGCGGCCATCGCCGAACAGCACCGCCACATCGATATCGGTACGTAGCATGTTATGGCTGCGTTCACTGGTGACCAGGCTGACATCCACCTGCGGATTGGCCGCGTGAAAGCGGTGCAGACGCGGCATCAACCAATAGGCGGCGAAGGCAAAATCCGTGGCCACCTGCAGCACTTCATGCTGTTGCTGCGCGCTGATTGCGCTCAATCCTGCGTCGATATTCTGCAAACCGAGCTGAACCTGCTCAAATAGAATCTGCCCAGCCTCTGTCAGTTCGATTCCGCGATAAATGCGGTCGAACAGGCGTGTTGCCAGTTGTTGTTCCAGGCGCTTGATCTGCTGGCTGATGGCCGGTTGCGTGGTGCCCAGTTCAACCGCCGCCGCTGTGAAGCTGCGCTGACGGGCCGCCGCTTCGAAGGCGCGAAGCAGATCCAGTGACAGGTCACCAAGGGCGTCATACATAAGCTGTGCTTATCCTAGTCATTGCCGCGTATGGGCTTTACCGCAAGGTGCGAGGGTTTCATTCTCAACGCCAGCACTCTCGCATAAACATCCACTATGGAATGCCGCGATCACATGAAGCGCAAGAACATTCTTTTCATCATGGCCGATCAAATGGCCGCGCCAATGTTGCCGTTCTACGGCCCATCGCCCATCAAACTGCCCAATCTCAGTCGCCTCGCCGCACAAGGCGTGGTGTTTGACTCAGCCTATTGCAACAGCCCATTGTGCGCGCCATCGCGTTTCACACTGGTTAGCGGCCAGTTGCCGAGCAAGATCGGCGCCTACGACAACGCCGCCGATTTCCCCGCTGACGTACCGACCTACGCCCATTACCTGCGCCGTCTCGGATACCGCACCGCCCTGTCGGGCAAGATGCATTTCTGCGGGCCAGACCAGTTGCACGGCTACGAAGAACGCCTGACCAGTGACATTTACCCGGCCGACTATGGCTGGGCGGTAAACTGGGATGAACCGGACGTGCGCCCGACCTGGTATCACAACATGTCATCGGTGCTGCAAGCCGGCCCGTGCGTACGCACCAATCAACTGGATTTCGACGAAGAGGTGGTGTTCAAGGCCCAGCAGTACCTGTTCGACCATATCCGCGAGGATGGCGACCAGCCGTTCTGCCTGACCGTTTCGATGACTCACCCGCACGATCCGTACACCATTCCCAAAGCTTTCTGGGATTTGTACGACGATGCCGATATCCCGCTGCCTACAACCCCTGACCCGCATGACCTCGATCCGCATTCGCAACGTCTGCTCAAGGTCTACGACCTGTGGGACAAGCCGCTGCCTGTGGATAAGATCCGCGATGCCCGTCGCGCCTATTTCGGCGCGTGCAGCTATATCGACAGCAACGTCGGCAAACTCCTGCAAACCCTCGAAGATACCGGGCTGATCGATGACACCATCATCGTGTTTTCCGGTGACCACGGCGACATGCTCGGCGAGCGCGGCCTCTGGTACAAAATGCACTGGTATGAAATGGCCGCACGGGTGCCGCTGTTGGTCAGCGCACCGGGGCAGTTCGGCGCCGGCCGGGTCAGCGCCAGTGTTTCCACGGCGGACCTGTTGCCGACATTCGTCGAACTGGCCGGCGGCTCGCTGGAACCGGGCTTGCCGCTGGACGGCCGCTCGCTGGTTCCGCACCTGCAAGGGCAGGGCGGCCACGATGAAGTGTTCGGTGAATACATGGCCGAAGGCACCGTCAGCCCGTTGATGATGATCCGTCGCGGTGCCTACAAATTCATCTATAGCGAAGACGACCCTTGCCTACTCTTCGACGTACAGAATGACCCTCGCGAACTGGAAGAACTCAGTCATTCGCCGCAACATCGCCAGTTGTTCGACGATTTTCTCGCCGAAGCGCGGGCCAAATGGAACATTCCGGCGATTCACCAGCAGGTGCTCGCCAGCCAGCGGCGCCGACGCTTCGTGGCCGAGGCGCTGACCCTCGGCAAGCTCAAGAGCTGGGATCACCAGCCGCTGGTGGACGCCAGTCAGCAGTACATGCGTAACCACATCGACCTCGACGATCTGGAACGTAAAGCACGTTATCCACAACCCTGCCAAAACCAATAATGTTAAGGGGAAGTCCATGCAAAGGTTATCCACAGTACTGACGGTCGGGCTCCTGGCTCTGGGCAGTGCCTCGGCGTTTGCCGATCAGAGTTGCGAGACGGTGAAGATGGCCGACCCGGGCTGGAGCGACATCGCCGCGACCAACGCCATCACCGGGTTTCTGCTGGACGGCATGGGCTACAAGGCCAAGGTCGACACCCTCGCGGTGCCGATCACCTTTGGCGGGTTGAAGGACGGCCAGGTCGATGTGTTCCTGGGTAACTGGATGCCGGCGCAGCAGGGCTTCTACGACAAATTCGTCGCAAGCGGCGATGTCACGCAACTGGCGAAGAACCTCGACGGCACCGAATTCACCCTCGCTGTCCCGGACTACGTGTGGGACGCGGGTGTGCATAACTTTGCCGACCTGAACAAGTACGCCGACAAGTTCGACCACAAGATCTATGGCATCGGCTCCGGTGCACCGGCGAATATCTCACTGCAAGAGATCATCAAGAAAAACGATTTCGACATGGGCCAGTGGAAACTGGTCGAGTCCAGCGAGCAGGCGATGCTGGCGGAAGTGTCCCGCGCGGTGAAAAAACAGAAATTCGTGACCTTCCTCGGCTGGACCCCGCACCCGATGAACGTGCAGCTGAAAATGCACTATCTGAAGGGTGGCGAGAAATACTTCGGTGACACCGGCAGCGTGCATACCCTGACCCGAAAAGGTTATGCACAGGCCTGCCCGAACGTCGGCAAACTGCTGACCAACCTGAGTTTCACTCAGGAGATGGAAAACAGCATCATGGCCGAGGTGGTGAACAAGAAGGTCAGCAATGCCGACGCGGCCAAGGCGTGGATCAAGGCCAACCCGGCCGTGCTGGATAAATGGCTCGATGGGGTGAAGACAGTGGATGGCAAGGATGCTTTGCCAGCGGTCAAAGCCAAACTCTAAACCAGAGGCGATATGGTCTTTGTGGCGAGGGGGCTTGTCGGACCGCCGCACCGCCCCGTTCGATTGCGAAGCGATCGTAAAACCATTGAATGCGGTCTACCTGATAAACCACATTCAATGGTTTTGGGACGGCTGCGCCGTCCAACGGGGGCGAGCCCCCTCGCCACAATGATCGCCTTGTCCTGCTACCCTTGCGCAAAATCCCCACCCGAGAGGACCCATGGCCCTTCCCAGCCGCCATTCACTCTTCCCTTTCCTCACCTGGCTACCCCGGCAAACCCGCGCCAGTGTCGGGCGCGACCTGATCGTCGGCCTCAGCGGCGCGATCCTCGCGTTGCCGCAATCCATTGCCTACGCACTGATCGCCGGCCTGCCACCGGAATACGGCCTGTACGCCGCAATCATCCCCGTTCTGATCGCCTGCCTCTGGGGTTCGTCGTGGCATTTGATCTGCGGTCCTACGGCCGCCATCTCCATTGTCCTGTATGCCAGTGTCAGTCCTCTGGCCGTTCCAGCGTCGCAGGACTACGTCATGCTGATCCTGTTGCTGACGTTTCTTGCCGGCATCTTTCAGTGGCTGCTGGGTTTGCTGCGGTTCGGCGCGCTGGTGAATTTCGTCTCGCACTCGGTGGTACTCGGCTTCACCCTGGGTGCTGCCGTTGTGATTGCCATCGGTCAATTGCCTAACCTGCTGGGGCTGGACTTGCCCAGCCAGGCCACCGCGCTGGATAGTTTCATCACGTTGTTGCGCCATCTCGGCGAAATGGACAAACCTTCGCTGGCGCTGGGTCTGGCGACCGTGGTGGTCGGCGTGATCCTCAAACTGCTGCTGCCACGCTGGCCGACGCTCTTGATCACCCTGATTCTCGGCGGCTTGCTGGTTTGGCTCTGGCCATCAATGTTCGGCCATGTGCAACTGGTAAGCGCCTTCACCGGCAAACTGCCGCCCTTCAGTCCGTTGCCCCTGGACCTTGATCTGATCCTGCGCCTGCTGCCCAGCGCGGTGGCGGTCGGTATGCTCGGGCTAGTAACCAGCCTGTCGATCGCCCGCTCGATCTCGGCACGTTCGCAGCAATTACTCGACGCGAATCAGGAAGTCCGCGCCCAGGGCTTGTCGAACATCGTCGGTGCGTTTTTTTCCGGATCGCTGTCGGCCGGCTCCTTCACTCGCTCAGGCCTGAGCTACGAAGCGGGGGCCTGTTCGCCGCTGGCCGGGATTTTTTCGGCATTGTGGGTGGCGCTGTTTGCGATATTCGGCGCTAGCCTGATCGCGCACATCCCGATTCCAGCCATGGCCGGCAGCATTCTGTTGATCGCCTGGGGACTGGTGGACCATCGCGGCATTCGCGCGTTGTTGCGGGTCAGCCGCGCCGAATTTGTGGTCATGGCGCTGACCTGCGTCGCCACGCTGCTGCTGGAGTTGCAGACGGCGATCTACGCCGGCGTGTTGGCCTCGCTTTTTTTCTACCTCAAACGCACATCGCAACCACGGGTGCAGCATGTGCGAGATGGCGAGGAAGACATTCTGCGGGTGGGGGGCTCGATTTTTTTCGGCGCCAGCCATTACCTGCAAGTACGCCTGCAACGCATGCACGGCGCGCGCGTGGTGATCGAGGCGCAGCAGATCAACTTCATCGATTACTCTGGGGTGGAAATGCTGCACCAGGAAGCGCGGCGGCTACTGCGTCAAGATCGCAGCCTCACCTTGCGCCGGGCCCGACCGCAGGTGGTGGAAGAGTTGAGGAAGCTGGAAGGGGCGGAGAAATGCCCGATCCGGTTTGAGGACTGAAATACCACTCACTGTAGGAGCGAGCTAGCTCGCGAAGGTCGTGAACGATTACGCGCAAAAACAGATGCCCTCAGGTTTTTCGCGAGCAAGCTCGCTCCTACAGTAGGTTACAAGGCCAACTGTCGACGCAACTCA
This sequence comes from Pseudomonas sp. BF-B-30, assembly GCF_019956305.1. Lineage (NCBI taxonomy): Bacteria > Pseudomonadati > Pseudomonadota > Gammaproteobacteria > Pseudomonadales > Pseudomonadaceae > Pseudomonas > Pseudomonas sp. BF-B-30. The sequence continues at coordinate 107,520 of NZ_JAHBDG010000082.1, read as the reverse complement.
GCCAGCACCGGCGCCGTATCCGGGCGCACGCCGCGCCACAGGAAGAATGCTTCCGCCGCTTGCTCGGCTAGCATGCCCAAACCATCCATCGACACCGCCGCCCCGTGTTCGCTGGCCCAGCGGCAGAACGAGGTCGGTTCCTTGCCGTACATCATGTCGTAGCACACCGTTTTGCCAGGCTCAATCAAACTGGGGGCAATAGGCGGCACATCACCGGTCAGGCTCGCCGAGGTCGCGTTGATGATCAAGTCCACCGACTCCTGCAACCAGTCGTAGCCGCTGGCCGAGATCGGCCCCAGATCGCAGAACAGTTCCGCCAGCAGCTCGGCCTTGTCCACCGTGCGGTTGGCGATGATCACCGATGCCGGTTGCTCGGCCAGCAATGGCTCCAAAGCACCGCGCACCGCACCGCCAGCACCGAGCAGCAGGATGCGTTTGCCCTTGAGGCTGAACCCGGCGTTGACCGTCAGGTCCCGCACCAGCCCGGCACCGTCGGTGTTGTCGCCCAGCAGACTGCCATCGGCCAGTTTGCTCAGGGTGTTCACCGCTCCGGCCCGTTGTGCCCGCGCCGTCAGGCTGTTCGCCAGCCGATAGGCTTCTTCCTTGAACGGCACCGTCACGTTGGCGCCGCGTCCTTCGAGGAAAAACCGCCGGGCACAGGTGGAAAAGTCGTCGAGTGGCGCCAGCAGCGTGTTGTAATCCAGTTTCTGCGCGGTCTGCTCGGCGAACAGCCGATGGATCAGCGGCGACTTGCTGTGGCCAATCGGGTTACCGAATACGACATAACGGTCCATCAGGATTCCTCGTTCAGGCTTCGGCCAACCAATCGCGGTCTTGCAGGAAGTACTCGGTCAGACGCGCTTCTTCACTGCCAGGCTCGGCTTTCCAGTCGTAGCCCCAGCGCACTTGCGGCGGCAGCGACATCAAGATCGACTCGGTACGCCCACCCGATTGCAGGCCGAACAACGTGCCACGGTCGTAGACCAGGTTGAATTCAACGTAGCGGCCACGGCGGAACTCCTGGAACTCACGCTGCTTGGCGGTGAACGCATCGTTCTTGCGGCGCTGCACGATGGGCAGGTAAGCGTCGATGTACGCGTCACCGATAGCACGCATGAAGGCGAAGCTGGTGTCGAAGTCCCACTCGTTCAGGTCGTCGAAAAACAGGCCGCCGATGCCACGCGGCTCGTGACGATGCTTGATGTGGAAGTAGCTGTCGCACCAGGCCTTGTAACGCGGGTAGACGTCCGGGCCGAACGGCGCGCAGGCCTGCTCGGCCACGCGGTGCCAGTGGATGCAGTCTTCTTCGTTGCCGTAATACGGGGTCAGGTCGAAGCCGCCACCGAACCACCAGACCGGCTCTTCACCTTCTTTTTCGGCGATGAAAAAACGCACGTTGGCGTGGGAAGTCGGCACATGCGGGTTGTGCGGGTGGATGACCAGCGACACGCCGAGGGCTTCGAAGCCGCGGCCGGCCAGTTCCGGTCGATGGGCGCTGGCAGACGGTGGAAGACCACTGCCGAAGACATGGGAAAAGTTGACGCCACCCTTTTCAATCACCGCGCCGTTTTCTATCACACGGGTGCGACCGCCACCGCCCGCCGGCCTGGTCCAGGCGTCTTCGACGAATTGCGTGCCACCGTCTTCGGCTTCCAGGGCGGCGCAAATACGGTCTTGCAGGTCGAGCAGGTAGGCTTTTACGGCCTCGGTGCGGGTCGTCATGTCATCACCTTGAATCGGGCAAAACAACGCGGCGCTCCATTGGAGCTCAGCCTGCGCAAATGGGCGCGTAGCATACCATCGCAAGTCACCCCGCCGCAGTTGACGAAGATCAAGCTTAGGAGTCCGATAGGGAGCTTGGTAAAACGACCTATGGAGAGTTCTGATGGCAAAGCGTATCCAGTTCCGCGCCCATGGCGGCCCCGAAGTGCTCGAATATGTGGATTACCAACCCGCCGAGCCAGGTCCGAAGGAAGTACGCGTGACCAACAAGGCCATCGGCCTGAACTTCATCGACACCTACTACCGCAGCGGTTTGTATCCACCGCCGTCCCTGCCGTCGGGCGTCGGTTCAGAGGGTGCGGGCGTGGTCGAGGCAGTGGGCAGCGACGTGATCCGCTTCAAGATCGGCGATCGCGTGGCCTATGGCAGCGGGCCGCTGGGCGCCTACAGCGATATTCACGTCTTACCCGAAGCCAATCTGGTGAAACTGCCGGACGCCATCAGCTTCGAACAGGCCGCTGGCGTCATGCTCAAGGGCCTGACCGTGCAATACCTGCTGCGTCAGACTTATGAACTCAAGGGTGGCGAAACCATCCTGTTCCATGCCGCGGCCGGTGGGGTCGGTTCCCTGGCCTGCCAATGGGCCAAGGCCTTGGGCGTGAAGCTGATCGGCACTGTCAGCTCGGCGGAGAAAGCCGCGCTGGCCAAGGCCAACGGTGCCTGGGCGACCATCGATTACAGCCATGAAAATGTCGCGCAACGTGTGCTGGAATTGACCGACGGCAAAAAAGTCCCGGTGGTGTACGACGGCGTTGGCAAGGACACCTGGCTGACTTCACTCGACAGCGTCGCGCCGCGTGGGCTGGTGGTGAGTTTCGGCAATGCGTCCGGCGCGGTCGACGGCGTGAACCTGGGGATCCTGGCGGGGAAAGGCTCGCTGTACGTGACCCGGCCAACCCTGGGCACTTATGCGAACAACGCCGAAAACCTGCAACGCATGGCCGATGAATTGTTCGAGATGATCATCGGCGGCAAGCTGACCGTGGACATCAGCCAGCGTTATCCACTGGCTGACGCGGCGAAGGCGCAGACCGAGTTGTCGGCGCGGCGCACGACGGGCTCGGTTGTTTTGTTGCCCTGACTGACGCCATCGCGAGCAAGCTCGCTCCCACAGGGTTTCTGTGTCGAATACAAATCCCCTGTGGGAGCGGGCTTGCTCGCGAAGGGGTCAACTCGGTCTCAATCGGGGCGCACAACCTTTCCGGTCGCCAGATCGCGAATCACGCTGGGGTTCTTGCGTCCGCCCAGGTTTCCGCCCAGCACCAGATCCACCTGGCCACGGAAATACTGTTCGACGCGAATCCGCGTACGTGCCGCCGGGCGCCCCTGCGGATTGGCCGACGTCGACACCAGCGGCCCGACCAGCGCGCACAAATCCCGCACCAGCGGGTGATCGCTGACCCGCAGCGCCACGGTTTCATGCACGCCGGTAATCCACTCCGGCAGCAGGTTCTGGTGCGGCACCAACCAGGTGTTCGGACCCGGCCAGGTACTGGCCATGCGGTCCATCCACAACTCGGGGAAGTCTTCGAAGAGGAAATCGAACTGACGGATGTTGTCGGCGACCAGAATCAGCCCCTTTTCCACAGAGCGGCCCTTGATCAGCAGCAGACGTTCCACCGCATCGATGTCCCACGGGTCGCAACCCAGGCCCCAGACTGCTTCGGTTGGGTAGGCAATCACCGCCCCGGCGCGAATTGCTTGCGCGGCTTGTTGCACACGCCAACTGTTGACCATGAAAAACACTCCAGACTAAGGCTCTGCGCAGTTTACCGATCTTGTTTATAAAACCTAGCTCACCCGTGCAAACCAGCGCCCGTTTTCGCACACGGCGCGGCCATCCATTTCCAGTTCCGTCAACGCCGCCAGCACTTTCGGCAAGGCCCAGCCGCTTGCGTCGGCCAGCGCTTCACTGGTGTGAGGCGCGGCATGCAGCAGTTTCAGCAGTGGGTGAGTCGTCGCAGGGGGGCAGGTTTCTGTGGATAACGACAGTCGTTGCCAACCGCGCAAGGCTTCGAGGATATGTTCGATGGTTTCCACCAGCACCGCACCGTCCCGAATCAACTGATGACAGCCGCGGGCGCCAGGGTGATGGATCGACCCGGGCATCGCAAACACCTCGCGCCCCTGTTCCGCCGCCAGCCTCGCGGTGATCAGTGAACCGCTGGCGACACTGGCTTCGACCACCAGCACTCCGAGGGACAAACCACTGATAATGCGATTGCGCCGTGGGAAGTTGCTGGCGCTGGGACCTGCATCCAGCGGAAACTCCGAAAGCACTGCGCTGCCCGAAGCGATCATGGCGTCCGCCAGGCGTCTATTTCGCTGTGGATAAAACTTCTCGAGCCCCGTGCCGAGCACACCGACCGTTTGCCCGCCGACGTCGAGCGCGGCCTGGTGCGCGGCGGCGTCAATACCCAGGGCCAGGCCGCTGGTAATGACAAAACCGGCACCCGCCAGGCTGCGGGAAAACGCGGCAGCGGTGTCCATTCCTGGCCGGGAAGCGCGACGGCTGCCGACCATCGCCAGTTGTGGTTTTTCCAGAATGCCCGGATCGCCCGCGACAAATAACAGCGGTGGCGCATCGCTGATTTGTGCCAGCAGTGCCGGGTAGTCCGGTTGGTCCCACATCAGTAAATGCTGGGCCGGGCGCTCCAGCCAGGCCAATGCATGACTGGCGCCGTCACGGATCTCAGTGCTACGCCTGGTCTCGGAACAGGCCAGTGGCAAACCCAGCGCGCGCCAGGCACTGGCTGGCGCGCTGATGGCTTTGGATGCCGAACCGAAGGCTTCGAGCAGTTTCTTGAAACGCGCAGGACCGAGTTCCGGCAAACGGTGCAGACGTAATCGAGCTTCCAGTTCCGCGGGGGAAACCGGTGTAACAGTAGGCATCGACATGGATCATCCTTGATCGTTATGAGCACCCGTACAAACGGGAATAAGCTGTGGATAACTCTGTTGGTAACTTGTGAAGCACTCTTACGGATTTCGTACCTTGTCCATCACCGACAGTGAGCGCGAGGCGCTGAGCACCAGCCCATAACTGAGTTTGTCGTAGGTACGGAAAACCATCAGCAAACCGGCGCGCTCATCAGGAATTTTCAATGGCTGGCCAGTGATCCGGTCCCTTACGGTTTCACCGGTTTTCATTACCGCCAGCAGATTGCCTTCGGCCAGACCGTCGCGCTGACCCTTGTTCAGCGTTACCACATCCAACTCGCCAATCTGCGTGACCCCACGCGGTACATCGATGATCAAACCGTTGATTTCGTGGCTCGGTGCGCTGGGCGTGAAGGTCGAGTTGATCGCGCGCTCTTCACCGCTGAACAAGCGATCGCCGAGGCGGACCTCCTGAGTCGTGCGCAGCAACTCCAGGGTGGCAACGTCACCTTCGATGGCCACGACATCGCCGCCGCCGATATCGTCGGCGTTGATCCCCAGAATTTCCTTGCTCTGCGGATCGGTGTAGACCTTGCCTTGGCGGAAGATACCGTACGCCGGTTGCGCCGGATCGAAATGGCCGCGGGCAAAGATGCGGTCACCCGCGCCGCTGAGCACCCGTTCGGAATCACCAGCGACGATGTAAGGCGCCTTGTCGAATTCCTCGGCCTTGTCGACGATGCGGTTGCTCAGCAGAAAGCTGTTGATCGACTTCAGAGCAATGCTGGGGATAGCCTCGGTCACCGGGCTGCTGCGAACCTGAGGCGACAGCTTTATGGTGGGAATCTCTTCCCGAAGCTGCCCTTGCCCGTACGCCCAACCTACCGAAGCCAGGAGCAGCAGGGCGAGTAGTGATTTCCTCATGCGGTGAATCCCTTTATTATGTGCATTCGCGTGAAACGCCAGAGCCGTCAGTGGCTCGCTCCCGGCTTGCTTGTCAACAAAAGGGAGCTACGTTTTACAACGGTAGCCTGCCTCTTCGGACCGCCAGGCCATCGACCCGACCTTACTTCACACGTGCACTTATCAAGCTTATGGCCATTTTAAACATCCTCGAATTCCCTGATCCGCGTCTGCGCACTATCGCCAAGCCAGTGGCCGTAGTGGACGACGAAGTGCGTCAGTTGGTCGACGACATGTTTGAAACAATGTATGAAGCGCCTGGCATCGGCCTCGCCGCTACCCAGGTCAACGTGCACAAACGTATCGTCGTGATGGACCTCTCCGAAGACCGCACCGAACCGCGAGTGTTCATCAACCCCGAGTTCGAACCCCTGACCGACGAGATGGAGCAATACCAGGAAGGCTGCCTTTCGGTACCCGGCTTCTATGAAAACGTCGATCGCCCGCAAAGGGTCAAGGTCAAGGCGCTGGACCGCGATGGCCAACCCTACGAACTGATCGCCGAAGGCCTGCTCGCGGTGTGCATCCAGCATGAATGCGACCACCTCAACGGCAAATTGTTCGTCGATTACCTGTCGACGCTCAAACGCGACCGCATCAAGAAGAAGCTGGAAAAACAGCATCGCCAAAACGCTTGATGCCCTCCTTCAAAGGCTTGCCGCGGCAAGCCTTTTTCTTTTCAAGATGCTTTGCAATAGAGAACACCCATGACTGAGCCACTGCGCATCGTCTTTGCCGGCACCCCCGAATTCGCCGCCGAACATCTCAAGGCCCTGCTCGACAGCCCTTACGAGATCGTTGCGGTCTACACCCAACCGGATCGTCCGGCCGGTCGCGGGCAAAAACTGATGCCGAGCCCGGTCAAGCAGCTTGCTCTGGAGAACAATATCCCGGTGCTGCAACCGCCCACTCTGCGCAACGAAGATGCTCAGGCTGAACTGGCTGCACTGAAGCCGGACTTGATGGTGGTGGTCGCCTACGGCCTGATCCTGCCGCAAGTGGTGCTGGATATTCCGCGCCTGGGTTGCATCAACAGCCACGCCTCACTGCTGCCACGCTGGCGTGGTGCGGCACCGATCCAGCGCGCCGTGGAGGCGGGCGACGCCGAAAGTGGCGTGACCGTGATGCGCATGGAAGCCGGCCTCGACACCGGGCCGATGTTGCTGAAAGTCGCCACGCCGATCAGCGCCGAAGATACCGGCGGCAGCCTGCACGATCGCCTGGCCGAAATGGGCCCGCCGGCTGTAGTCCAGGCGATTGCCGGCCTCGCCGACGGAACCCTGGAGGGCGAAGTGCAGGACGACAGCCTCGCTACCTATGCGCACAAATTGAACAAGGACGAAGCACGCATCGACTGGAGTCGCCCGGCGGTTGAGCTGGAGCGTCTGGTCCGTGCCTTCAACCCGTGGCCCATTACCCACAGCACCTTGAACGGCGAAGCCCTGAAAGTACTGGCCGCAAACCTCGCCGAAGGCAAAGGCGCCCCGGGTGAAATCCTCGGCGCCAGCAAGGACGGTCTTATCGTCGCGTGCGGCGAGCAGGCCTTGTGCCTGACCCGTCTGCAATTGCCCGGTGGCAAGGCGCTGAACTTCAGCGATCTGTTCAACAGCCGTCGCGAGAAATTCGCCACCGGCACTGTCCTCGGCCAAGTGGCGGACGCTCAATGAATCCGCGTCTGGCCGCCGCCAAGGCACTCGCTGCCGTCCTGAACGGAAAAGCCTCGCTCAACAGTTCGCTGCCTACGCAGTTGGACAAGGTCGAGGACCGTGATCGCGGCTTTACCCAGGACCTGGCGTTCGGCACCGCGCGCTGGCAGCCACGTTTGTCGGCGTTGGCGGCCAAGCTGCTGCAGAAGCCGTTCAAGGCTGCCGACGCCGATGTCGAGGCGCTGTTGCTGGTAGGTCTCTATCAGTTGCTCTACACCCGTGTCCCGGCCCATGCCGCCATTGGTGAAACCGTCGGTTGCGCCGACAAGCTGAAAAAACCCTGGGCCAAGGCGCTGCTCAACGCTGTGCTGCGTAATGCTCAGCGCGAAAGCGAAACGATTTTCGCCGAGTTGGAACGTGATCCGGTGGTGCGCACCGCTCACCCACGCTGGCTGCAGAAATCTTTGAAAGCGTTCTGGCCAGATCAATGGGAAGCCATTTGCGCGGCGAACAATGCGCATCCGCCTATGATCCTGCGGGTCAACCGTCGCCATCACACCCGTGATGCCTACCTCGGTTTGCTGACTGACGCGGGAATTGCCGCCACGCCGTGTGTCTACAGCCGCGACGGCATCGTGCTCGACGCCGCCGCCGATGTGCGCAGCCTGCCGGGTTTCGCCGAGGGCTGGATCAGCGTGCAGGACGAAGCCGCGCAACTGGCTGCCGATCTGCTCGACCTCGCGCCGGGCCAACGGGTGCTCGACGCTTGCTGTGCACCAGGTGGCAAGACCTGCCACATCCTCGAAGCCGAGCCAAAACTGGCCGGCGTCGTGGCGGTAGACCTGGAAGCCAAGCGGCTGGTGCGGGTGCGGGAAAACCTCGAACGCCTGAAACTGAGCGCCGAACTGATTGCCGCCGACGGCCGCGACACTCAGGCGTGGTGGGACGGCAAGCCGTTCCAACGCATCCTGCTGGACGCGCCATGTTCGGCCACCGGTGTGATTCGTCGTCACCCGGATATCAAACTGACCCGCCAACCCGACGACATCGTCGCGCTGGCGCTGCTGCAGGGCGAGTTGCTCGATGCCATGTGGAAAACCCTGGAGGTCGGCGGCATCCTGCTGTACGCCACCTGTTCCACGCTGCCGACCGAGAACACCGAGGTCATCGAAGCCTTCCTCGCCCGCACGCCGGGTGCCCGGGAACTGGACCTCGCCACGGCGGCTGGCATCAAGCAGCCCCATGGTCGCCAGTTGCTGGCCCAGGAAGGTGGCCACGATGGCTTCTACTACGCCAAGCTGATCAAGATCGCCGCCGCGCGCGGTTAAATGGATTCAATGGAGTGACTGGATGAAAATCATCATCCTCGGTGCAGGGCAAGTCGGCGGTTCGCTGGCGGAACACCTGGCCAGCGAAGCCAACGATATTACTGTGGTCGACACCGATGGCGAACGCCTGCGCGACCTTGGTGACCGCCTGGACATCCGCACGGTACAAGGTCGTGGCTCATTCCCGACCGTGTTGCGCCAGGCTGGAGCCGATGACGCCGACATGCTGGTCGCGGTGACCAACAGCGACGAAACCAACATGGTCGCCTGTCAGGTCGCCCATACCCTGTTCCACACCCCGACCAAGATCGCCCGGGTTCGCGAAGCCGCGTACCTGACCCGCGAAGAGCAGTTGTTCCAGAACGAAGCGATTCCGGTGGACGTGCTGATCAGCCCGGAACAAGTGGTCACCAACTACATCAAGCGCCTGATCCAGCACCCCGGTGCCTTGCAGGTGATCGACTTCGCCGAAGGCAAGGCGCAATTGGTGGCGGTGCGGGCGTACTACGGCGGGCCGCTGGTGGGCCAGCAACTGCGGCAGTTGCGTGAACACATGCCGAACGTGGAAACCCGCGTTGCGGCGATTTTCCGTCGTGACCGGCCGATCCTGCCCCAGGGCGACACGGTGATCGAAGCCGACGACGAAGTATTTTTTATCGCCGCCAAGGCGAACATTCGTGCGGTGATGAGCGAAATGCGCCGTCTCGACGAAACCTATAAACGCATCGTCATCGCCGGTGGCGGGCAGATTGGCGAGCGTCTGGCCGAGGCCATCGAAAGCCGTTATCAGGTGAAAATCATCGAGATGAACCCTGTACGCTGCCGTCATCTCTCCGACACACTGGACAGCACGGTGGTGTTGCAGGGCAGCGCTTCGGACCGCGACCTGCTGATGGAAGAGAACATCGCCGACGCTGACCTTTTCCTGGCCCTGACCAACGACGACGAAGCCAATATCATGTCGTCGCTGCTGGCCAAGCGCCTGGGCGCGAAGAAGGTGATGTCCATCATCAACAACCCGGCTTATGTCGATCTGATCCAGGGCGGCGACATCGACATCGCCATCAGCCCGCAACTGGCGACCATCGGCACATTGCTGGCCCACGTGCGCCGGGGCGACATCGTCAGCGTGCATTCACTGCGCCGGGGTGCGGCGGAGGCCATCGAGGCGATTGCCCATGGCGATGCGAAATCGAGCAAGGTGATCGGCAAGGCCATCGAGAACATTGGCCTGCCGCCGGGCACCACCATCGGTGCGATTATCCGCGACGAAGAGGTGATCATCGCCCACGACGACACCGTGATCGAAGCGGGGGACCATGTGATTCTGTTCCTTGTGGATAAAAAACATATTCGCGATGTAGAGAAGTTGTTCCATGTGGGGCTGAGCTTCTTCTGATCCGGGGCCTGCCTTTGCAGGAGCGAGCCCTGCTCGCGATGGTCGTCAACGATAATGCTGGAAACCAGACACCCCGCGTCGCTTTCAGGTTCATCGCGAGCAAGCTCGCCCCTACAGTAAATCAACCCCTGACATGCCTCAGGCAAGGAATCCACCGATGATCGAATCCCTGGAAAAAATGCTCGCCAAGGGTGTGGATAACTCATTGCTACGCTTCGGTCTGGGCAAGGGCTATCTGGATCTGGGGGAAAACGCCAAGGCGGCGGAGCATTTCCAGCGCTGCGTCGAATTCGATCCGAAGTATTCGGCGGCGTGGAAACTACTGGGCAAGGCCCATCTGGCACTGGCGGACGTTACGGCCGCGCGCCAAGCCTGGGAGCAAGGCCTGGAAGCCGCTCGCGCCCATGGCGACAAGCAGGCCGAGAAGGAAATGACGGTGTTCCTGAAGAAGCTCGAGCGTCAGGCGCACTGACTCAGAGATAACGCAAACCGATGCCCTCGGCGTCCACCTGCACCACTTCCATGCGCACCCGCGGCGCGCCTGTGGGTAAGCCCTGCACCTGACCGTAAACCACCGCGCCTTTGGGCAGAGTCGACAGTTTCGGATGCTTGACGTAGACGCCGGTGGTCGACAGGTTGCGCGTCTGGCCCAGGCAATCGCCGATGCTTTCGTGGCTGATCTTGATGCGAAATGATTTGCGGTGTTCGGACATCTTTTTGCGCCCTTGATGAACGGTTGTGGATACGTGCAGGAGCGAGCTTGCTCGCGATGGATGCCAGGGTGCCGCGTTCAACCTGGCAGCCCACATCATCGTTAACGTCCATCGCGAGCAAGCTCGCTCCTACAGGTTATCCACAGAGCGTGCCAAGTCAGTCAGTACCAACGCTCTTCACCCGGTGGGCGCTTCTTGAAGCGCTTCATGCTCCACATGTACTGGCTCGGGTACGCCCGCACATAGCGCTCGACCACTTGGCTCATGGCCGCACAGGATTCTGCCGTATCGGTGCTGTACATGGCCTCTGGCGCGGCTTCAAGGATCACTTTATAGCCCGAACCGTCCGGCAGGCGCAGGGCGTGCAGGAATACGCCAACTGCTTTGCCGCCAGCCAGCATGTTCGGTACGAACTTGCTGGTCAGTGCCTGAGTGGCGAAGAACGGCACGAAGATCCCAGCGGATTCGGACGGTTCCGGGTCAGCGGGAATGCCCACTGCACCACCTTTGCGCACTTCCTTGATGACACTGAGGATGCCTTCCTTGGTGGAAGCGGCGACCTTGTTACCCAATTGCACCCGCTGCTTTTGCAGCAACTCATCCACTGCCTTCAATTTCGGCGGGCGGTAGAAAATGATCGGTTTGCACTGGCTGCAATAGAAGTGATTGAGCACCTCCCAGTTGCCCAGGTGGCTGGTGATGCCGACCACGCCTTTGCCGGAGGCAAGGGCGTCCTTCAATACGTCGAGGCCTTCGACTTCGCGCACCAGGTCGATGGAGCGCTGGGCCGGCCAGATCCAGGCGCAGGCACTCTCGGTCAGGGACTTGCCGATGTCTTTCAGGCTCTGGCCCACCAGGCGTTCACGCTCGGCGGGGTCCATGTCCGGAAAGCACTTGGACAGATTGATCCGTACCACGTCGCGGGAACGGTTCGGGGTTTTCCACATAACCCAGCCAATCGCCGAGCCCACGGCCTGCACGGCCCACCACGGAAGCAGGGCAAACAGCCGCAGAGCGCCTACCAGCAAGGCGCCTTTAAACTTATCCACAGGTCACTCCTGATCTTGTGCTGTGCGCGAGGCGGCCATTCTAACCGCCGTTCGCCAGCTGCGCGTAGCGGTCGCAATCGCGGGTGTGATCCATGACCATGCCCGAGGCCTGCATCAGCGCGTAGCAGATGGTCGGCCCGACGAACGTGAAACCGGCCTTTTTCAAGCCTTTGCTCATTTCCACGGCAGTCGGCGTCACGGCCGGGACTTCGCTGCGATCCTTGAAATGATTGATCACAGGCGTGCCGCCGACGAATGACCATAGAAACGCCACCGGATCCTCCAGCGCCAGCCAGGCCTGGGCATTGCGCCGGGCCGCGTTGAGCTTGAGTCGGTTGCGGATGATGCCGGGATCGAGCATCAGCTCGTCGATTTCGGCATCGCTCATCTGCGCCACGCGCTGCACGTCGAAGCCGAACAAAACTTCGCGATAACGCTCGCGCTTGCGCAGCACGGTGATCCAGGAAAGCCCGGCCTGGAACCCTTCGAGCAAAAGCAACTCGAACAATCCCTGCGCATCCCGTAGCGGCGTGCCCCACTCCTGATCGTGATAAGCCATGTACAGCGGATCTTCGGAACACCAAAAGCAGCGTGGCATAAGGCTCCAGGGGGCGTGCGCAGCAATGAATCGGGTATACTCCCGCTCTTTAAATCGCAGCCCAAGAAACAGGTGAATTTCGTGAGCCAGCCTACGCCAGCCGTGCGTACCTTCCAAGACTTGATCCTCGCCCTCCAGCAATACTGGGCCGAGCAAGGTTGTGTGGTACTTCAGCCCTACGATATGGAAGTAGGCGCCGGCACTTTCCACACCGCAACATTCCTGCGCGCCATCGGCCCGGAAACCTGGAACGCCGCCTACGTGCAGCCAAGCCGCCGTCCGACTGACGGCCGTTACGGTGAAAACCCGAACCGTCTGCAGCACTACTACCAGTTCCAGGTGGTCCTGAAGCCGAACCCGGACAACTTCCAGGAACTGTACCTGGGCTCTCTCAAGCACGTTGGCCTGGACCCGCTGGTCCACGACATTCGCTTCGTCGAAGACAACTGGGAATCGCCGACCCTCGGCGCCTGGGGTCTGGGCTGGGAAGTCTGGCTCAACGGCATGGAAGTGACCCAGTTCACCTACTTCCAGCAAGCGGGCGGCATCGAGTGCTACCCGGTGACCGGCGAGATCACCTACGGTCTCGAACGTCTGGCCATGTACCTGCAAGGCGTGGACTCGGTCTACGACCTGGTGTGGGCTGACGGTCCGTTCGGCAAAGTGACCTACGGCGACGTGTTCCACCAGAACGAAGTGGAGCAGTCCACTTACAACTTCGAACACGCCAATGTCGACAAGCTGTTCGAACTGTTCGATTTCTACGAAAGCGAAGCCAAGCGCCTGATCGAACTCGACCAGCCGCTGCCGTTGCCGAGCTACGAAATGGTGTTGAAGGCTTCCCACACCTTCAACCTGCTGGATGCGCGCCGGGCGATCTCGGTGACCGCGCGTCAGCAATACATCCTGCGTGTACGCACCCTGGCGCGTTCCGTTGCGCAAGCCTACCTGCTGGCTCGCGCCAAGCTGGGCTTCCCGATGGCGACCCCGGACCTGCGTGATGAAGTACTGGCCAAGCTGGAGGCTGCACAATGAGTGCTCTGGATTTTCTGGTTGAACTGGGCACTGAAGAACTGCCACCCAAAGCCCTGAACACCCTGGCCGAGGCGTTCCTCGCCGGTATCGACAAGGGCCTGCAAGCTGCCGGCCTGAACTACGAGAGCAAAACCGTTTATGCCGCTCCGCGCCGCCTGGCCGTGCTGATCACCGCACTGGCCACCCAGCAGCCGGATCGCAGCATCAACCTCGACGGCCCGCCGCGTCAGGCCGCGTTCGATGCTGAAGGCAACCCGACCCAGGCAGCATTGGGCTTCGCCAAGAAGTGCGGCGTCGAGCTGAGCGAAATCGATCAGAGCGGCCCGAAACTGCGCTACAGCCAGAGCATCGCCGGCAAGGCGACTGCGAGCCTGCTGCCGACCATCGTCGAAGATTCGCTGAACGACCTGCCGATCCCGAAACGCATGCGTTGGGGCGCGCGCAAGGAAGAATTCGTTCGTCCGACCCAGTGGCTGGTGATGCTGCTCGGTGACCAGGTCATCGACTGCACCATCCTCGCCCAGAAGGCCGGCCGCGATTCCCGTGGCCACCGCTTCCATCACCCGGAAAACGTGCGCATCGGTTCGCCGTCCAGCTACCTGGCCGACCTGCGTGCCGCCTACGTTTTGGCCGACGCCAACGAGCGTCGCGAGATCATCAGCAAGCGCACCGAAGAGCTGGCCACCCGTCAGGAAGGCACGGCAATCGTTCCTCCAGCGCTGCTCGATGAAGTGACCGCGCTGGTCGAATGGCCGGTGCCGCTGGTGTGCTCGTTCGAGGAGCGCTTCCTCGACGTGCCGCAGGAAGCCCTGATCACCACCATGCAGGACAACCAGAAGTACTTCTGCCTGCTGGACGCCGACGGCAAGTTGCTGCCACGTTTCATTACCGTGGCCAACATCGAGAGCAAGGACCCACAGCAGATCATCGCCGGTAACGAGAAAGTGGTTCGCCCACGCCTGACCGACGCAGAGTTCTTCTTCAAGCAAGACAAGAAGCAAAAGCTCGAAGACTTCAACCTGCGCCTGCAAAACGTGGTGTTCCAGGAAAAACTCGGCAGCGTCTACGACAAGGCCGAACGCGTATCCAGGCTGGCCGCGTTCATCGCTCCACACATTGGTGGTAACGCTCAATGGGCGGCGCGTGCCGGCCTGCTGTCCAAGTGTGATCTGGCGACCGAGATGGTCGGTGAGTTCCCGGAGATGCAAGGTGTCGCCGGTTACTACTACGCCCTCAACGATGGCGAGCCGGAAGATGTCGCGCTGGCGCTGAATGAGCAATACATGCCGCGCGGTGCCGGCGCTGAACTGCCGACCACCCTGACCGGTGCGGCCGTGGCGATCGCCGACAAGCTCGACACCCTGGTCGGGATCTTCGGTGTCGGCATGCTGCCCACCGGTAGCAAAGACCCGTATGCTCTGCGCCGTGCCGCGCTCGGCGTGCTGCGGATCCTGATCGACAAGAAGCTCGACCTCGACCTGACCGACGCCGTGGCCTTCGCCGTCAACTCGTTCGGCAGCAAGGTCAAGGCTGCCGGCCTGGCTGATTCGGTGCTGGAGTTCATCTTCGACCGTCTGCGTGCCCGTTACGAAGACGAAGGCGTGGATGTTGCCACCTACCTGTCGGTACGTGCCCTGAAACCGGGTTCGGCCCTGGATTTCGATCAGCGCGTACAAGCGGTGGAAGCGTTCCGCAAATTGCCGGAAGCCGCTGCACTGGCCGCGGTGAACAAGCGCGTATCGAACCTGCTGAGCAAACTCGAAGGCAGCATGCCGACCACCGTCGAAGCCAAGTACTTCGACAACGCCGCCGAGTTCTCCCTGTACTCGGCGATCCAGCAAGCGGATCAAGCGGTGCAGCCAATGGCTGCGACCCGTCAGTACAGCGAATCGCTGGCGCGTCTGGCCGCCTTGCGCGAGCCGGTGGATGCGTTCTTCGAAGCCGTGATGGTCAATGCGGAGGACGCAAAGGTCCGCGCCAACCGTTATGCGTTGCTGGCACGTCTGCGTGGGTTGTTCCTCGGCGTCGCCGACATTTCGCTGCTGGGTTGAGGGACTGCTGTTGAAACTGCTGATTCTCGATCGGGACGGAGTGATCAATTACGACTCCGACGCTTACATCAAGTCGGTGGAGGAGTGGATTCCACTCCCCGGATCGATCGAAGCCATCGCGCAGTTGAGCAAGGCTGGCTGGACGGTAGCCGTCGCTACCAACCAGTCGGGCATCGCTCGCGGCTATTACGACCTTGCCACCCTCAATGCCATGCACGAGCGCTTGCGCGCGTTGGTGGCGGAGCAGGGTGGTGAAGTCGGCCTGATCGTCTACTGCCCGCATGGGCCGGACGAAGGCTGCGATTGCCGCAAGCCGAAACCCGGGATGTTGAAAACCATCGCCGCTCATTACAACGTGTCGCTGACCGATCTCTGGTTCGTCGGCGACAGCCTTGGTGACCTGGAAGCCGCCAAAGCCGTCGATTCACAGCCAGTTTTGGTAAAGACCGGGAAAGGCGAAAAGACTTTGGGCAAGACCCTTCCGGTTGGCACATTGATTTTTGACGATCTGGCGGCGATTGCCGCAGAACTTATCCACAATTAGAGTGCTTCTGAAATTCCTGATAAAGGACCCATCAGGAGTGCGCTTTATACAGGCGGGCAATTCCCGCAACGGTAAACGTCACCATGTCGATATTGCAGGCCATCAGAACCTTCCTCTTTTACCTGCTGCTGGGCACCAGCTCATTGCTGTGGTGCAGCCTGAGTTTTTTTATCGCGCCGTTTCTGCCCTTCAAGGCACGTTATCGCTTCATCAACGTGTATTGGTGCCGTTGTGCCCTGTGGCTGAGCAAAGTGTTCCTTGGTATTCGCTACGAAGTGAAGGGTGCCGAGAACGTACCTGAACGGCCGTGCGTGATTCAATCGAACCATCAGAGTACCTGGGAGACGTTTTTTCTCTCCGCCTACTTCTCACCGCTGAGCCAGGTGCTCAAACGTGAGTTGCTCTATGTGCCGTTCTTCGGTTGGGCCATGGCCATGCTGCGACCGATCGCCATCGATCGCGACAACCCGAAAGCAGCACTCAAGCATGTGGCTCAAAAAGGTGATGAGTTGCTCAAGGACAATGTCTGGGTGCTGATCTTCCCCGAAGGCACGCGCGTTCCTTTCGGCACCGTCGGAAAGTTCTCGCGCGGTGGCAGTGCCTTGGCGGTCAACGCCGAATTGCCGGTGCTGCCGATTGCGCACAACGCAGGCAAGTTCTGGCCGAAAACCGGTTGGGCGAAGAAGCAGGGCGTCATCACTGTGATCATTGGCGAGCCTATGTATGCCGCAGGCACCGGACCACGAGCCATTGCTGAATTGAACGACCGGGTCCAGGCGTGGAACGAGCAGATGCAACGGGAAATGGGCTCACTGCCACCGGCTCCACAAGCGCCGGTTTCAAACGATCAGGTGGTTGTCTGAGATTCTGTGGATAACCTGTGTACCGTTTCATTGAAAAGCGTCGTTTCTTGTACGTAACATTATGATTTTTTTACATATTTCTTAGAATGATAAAAACCATAAAAACGTGCATAAGTTTTTTTTGGACGTAAAAAAACCGGCGGATATAGCCGGTTTTTTTATACCCATCCACAACGGCTTTGACCATCGATAATCCCAACCCCACGCCATCGATACCTTGGGCGGAAGAAAAGCGTCGGTATTGGCTGAACAGTTCGATCTTCAGTTGCGCGATGGGCAGCGCCTGGTCGCGGGATTACCTGTACGAACGATTCTGGCCCCATGAAGAAGTGTCCTCGTCCCGGCCGCTCGATACTCACGTCTATCGCCTGCGCAACAAGCTTGGGCTGACGGCGGATCGCGGTTGGCAGTTGCTGACGATTTATGGGTATCGGTTGGAGAGTGTGGCACCGGCGAGCGAGTAAAACGCAGGCAAAAAAAGGCCAATGCAAATGCATTGGCCTTTTCGTTGATGTCGACCGGGATCAGAAGTCCAGGTTGGACACCGCCAGGGCATTGCTTTCGATGAAGTCACGACGTGGTTCGACCGCATCACCCATCAGGGTGTTGAAGATCTGGTCCGCGCCAATGGCGTCTTCGATAGTCACTTTCAGCATGCGACGCACGCTTGGGTCCATGGTGGTTTCCCACAGCTGGTCCGGGTTCATCTCGCCCAGACCTTTGTATCGCTGAATGGTGTGGCGTTTGGTGCTTTCGGCCATCAGCCAGTCCAGGGCTTCCTTGAACTCGGTGACCGACTTACGGCGTTCGCCACGCTGGATGTACGCGCCATCGTCGAGCAGGGTGCTCAGTTGAGCGCCCAGGGAAACGACGGTCTTGTAGTCGTTGCTGCCGAAGAAGTCGCGGTTGAAGGTGACGTAGTTCGACAGGCCGTGGGAGATCAGTTCAACCTCTGGCAGCCACACGCCACGCTCACGGTCTTCACGCAGGCTCGCCTTGTAGACCAGACCCGACTTCTCGACAGTACGCAGACGCACTTCGTACTGGGCCAGCCAGTCCTGCATCGCTGCATGATCGGACAACTGATCCATGCTGACAGCCGGCAGGTAGATGAAGTGCTCAGTCAGTTCCTGTGGGTACAGGCGCGACAGACGCTTGAGGGTCTTCATCACCAGACGGAAGTCATTCACCAGACGCTCGAGGGCTTCACCGGAGATACCCGGTGCCTCCTCGTTCAGGTGCAGGCTCGCATCTTCCAGGGCCGACTGCGTCATGTACTCTTCCATGGCGTCGTCGTCTTTGATGTATTGCTCTTGCTTGCCTTTCTTCACTTTGTACAGCGGCGGCTGAGCGATGTAGATGTAGCCACGCTCGATCAGCTCCGGCAGCTGACGGAAGAAGAAGGTCAGCAGCAGGGTACGGATGTGCGAACCGTCGACGTCAGCATCGGTCATGATGATGATGTTGTGATAGCGCAACTTGTCGATGTTGTACTCTTCGCGACCGATGCCGCAGCCCAGCGCAGTGATCAAGGTGCCCACTTCCTGGGAAGAGATCATCTTGTCGAAGCGTGCCTTCTCGACGTTCAGGATTTTACCCTTGAGGGGTAGAATCGCCTGGGTCTTGCGGTTACGCCCCTGCTTGGCAGAGCCGCCCGCGGAGTCACCTTCCACGAGGTACAGTTCGGACAGGGCAGGGTCCTTTTCCTGGCAGTCGGCCAGTTTGCCCGGCAGGCCTGCGATGTCCAGCGCACCTTTGCGGCGGGTCATCTCACGGGCTTTACGTGCCGCTTCACGGGCACGGGCCGCGTCGATCATCTTGCCGACGACCAGCTTGGCTTCGTTCGGGTTTTCCAGCAGGAAGTCGGAGAAGTACTTGCCCATTTCCTGTTCGACCGCGGTCTTCACTTCGGAAGACACCAACTTGTCTTTGGTCTGGGAGCTGAACTTCGGATCCGGCACTTTTACCGAAATGATCGCGGTCAGGCCTTCACGGGCATCGTCACCGGTAGTGGCGACTTTGTGCTTCTTCGCCAGGCCTTCTGCTTCGATGTAGGTGTTCAGGTTACGCGTCAGTGCGGAACGGAAACCCACCAAGTGAGTACCGCCGTCGCGCTGTGGAATGTTGTTGGTGAAGCACAACAGGTTCTCGTTGAAGCTGTCGTTCCACTGCAGGGCAATTTCCACGCCGATGCCGTCTTCACGCTGGACGTTGAAGTGGAACACCTGGTTGACCGGGGTCTTGTTGGTGTTCAGATATTCAACGAACGCACGCAGGCCGCCTTCGTATTTGAACAGTTCTTCCTTGCCGCTGCGCTCGTCCTTGAGGACGATACCGACACCGGAGTTGAGGAAGGACAGTTCACGAATCCGCTTGGCCAGGATGTCCCAGCTGAAGTGGATGTTCTTGAAGGTTTCGCTGGAAGCCTTGAAGTGGATCTGTGTACCGGTGGTTTCGCTGTCGCCAACGATTTTCATCGGCTCTTGCGGAACACCGTGGACGTAAGTCTGTTCCCAGATCTTGCCGCTACGGCGAACGGTCAGGACGAGCTCTTCCGACAGGGCGTTAACTACCGACACACCCACACCGTGCAGACCGCCGGAAACCTTGTAGGAGTTGTCGTCGAATTTACCGCCGGCGTGCAGCACGGTCATGATGACCTCGGCTGCCGAAACGCCTTCTTCTTTGTGTACGTCTACCGGGATGCCACGGCCGTTGTCGCGAACGGTGATGGACTCATCCGGGTGGATGATGATGCTGATGTCGTCGCAGTAGCCGGCGAGCGCTTCGTCGATCGAGTTGTCGACCACCTCGAACACCATGTGGTGCAGACCGCTGCCATCGTCGGTGTCGCCAATATACATACCGGGACGTTTGCGTACGGCATCCAGGCCTTTCAGCACTTTAATGCTCGTTGAGTCGTACGTATTTTCTTCGCTCAATGCCTTCACTCCCGATGGTCGTGGGTCTGGGTGATACGGCCCTGTTCCACGTGGAACAGAGCGACTGGCGTTTCCGTCTGCCAGCCTTCCCTCAATAATTCGTGATCTACACAGGTGATAAATACCTGGCAGCGTAAGTCTTCCAACAAGCGGCAAAGGGCGCGACGGTGGTGCTCGTCCAGTTCGGACGGCAAGTCATCCACCAGATAAATACACTGACCGCGTCGAGCCTGGCTGACCAAGTGCCCTTGGGCAATCCGTAATGCGCAAACCACCAACTTCTGCTGGCCTCGGGACAAGATGTCCGCGGCGTTGTGCGCGCCCAGTCTGAGCCGCAAATCAGCGCGTTGTGGTCCGGCCTGGGTATGTCCCATTTGCTGGTCCCGTTGAAGAGACCCGGCGAGCACAGCACTCAGTTCACGGTCCTTGTCCCAGCCGCGGTAATAGCTGAGCGTCAAGCCTTCAAGCTCAACCAGTTCGCTCAAGGTTTGTTCAAAGACTGGTTTCAAGGCTTTGATATAAGCGCGGCGGTATTCATCGATTTCAGCGCTGGCCTGGCACAGTTCCCTGTCCCAAACCGCTTGCGAAACGGCGTCAAGTGTACCATGCCGCAGCCAAGAGTTTCTCTGGCGCAGGGCCTTCTGCAAGCGCTGCCAGGTTGACATGAAGCGCGGTTCCACGTGGAACACACCCCAGTCGAGAAACTGTCGGCGAATCTTCGGCGCGCCTTCCAACAATCGAAAGCTATCCGGATTGATCAGTTGCAGTGGCAAGATCTCGGCCAGTTGCGCGGCGCTGCGAGCATTCTGCCCATCGATACGGATCTGGAATTCCCCTTGGCGATCCCGTGAGATGCCCAAGGCGCTATGCCCACCCTCCGCCAGCTCAACCTGGCCAAAAACCGTACAGGCAAGCTGTTCGTATTGAATGACCGGCAACAGACGGGTGCTGCGAAACGAACGGGCAAGCCCCAGCAGATGGATGGCTTCCAGAACACTGGTTTTGCCGCTGCCGTTGGCGCCGTAAAGAATATTGATGCGGGGGGAGGGAGAGAAGGTCACCGGGTGCAGATTGCGCACCGCGGTGACCGAGACGCGACTTAAGGACATCTAGCTTCTGCTGAACATGATTACAGACGCATCGGCATGACAACGTAGGCCGAGTCGTCGTTATCCGATTCCTGCACCAGCGCGCTGCTGTTGGAGTCGGACAGGATCAGACGAACCTGCTCCGTGGTCATCACGCCCAGTACGTCGAGCAGGTAGCTCACGTTGAAGCCGATTTCCAGAGAGCCGCCGTTGTATTCAACGCCCACTTCTTCTTCCGCTTCTTCCTGCTCCGGGTTGTTCGCCTGGATCTTCAGCTGACCGCTGGCCAGTTGCAGACGGATACCACGGTACTTCTCGTTGGACAGAATGGCGGTACGGCTGAACGCTTCGCGCAGAGCCTGACGATCACCAAGAACCAGCTTGTCGCCGCCTTTAGGCAGAACTCGCTCGTAGTCCGGGAATTTTCCATCAACCAGCTTCGAGGTGAAGGTGAACTCACCGGTGGTGGCGCGGATGTGATGCTGACCCAGCACGATGCTGACATTGCCGTCCGGCTCGGTGAGCAGGCGAGCCAGTTCGAGGATACCTTTGCGCGGCACGATGACCTGGTGACGATCCGGCTGGCCGATGTCGGCCTGCATCGAGCACATGGCCAGACGGTGACCGTCGGTGGCTACGGCGCGGATGACGCCAGCAGAGACTTCCAGCAGCATGCCGTTGAGGTAGTAACGCACGTCCTGCTGGGCCATGGCGAAGCTGGTGCGTTCGATCAGACGACGCAGCTTGCTTTGCTCCAGGCTGCAGGTCAGCGAACCCGGGCCTTCTTCCACGGTAGGGAAGTCGTTGGCCGGCAGTGTCGACAGGGTGAAGCGGCTACGGCCAGCCTTGACCACAAGCTTCTGCTCGTCGACCTTGATGTCGATCAGCGCATCGTTCGGCAGGCTTTTGCAGATGTCCATCAGCTTGCGCGCCGGCACGGTGATGGAACCCGGATCCGCCGGCTCTTCGAGTTGAACACGACCGACCAGCTCGACTTCCAGGTCGGTACCGGTCAGCGACAATTGCTGGCCTTCGACAACCAGCAGCACGTTGGAAAGTACCGGCAAGGTCTGTCGGCGTTCGACGACGCCTGCGACCAGTTGCAGGGGTTTCAACAGGGCTTCGCGTTGAATGGTGAAATGCATGGTCTAGTCCCTTGCCTTAATTAGCTGCGCTGGTGTTCATCAAGTGGTCAGTGTACGCAGCAGGTTCTTGTAGTCCTCGCGGATGTCCGCGTCGGATTCCTTAAGTTCGTTGATCTTGCGGCACGCGTGCAAGACCGTCGTATGGTCGCGGCCGCCAAACACATCGCCGATTTCCGGCAGGCTGTGGTTGGTCAGTTCCTTGGACAACGCCATGGCGACCTGACGCGGACGAGCGACCGAACGCGAACGGCGTTTGGACAGCAAGTCGGAGATCTTGATCTTGTAGTACTCGGCGACAGTGCGCTGAATGTTATCCACAGAGACCAGTTTATCCTGCAACGCCAACAAGTCCTTAAGGGATTCGCGAATCAGCTCGATGGTGATATCGCGGCCCATGAAGTGCGAGTGGGCGATCACGCGCTTGAGCGCGCCTTCCAGCTCACGGACGTTGGAGCGAATACGTTGGGCAATGAAGAACGCGGCGTCGTGAGGCAACTCGACTTTGGCCTGATCGGCCTTCTTCATCAGGATCGCCACGCGGGTTTCCAGCTCCGGCGGCTCGACCGCTACGGTCAGGCCCCAGCCAAAACGGGATTTGAGGCGTTCTTCAAGGCCTTCGATTTCCTTCGGGTAGCGGTCACTGGTGAGAATGACCTGCTGCCCACCTTCGAGCAAGGCGTTGAAGGTGTGGAAAAACTCTTCCTGGGAACGCTCCTTGCGGGCGAAGAACTGAATGTCATCGATCAGCAACGCATCCACCGAACGGTAGAAGCGTTTGAACTCGTTGATCGCGTTCAGTTGCAGGGCCTTGACCATGTCCGCCACGAAACGCTCGGAATGCAGGTACACCACCTTGGCATTCGGGTTCTTCTTTAATAGATGGTTACCCACAGCGTGCATCAAGTGGGTTTTACCCAGGCCGACGCCACCATAAAGGAAGAGTGGGTTGTAACCGTGCTTGGGGTTGTCTGCCACCTGCCAGGCAGCGGCGCGCGCCAGCTGGTTGGATTTACCTTCAACGAAATTCTCGAAGGTAAAGGTGCGGTTCAGGTAACTGGTGTGCTTGAGCGCACCTTCGACCTGCACGGTACGTTGCTCGGCGCGCACAGGTGCCTGTTGCGAACTGGCTCCGGCCATCGGGTCGAAGCTGTCACGGGAAGGTTCTTCCTCGGAGACTTCAGCCACTTTTTGCGTCGCACGCTTGGTCGACACGGCGGCAGGTGTCGGCGGCGGACTGACGGGTGCTTGAGCAGCCTGGGCCTGGGAAGCCGCAGCAGCCAGGGGAGCGTTTGGCGCGGCACGGGGTGCCGAACTGCGTTTGCTGCCTATTAATAAGGAAAGCGCAGGCGCCATGCCATTGCCGTGCTCATCGAGCAATTCGAGAACACGCCCCAGGTACTTTTCGTTGACCCAGTCCAGAACAAAACGATTGGGTGCATACACACGCAACTCGTCGCCTTCGGCTTCGACCTGTAGTGGACGGATCCAAGTGTTGAATTGTTGGGCAGGCAGCTCATCGCGCAGAAGCTCCACGCACTGCTGCCAAAGTTCCACTGACACGGATATCCCCTAAGTTGAAAGCCGGTGAGGCAAAAACAAGCGGCCATTGTAGCGACCAGACGCCGACTTATCCACACGAAGGTGGTTCATCGACCAAGAAGAATCACCGTTTCATAAGCAAAAAAGGCGACCAGTGGTCTGTGCATAAGCTCTGTGGATAACCAGGGTTAAGGTCATTGCACAAGTGGGGGCGAAACTCGGTGGACAACCGGCCTGTGGATAAAGCGGTCTTTCACACACAGGTTATCCGACAGCGCAGCACAGGCTGAACACTGTTTTCCACCGTAGTTGTCATTCTCTGTACAGCAGGTAAAACAAGGGCTGAATCGAGTTATCCACAGAAGGTGACGAGCCTAGCTTTTATAAGCTTTACAGAAAAGCTTTAAATACTTTCCTTTCTTATTTTTATATCTACGCAAGGTGCAAGTGCTGAAAAACCTCTGGAGATCTATTTATAAGGAAACGTTGGTTGGAAATTGACCTGAAGGCTTGCTTTCTCTAGAATCCCCGGTCTCTTAAAACGGGGGCCATTCCGGCCCGTTGTGGACGAACCAGGTAACACGACAATGAAACGTACTTTCCAACCAAGCACTATCAAACGCGCTCGTACCCACGGTTTCCGTGCTCGCATGGCTACCAAGAACGGTCGTGCCGTCCTGTCGCGTCGTCGCGCCAAAGGTCGTGCGCGTCTGGCAGTTTGATAATCCGGCACTGGAGGTGAGTCAGGACTTCAGTCGGGAAAAGCGTCTGCTTACCCCCCGGCAATTCAAGGCAGTCTTTGACTCCCCTACCGGCAAGGTTCCGGGGAAAAATCTCCTGCTCCTTGCGCGCAACAACGATCTTGATCACCCCCGTCTCGGGTTGGTAATCGGGAAAAAGAGCGTAAAGCTCTCCGTCGAGCGCAATCGCCTCAAACGTCTGATGCGCGAATCGTTTCGCCTGAACCAGGATTCTCTGGTCGGCTGGGACATTGTTATCGTCGCGCGCAAAGGTTTGGGCGACGTAGAAAACCCCGAATTGATTCAGCATTTCGGCAAACTCTGGAAACGACTGGCTCGCAGTTCGCCAGTACCAGCAGTCAAAACCGAAACTGTAGGGGTAGACAGTCCAGATGCGTAAACTGGCACTCGTTCCGATCCAGTTTTATCGCTATGCCATTAGTCCCCTGATGGCCAGTCACTGTCGTTTCTACCCCAGTTGTTCCTGCTACGCGTTAGAAGCCATCGAAAATCATGGCCTTCTTCGCGGTGGCTGGCTGACCTTTCGTCGTTTAGGTCGCTGTCATCCGTGGAATCCCGGTGGTTATGACCCGGTTCCACCTATCCCTACCTCCCGTTCTTCTTCGATGGCCGAGTAATCATGGATATCAAACGCACGATCCTGATCGTCGCCCTGGCAATCGTGTCCTACGTTATGGTTCTTAAATGGAACCAGGACTATGGCCAGGCTGCCCTGCCGACTCAGAATGTTGCCACCAATACGACTGCATCGGGCCTGCCGGATACGGCATCTGGCTCCAACGCTTCTGCCAGTGACGACATTCCACGTGCTGCAAGCGACACCAGTGCACCTGCCGAAACGCCGGTGGCTGTGAGCAAGGACCTCATCCAGATCAAAACGGATGTACTGGACCTGGCTGTCGACCCACAAGGTGGCGATGTTGCCCAGTTGACCCTGCCGCTGTATCCGCGTCGTCAGGATCACCCGGAAATTCCGTTCCAGCTGTTCGATAACGGCGGCGAACGTACTTATCTGGCGCAAAGCGGTCTGATCGGCACCAACGGTCCGGATGCAAATCCGGCCGGTCGTCCGGTTTATTCCTCGGAGAAGAAGATTTATCAGCTGGCTGACGGTCAGGACCAATTGGTCGTGGACCTGAAGTTCAGCAAAGACGGCGTCAACTACATCAAGCGTTTCACCCTGAAACGCGGCCTGTATGACGTAACCGTTTCCTACCTGGTCGACAACCAGAGCGCCCAGCCCTGGAATGGTGCGATGTTCGCCCAGTTGAAGCGCGACGCCAGCGCCGATCCTTCATCGACTACGGCTACCGGCACCGCGACTTACCTGGGCGCTGCCCTGTGGACAAGTTCCGAGCCGTACAAGAAAGTGTCCATGAAGGACATGGACAAGGCGCCGCTGAAAGAAACCGTCACTGGCGGTTGGGTTGCCTGGTTGCAGCACTACTTCGTGACCGCATGGATTCCGGCCAAGGGCGAAAACAACGTCGTCCAGACCCGTAAAGACAGCAAAGGCAACTACATCATCGGCTACACCGGCCCATCGATGAGTGTTGCGCCGGGTGCCAAGGCCGAGACCAGCGCTGTTCTGTACGCCGGTCCGAAAAGCCAGGCTGTGCTGAAAGAGTTGTCCCCAGGTCTGGAACTGACGGTCGACTACGGCATTCTGTGGTTCATCGCCCAACCGATCTTCTGGTTGCTGCAACACATCCACGCCATTGTGGGTAACTGGGGCTGGTCGATCATCTTCCTGACCATGCTGATCAAAGGGATCTTCTTCCCGCTGTCGGCTGCCAGCTACAAATCCATGGCGCGCATGCGTGCAGTAGCACCGAAACTGGCCGCGCTGAAAGAGCAACATGGCGATGACCGGCAGAAAATGTCGCAAGCCATGATGGAACTGTACAAGAAAGAGAAGATCAATCCGCTGGGTGGTTGCTTGCCAATCCTCGTGCAGATGCCGGTTTTCCTCTCGCTGTACTGGGTTCTGCTGGAAAGCGTTGAAATGCGCCAAGCGCCGTTCATGCTGTGGATTACTGACCTGTCGATCAAGGATCCGTTCTTCATTCTGCCGATCATCATGGGCGCAACCATGTTCATCCAGCAGCAGTTGAACCCGACTCCTCCGGATCCGATGCAGGCCAAGGTGATGAAGCTGATGCCAATCATCTTCACCTTCTTCTTCCTGTGGTTCCCGGCCGGTCTGGTGCTGTACTGGGTTGTAAACAACGTGCTGTCCATCGCACAACAGTGGTACATCACGCGTAAAATCGAAGCGGCCGCTAAAGCAGCTGCCTGATTTACACTGTGGATAACCACTCAAAACGCCCCCTAGTGGGGCGTTTTGCTATCTGTCACTTTTGTCTGGATACCGGTTTATGAGCGTTCCTCGCGAAACCATCGCAGCCGTCGCCACCGCTCAAGGTCGCGGCGGTGTAGGCATCGTGCGTATTTCCGGGCCGTTGGCCAGCGTTGCGGCCAAGGCCTTCAGCGGTCGCGAGCTCAAGCCGCGATTTGCCCACTACGGTCCGTTTTTCAGTGAAAACGACGAGGTGCTGGACCAGGGCATTGCCTTGTATTTCCCCGGCCCGAACTCGTTCACAGGCGAAGATGTGCTGGAGCTGCAAGGCCATGGCGGTCCGATTGTTCTGGATATGTTGCTCAAGCGCTGCCTGGAACTGGGTTGCCGCCTAGCCCGGCCGGGGGAATTCAGTGAGCGCGCCTTCCTCAACGACAAACTGGACCTCGCCCAGGCCGAAGCCATTGCCGACCTGATTGAAGCCAGTTCTGCCCAGGCTGCGCGAAACGCGTTGCGCTCCCTGCAGGGTGCTTTTTCGTCACGTGTGCATAACCTCACCGAGCAACTGATCGGCCTGCGAATCTATGTAGAAGCGGCCATCGATTTCCCGGAAGAGGAAATCGACTTCCTCGCCGATGGCCACGTCCTGAGCATGCTCGACAAAGTGCGCGACGAGTTATCCACCGTCATGCGCGAAGCCGGGCAGGGTGCCTTGCTGCGTGACGGTATGACCGTGGTCATTGCCGGTCGTCCGAATGCTGGTAAATCCAGCCTGCTCAATGCCCTGGCCGGGCGTGAAGCAGCAATCGTGACCGAGATTGCCGGCACCACCCGTGACGTGCTTCGCGAACATATCCACATCGATGGCATGCCGCTGCACGTCGTGGATACCGCCGGTCTGCGCGATACCGATGATCATGTGGAAAAAATCGGCGTCGAGCGTGCCTTGAAAGCTATCGGCGAAGCCGATCGGGTACTGTTGGTGGTTGATGCCACTGCTCCGGAAGCCCTCGATCCTTTCGCACTCTGGCCGGAGTTTCTCGAAATCCGTCCCGATCCCGCGAAAGTCACCCTGATCCGCAACAAAGCCGATCTTACGGGCGAAGCCATTGCGCTGGAGGTCAGCCAGGACGGCCATGTCACCATCAGCCTGAGCGCCAGGTCGGGTGGTGTCGGGCTGGAGCTGCTGCGTGATCACCTCAAGGCCTGCATGGGCTATGAACAAACGTCCGAAAGCAGCTTCAGCGCTCGCCGGCGACACCTTGAGGCGCTACGTCATGCCAGTGCGGCCCTCGAGCATGGCCGTGCCCAATTGACCCTGGCCGGTGCTGGTGAGTTGTTGGCCGAGGATTTGCGCCAGGCTCAGCAGTCGCTGGGTGAAATCACCGGTGCTTTCAGTTCCGATGACCTGCTGGGGCGGATTTTTTCCAGCTTCTGTATCGGTAAGTAGCCCTCCTGTTATTCACAGACAGGCCATTCGTGCCTGTCTGTTCTCTCCTTTTCTGAAAAAAACTTCCAGTGCCGAGCGGACTTCGTCTGCTTGAGCGGAATTCCTGCACCCGAATTTCGAGCGAACGGCACTTTTCTGTGGATTAAGCCCTGTGAATAACCGCGGCTAAGGTCAGTTGATAACAGGGCTCGAAAACTGGACATAACCGCCTCTGTGGATAACCATCCCTTTCATCCACAGGCTTAAACCGGTTATCCAAGGGCCTCATTGGCACATGAACACAGGGTTTTGAATCTCTGTACACATTGAAAATAAAGGGCTATAGCAATCTATCCACAGAAAGGTAGGTGCATAGAAATAAACATAAAAACAAAGATTTAATAAATTTCTTTCTTTTTAATTTCTATAACTCCGACTTTTCCACAGCTGGTTAAATTTTGTGCAAAGGGTTCTTTAGGAAGGGCGAAGTCCCTATACTTGTCGACCAGGTCCAAAAACCTGAGCTCAAACTATTCCTGAATTACCTACTTAAGCAGGCACGAGGTGCGTGGTGGATTTCCCTTCCCGTTTTGAAGTGATCGTCATCGGCGGCGGTCATGCCGGTACCGAGGCAGCACTGGCCTCAGCACGTATGGGGGTTAAAACCCTATTGCTGACGCATAACGTGGAAACCCTCGGTGCCATGAGTTGCAATCCGGCCATTGGCGGGATCGGCAAAAGCCACCTGGTCAAGGAAATCGACGCCCTTGGCGGCGCGATGGCCATGGCTACCGATAAAGGCGGTATCCAGTTTCGCGTGTTGAACAGCCGCAAAGGCCCGGCCGTGCGAGCAACCCGCGCGCAGGCAGACCGGGTTCTGTACAAGGCAGCTGTCCGCGAAATCCTGGAGAACCAGCCGAACCTGTGGATATTTCAACAGGCCGCTGACGATCTGATCGTCGAGCAGGAACAAGTCCGTGGTGTTGTCACCCAAATGGGCCTGCGTTTCTTCGCTGATTCCGTGGTGTTGACCACCGGTACGTTCCTCGGTGGACTTATCCACATCGGTTTGCAGAATTTTTCCGGCGGTCGCGCCGGTGATCCGCCATCGATCGCGCTGGCTCACCGTCTGCGTGAACTGCCATTGCGCGTGGGTCGTTTGAAAACCGGTACTCCGCCACGTATCGACGGTCGGTCTGTGGATTTCTCGGTGATGTCCGAGCAACCGGGTGATACGCCGATCCCGGTGATGTCGTTCATGGGGTCAAAAGAGCAGCATCCGAAGCAAGTCAGCTGCTGGATTACCCACACGAATGCGCGCACCCACGAAATCATTGCCGCGAACCTCGACCGTTCGCCGATGTATTCCGCTGCCGGTGAGATCGAAGGGATCGGCCCGCGTTATTGCCCGTCGATCGAAGACAAGATCCATCGCTTCGCCGACAAGGAAAGCCATCAGGTGTTTATCGAACCGGAAGGTTTGACCACCCATGAGCTGTATCCGAACGGTATATCCACAAGCTTGCCGTTCGACGTGCAATTGCAGATCGTGCAATCGATCCGCGGCATGGAAAACGCGCACATCGTGCGTCCGGGCTACGCGATCGAGTACGACTACTTCGATCCACGTGATTTGAAATACAGCCTGGAAACCAAAGTCATCGGCGGCTTGTTCTTCGCCGGGCAAATCAACGGCACAACCGGTTACGAAGAAGCCGGTGCCCAGGGTTTGCTCGCCGGGACCAACGCTGCACTGCGTGCGCAAGGCAAAGAGGCCTGGTGCCCGCGTCGCGACGAGGCCTATATCGGCGTGTTGGTCGACGACCTGATAACCCTCGGTACCCAAGAGCCGTACCGGATGTTCACCTCACGTGCCGAATATCGCTTGATCCTGCGCGAAGACAACGCCGACCTGCGCTTGACCGAAAAAGGTCGCGAACTGGGTCTGGTGGATGACGTGCGCTGGGCGGCTTTCTGCAAAAAACGCGAAAGCATCGAACTGGAAGAGCAGCGCCTGAAAAGTACCTGGGTACGCCCTGGTACCGAACAGGGCGATGCCATTGCCGAAAAATTCGGCACGCCACTGACTCACGAATACAACCTGCTCAACCTCTTGAGCCGTCCGGAAATCGACTACGCTGGTCTCATCGCCGTGACCGGTGGGGGCGCGGAAGATCCACAGGTTGCCGAGCAGGTCGAGATCAAGACCAAATACGCCGGCTACATTGATCGTCAACAGGATGAAATCGCCCGCCTGCGAGCCAGCGAAGACACCAAATTGCCTGTGGATATCGATTACACGAATATTTCCGGTCTCTCCAAGGAGATCCAGAGCAAGCTCGGCACGACCCGTCCAGAAACCTTGGGCCAGGCCTCGCGCATACCGGGCGTTACGCCGGCAGCCATTTCGCTGTTGATGATTCATTTGAAAAAACGCGGCGCGGGCCGTCAGTTGGAGCAAAGCGCTTGAGTTCGTTGGTCACCTCGCAACACGCAGAAGAGTTATCCACAGGTGCTCGCCAGCTCGGTGTCACGCTGACAGAAACCCAGCACGCGCAGCTGCTGGGTTATCTGGCCCTGTTGATAAAATGGAACAAGGCTTACAACCTGACCGCGGTACGCGATCCGGACGAGATGGTCTCCCGCCACTTGCTCGATAGTTTGAGCGTGATGTCGTTCGTCGAAAACGGCCGGTGGCTGGACGTCGGCAGCGGCGGTGGTATGCCTGGCATTCCGCTGGCGATCCTGTTTCCCGAGTCCCAGGTGACCTGCCTGGACAGCAACGGCAAGAAAACCCGCTTCCTGACCCAGGTCAAACTCGAACTAAAACTGGATAACCTGCAAGTTATCCACAGTCGCGTCGAAGCCTTCCAGCCTGTACAGCCCTTCAACGGAATCATTTCCCGGGCGTTCAGCAGCATGGAGAACTTCAGCAACTGGACGCGCCACCTCGGCGATAGCGAAACACGCTGGCTGGCAATGAAGGGCGTTCATCCGGCCGATGAGCTGGTAGCATTGCCGGCAGACTTCCACCTCGATAGCGAACACGCCCTGGCCGTACCTGGTTGCCAAGGCCAACGCCATCTGCTGATACTGCGCCGCACGGCATGATTGGGAACACAAGCAAGAATGGCTAAGGTATTCGCGATTGCGAACCAAAAGGGTGGCGTGGGCAAAACCACCACCTGCATCAACCTCGCAGCATCCCTGGTCGCGACCAAGCGCCGGGTGCTGTTGATCGATCTTGATCCACAGGGCAACGCCACCATGGGTAGCGGTGTGGATAAACATGGCCTGGAAAACTCGGTCTACGACCTGCTGATCGGAGAATGTGATCTGGCCCAGGCCATGCACTTCTCCGAACACGGTGGCTACCAGCTGTTGCCGGCCAACCGCGATCTCACCGCGGCCGAAGTGGTGCTGCTGGAAATGCAGATGAAGGAAAGCCGTCTGCGCAGCGCGCTGGCGCCGATCCGGGAAAACTACGATTACATCCTGATCGACTGCCCGCCGTCGCTGTCGATGCTGACCTTGAACGCACTGGTTGCCGCTGACGGGGTCATTATCCCCATGCAGTGCGAGTACTTCGCACTCGAAGGCTTGAGCGACCTTGTGGATAACATCAAGCGTATCTCTGAACTGCTGAACCCGAACCTCAAGGTCGAAGGCCTGCTGCGTACGATGTACGACCCACGCCTGAGCCTGATGAACGATGTCTCGGCGCAGCTCAAGGAACACTTCGGCGAGCAGCTCTACGACACCGTCATACCGCGCAATATCCGTCTGGCCGAAGCGCCAAGCTACGGCATGCCGGCGCTGGCGTACGACAAAGCTTCGCGAGGCGCCGTTGCCTACCTGGCATTGGCGGGCGAAATGGTTCGTCGTCAACGCAAAAACTCACGCATCGCCGCTGCTCAGGCAACTTAAGGAATCCCCATGGCCGTCAAGAAACGAGGTCTCGGACGTGGACTGGATGCTCTGTTGAGTGGTCCGACTGTCAGCTCGCTGGAAGAACAAGCGGCGCAAGCCGATCAGCGTGAGCTGCAACATCTCCCCCTGGATCTGCTCCAGCGCGGCAAGTACCAGCCGCGTCGTGACATGGATCCGCAGGCGCTCGAAGAGCTGGCGCAATCGATCAAGGCCCAGGGCGTCATGCAGCCCATCGTGGTTCGCCCGATCGGCAGCGGCCGCTTTGAAATCATTGCCGGCGAACGCCGCTGGCGCGCCAGCCAGCAAGCCGGGCAGGAAACCATCCCGGCAATGGTTCGCGATGTACCCGATGAAACCGCGATCGCCATCGCGCTGATCGAGAACATTCAGCGCGAAGACCTGAACCCGATTGAAGAAGCGGTGGCCCTGCAGCGGTTGCAGCAGGAGTTCCAGCTGACCCAGCAACAGGTGGCCGAGGCTGTGGGCAAGTCCCGGGTGACAGTGGCCAACCTGTTGCGCCTGATTTCCTTGCCGGAAGTCATCAAGACCATGTTGTCCCACGGCGACCTGGAAATGGGTCATGCCCGTGCTTTGCTCGGTTTGCCGGAAATTCAACAGGTTGAAGGGGCGCGACATGTTGTCGCACGCGGGCTGACCGTGCGCCAAACCGAGGCACTGGTTCGCCAGTGGTTGAGTGGTAAACCGGAGCCTGTGGAAGCGGCAAAACCGGACCCGGATATTGCCCGTCTCGAACAGCGTCTGGCCGAGCGCCTAGGCTCTGCGGTGCAGATCCGCCACGGTAAGAAGGGTAAAGGACAGTTGGTGATTGGCTACAACTCACTGGATGAGCTTCAAGGCGTACTTGCACATATCCGCTGAAACATTTCCTCATGTAGCGCGCAGTCGGAAATCACTACCTGACAGTTGAATAGGGGCAGAACCGCCCCTATACTCTGCGCGCATTTTGTCGGCACAAATTATGCCAAGTTATTGAATTTCGGCAGCCGACCATTGGGGAGTAAAAGTGATGGAAACCCGCACGCCAAACCGCCTGCCCTTCCATCGCCTGGCAGTTTTTCCGGTGTTAATGGCTCAATTTGTCGTGTTGCTGATCGCCGCTTTGGCGCTCTGGTACCGATATGGAGTCGTTGCCGGGTACTCGGGACTCTGCGGAGGCCTGATAGCCTTGCTACCCAATATTTATTTCGCTCACAGGGCATTTCGGTTTTCCGGCGCCCGAGCAGCCCAGTCCATCGTCCGGTCTTTTTATGCCGGCGAGGCAGGCAAACTGATTTTGACGGCAGTGCTGTTTGCACTGGTGTTTGCAGGTGTGAAGCCACTGGCGCCGATTGCAGTATTCGGTGCCTTCGTGCTGACTCAGTCGGTCAGCTGGTTCGCTCCCCTGCTGATGAGAACAAGACTTTCGAGACCTTAGGGCGTTTGAGGCAACCATGGCAGAAACAACCGCTTCGGGCTATATCCAGCACCACTTGCAGAACCTGACCTTCGGTCAGCACCCTACCGGCGGCTGGGGCTTTGCCCACACCGCAGCAGAAGCCAAAGAAATGGGCTTCTGGGCTTTCCACGTCGATACTCTCGGCTGGTCGGTCGCATTGGGTCTGATCTTCGTTCTTCTTTTCCGCATGGCGGCCAAGAAAGCGACTTCCGGTCAGCCTGGTGCTTTGCAGAACTTCGTTGAAGTATTGGTCGAATTCGTCGATGGCAGCGTGAAAGACAGCTTCCATGGCCGTAGCCCGGTGATTGCACCGCTGGCACTGACCATCTTCGTCTGGGTGTTCCTGATGAACGCCGTCGACCTGGTACCGGTCGACTGGATTCCTCAGCTGGCCATCCTGATCTCCGGCGATGCCCACATCCCGTTCCGCGCCGTGTCGACCACCGACCCGAACGCGACTCTGGCCATGGCCTTCACGGTGTTCGCGCTGATCATTTTCTACAGCATCAAGATCAAGGGCCTCGGCGGCTTCATCGGCGAGCTGACCCTGCACCCGTTCGGCAGCAAGAACATCTTCGTTCAGGCCCTGCTGATTCCGGTGAACTTCCTGCTGGAATTCGTGACCCTGATCGCCAAGCCGATCTCCCTGGCTCTGCGTCTGTTCGGCAACATGTACGCCGGCGAGCTGGTCTTCATTCTGATTGCTGTGATGTTCGGCAGCGGTCTGCTCTGGCTTAGTGGCCTGGGCGTTGTTCTGCAGTGGGCGTGGGCTGTGTTCCACATCCTGATCATCACCCTGCAGGCGTTCATCTTCATGATGTTGACCATCGTCTACCTGTCGATGGCGCACGAAGAAAACCATTAAGGCCAGTCTCGACTAGTCTGATGTCCTTCCCGGTAAAACGGGAAGGTGCTCCTTACGGGGCATCTGAAACGATTTGTTTTACCGCTTTAATCTAAAAAACCTAAACCATACGACGTAAAAGTCGGGAGGAAAGATGGAAACTGTAGTTGGTCTAACCGCTATCGCTGTTGCACTGTTGATCGGCCTGGGCGCACTGGGTACCGCAATTGGTTTCGGCCTGCTGGGCGGCAAGTTCCTGGAAGGCGCAGCGCGTCAGCCAGAAATGGTTCCAATGCTGCAAGTTAAAATGTTCATCGTTGCCGGTCTGCTCGACGCCGTAACCATGATCGGTGTTGGTATCGCTCTGTTCTTCACCTTTGCGAACCCGTTCGTTGGTCAAATCGCTGGCTAATTACTCGGATCTTCCGGGTAATTTGGTGTGATGGACAACGTAACTGCGAGGTGTTGGCGTGAACATTAATGCGACCCTGATTGGCCAGTCCGTTGCGTTCCTGATTTTTGTACTGTTCTGCATGAAGTTCGTATGGCCTCCGGTCATTGCGGCACTGCACGAACGTCAAAAGAAGATCGCTGATGGTCTGGACGCTGCCAGCCGTGCAGCTCGCGACCTGGAGTTGGCCCAAGAAAAAGCGGGTCACCAACTGCGCGAAGCGAAAGCTCAGGCAGCTGAAATCATCGAGCAAGCCAAGAAACGCGGTAACCAGATTGTCGAAGAGGCTGTTGAAAAGGCCCGTGTCGACGCTGACCGTGTGAAGGTTCAGGCTCAGGCCGAGATCGAACAGGAACTGAACAGTGTCAAAGACGCGCTGCGTGCCCAAGTGGGCTTGCTGGCAGTCGGCGGCGCCGAGAAGATCCTGGGTGCCACAATCGATCAAAACGCGCACGCAGAGCTGGTTAACCAACTGGCTGCTGAAATCTAAGCGAGGGCGATCATGGCAGAACTGACCACGTTGGCCCGACCTTACGCTAAGGCGGCCTTCGAGCACGCTCAGGCCCACCAGCAACTGGCCAATTGGTCAGCCATGCTCGGCCTGGCTGCAGCGGTGTCGGAAGACGACACCATGCAGCGCGTGCTCAAGGCCCCGCGACTGACGAGCGCAGAAAAGGCCGCCACGTTTATTGACGTGTGCGGCGACAAGTTTGATGCCAAGGCACAGAACTTCATCCACGTCGTTGCCGAAAACGACCGTCTCCCGCTGTTGCCGGAGATCGCCGCTCTGTTCGACCTGTACAAGGCCGAACAAGAGAAGTCGGTAGACGTTGAAGTCACCAGTGCTTTCGCATTGAACCAAGAACAGCAAGACAAACTCGCCAAGGTTCTCAGTGCACGACTCAACCGGGAAGTGCGCCTGCAAGTTGCGGAGGACGCTGCCCTTATTGGTGGTGTCGTCATCCGCGCCGGCGACCTGGTTATCGATGGCTCGATTCGCGGCAAAATCGCGAAACTTGCCGAAGCATTGAAATCTTGAGTTTGAAGGGGCAGCAGAGCAATGCAGCAACTCAATCCTTCCGAAATAAGTGAAATTATCAAGGGCCGCATCGACAAGCTCGATGTGACCTCCCAAGCCCGTAACGAAGGCACTGTCGTCAGCGTATCTGACGGTATCGTGCGGATTCACGGTCTGGCCGACGTAATGTACGGCGAGATGATCGAGTTTCCGGGCGGCGTCTTCGGTATGGCCCTCAACCTGGAGCAAGACTCCGTAGGTGCCGTTGTATTGGGCGCATACCAGTCTCTGGCTGAAGGCATGAGCGCCAAGTGCACTGGCCGCATCCTGGAAGTTCCGGTTGGTAAGGAACTGCTGGGTCGCGTAGTCGACGCACTGGGTAACCCTGTTGACGGCAAAGGTCCACTGGGCAACACCGAGACCGACGCGGTCGAGAAAGTTGCTCCAGGCGTGATCTGGCGTAAGTCGGTAGACCAGCCTGTACAGACTGGCTACAAGGCTGTCGATGCCATGATCCCTGTCGGCCGTGGCCAGCGTGAGCTGATCATCGGTGACCGTCAGATCGGTAAAACCGCTCTGGCGATCGACGCGATCATCAACCAGAAGAACAGCGGCATTTTCTGCGTCTACGTAGCAATCGGTCAGAAACAATCGACCATCGCCAACGTGGTTCGCAAGCTGGAAGAAAACGGCGCCCTGGCCAACACGATCATCGTGGCTGCCAGTGCTTCGGAATCTCCTGCGCTGCAATTCCTGGCACCGTACTCCGGTTGCACCATGGGTGAATTCTTCCGCGACCGCGGTGAAGACGCGCTGATCGTTTATGACGATCTGTCCAAGCAAGCAGTGGCTTACCGCCAGATTTCCCTGCTGCTGCGCCGTCCACCAGGCCGTGAAGCTTACCCAGGCGACGTGTTCTATCTCCACTCCCGTCTGCTGGAGCGCGCATCCCGCGTTTCGGAAGAATACGTAGAGAAGTTCACCAACGGCGCAGTGACCGGCAAAACCGGTTCCCTGACCGCACTGCCGATCATCGAAACCCAGGCTGGCGACGTTTCCGCGTTCGTTCCGACCAACGTGATTTCCATCACCGACGGTCAGATCTTCCTGGAATCGGCCATGTTCAACTCGGGCATCCGTCCTGCAGTGAACGCCGGTGTTTCGGTATCCCGTGTGGGTGGTGCCGCTCAGACCAAGATCATCAAGAAGCTGTCCGGTGGTATCCGTACCGCTCTGGCTCAGTACCGTGAACTGGCGGCATTCGCCCAGTTCGCTTCTGACCTGGACGAAGCGACCCGTAAGCAACTTGAGCATGGTCAGCGCGTTACCGAGCTGATGAAGCAGAAGCAATACGCACCAATGTCGATCGCTGACATGGCGCTGTCGCTGTATGCCGCTGAGCGTGGGTTCCTGACTGACGTTGAAATCGCCAAGATCGGCAGCTTCGAGCAAGCGCTGATTGCTTTCTTCAACCGCGATCACGCCGATTTGATGGCGAAGATCAACGTGAAAGGTGACTTCAATGACGAAATCGACGCTGGCATGAAAGCCGGTATCGAGAAGTTCAAGGCCACCCAAACCTGGTAAGCCGCAGCGGGAGCCGCAAGGCTCCCGCTTGCTAACCTGATAGGTGTTACATGGCAGGCGCAAAAGAGATTCGCAGTAAGATTGCGAGCATCAAAAGCACGCAAAAGATTACCAGCGCCATGGAAAAAGTGGCGGTCAGCAAAATGCGCAAGGCACAAATGCGCATGGCTGCTAGCCGTCCTTATGCGGAGCGTATCCGCCAGGTAATTGGGCATCTGGCCAACGCCAACCCGGAATACCGCCACCCGTTCATGATCGACCGCGAAATCAAGCGTGTTGGTTATGTCGTAGTGAGCAGTGACCGTGGTCTGTGCGGCGGCTTGAACACCAACCTGTTCAAGGCCCTGGTCAAGGACATGGCGGTAAACCGCGAAAACGGCGTCGAGATCGATCTGTGTGTCGTTGGTAGCAAGGGTGCGGCCTTTTTCCGCAACTTCGGCGGTAACGTCGTTGCAGCTATCAGCCACCTGGGTGAAGAGCCGTCGATCAATGATCTGATCGGCAGCGTCAAGGTGATGCTGGATGCCTACCTGGACGGCCGTATTGACCGCCTGTCCGTGGTGTCCAACAAGTTCATCAACACCATGACGCAACAGCCTACCGTGGAGCAGTTGATTCCATTGGTGGCAACCCCGGATCAAGACCTCAAGCACCACTGGGACTATCTCTACGAACCGGATGCCAAGGAGCTGCTCGACGGCTTGATGGTCCGTTACGTGGAGTCGCAGGTCTACCAGGCGGTGGTCGAGAACAACGCGGCTGAACAAGCTGCGCGGATGATCGCGATGAAGAACGCTACCGACAACGCCGGTGATTTGATCAGCGATTTGCAGCTGGTCTACAACAAGGCGCGTCAGGCTGCGATCACCCAAGAGATCTCGGAAATCGTCGGCGGCGCTGCCGCGGTTTAACGGTTCAAATATTCAGAGGATCCAGCTATGAGTAGCGGACGTATCGTTCAAATCATCGGCGCCGTTATCGACGTGGAATTTCCACGCGACAGCGTACCGAGCATCTACAACGCGCTGACAGTACAAAGCGCGGCCGGGACCACTCTGGAAGTTCAGCAGCAGCTGGGCGACGGCGTGGTTCGTACCATTGCGATGGGTTCCACCGAAGGCCTGAAGCGCGGTCTGGAAGTTACCGACTCTGGCGCAGCCATCTCCGTACCGGTCGGTAAAGCGACTCTGGGCCGGATCATGGACGTTCTGGGCAACCCGATCGACGAAGCTGGCCCTATCGCCACTGAAGAGCGTTGGGGCATTCACCGTCCAGCGCCTTCGTTCGCTGAACAAGCAGGCGGCAACGACCTGCTGGAAACCGGCATCAAGGTTATCGACCTGGTTTGCCCGTTCGCCAAAGGCGGTAAAGTCGGTCTGTTCGGTGGTGCCGGTGTAGGCAAAACCGTAAACATGATGGAACTGATCCGTAACATCGCCATCGAGCACAGCGGTTATTCCGTGTTCGCCGGTGTGGGTGAGCGTACTCGTGAGGGTAACGACTTCTACCACGAGATGAAGGACTCCAACGTTCTGGACAAAGTGGCACTGGTTTACGGTCAGATGAACGAGCCGCCGGGTAACCGTCTGCGCGTAGCACTGACCGGCCTGACCATGGCCGAGAAGTTCCGTGACGAAGGTAACGACGTTCTGCTGTTCGTCGACAACATCTACCGTTACACCCTGGCCGGTACTGAAGTATCCGCACTGCTGGGCCGTATGCCTTCGGCAGTAGGTTACCAGCCGACCCTGGCTGAAGAGATGGGCGTTCTGCAAGAACGTATCACTTCGACCAAGGAAGGTTCGATCACTTCGATCCAAGCGGTATACGTACCTGCGGATGACTTGACCGACCCGTCGCCAGCGACCACCTTCGCCCACTTGGACGCTACCGTCGTTCTGTCCCGTGACATCGCTTCCCTGGGTATCTACCCAGCGGTCGATCCACTCGACTCGACTTCGCGCCAGCTGGACCCGAACGTAATCGGCCAGGACCACTACGACACCGCTCGCGGCGTTCAGTACGTTCTGCAGCGTTACAAAGAACTGAAGGACATCATTGCGATCCTGGGTATGGACGAGCTGTCGGAAGCCGACAAGCAGTTGGTAAACCGTGCTCGTAAGATCCAGCGCTTCTTGTCGCAGCCGTTCTTCGTGGCTGAAGTCTTCACCGGTGCATCGGGTAAATACGTTTCCCTGAAAGACACCATTGCTGGCTTCAAAGGCATCCTCAACGGTGACTACGACCACCTGCCAGAACAAGCGTTCTACATGGTTGGCGGCATCGAAGAAGCGATCGAGAAAGCCAAGAAACTGTAATCCCGGCGCCCGGCAACGGGCGCTAATTTAGGTTGAGGCAATCAGATGGCTATGACAGTCCATTGCGATATCGTCAGCGCGGAAGGAGAAATCTTTTCCGGTCTGGTCGAGATGGTGATTGCGCACGGTGCACTGGGTGATCTTGGTATCGCTCTGGGTCACGCGCCGCTGATCACTAATCTGAAGCCAGGTCCGATCCGCCTGGTCAAGCAGGGCGGGGAAGAGGAGGTGTATTACATCTCCGGTGGTTTCCTCGAGGTTCAGCCGAACATGGTCAAGGTTCTTGCCGACACCGTGCAACGTGCTGCCGACCTGGATGAAGCCTCTGCTCAGGAAGCCGTTAAGGCAGCCGAGAAGGCCTTGCATGAACGTGGCGCAGAATTCGATTACGGTTCTGCTGCCGCACGTCTGGCCGAGGCTGCAGCTCAGCTGCGCACCGTCCAGCAGATCCGCAAGAAGTTCGGCCACTAAGGCTGCACTTGTTGTGTGATTGATTAAAAAGGGTAGCCTCGGCTACCCTTTTTTCTTTTCCGATTTTTACAACCCGGTCGCAGCCGCTGACCACCCAGGATTGGTAGCCAGTCATGTCTCTTGAAATCGTTATTCTCGCTGCTGGCCAAGGCACGCGTATGCGTTCTGCTTTGCCGAAAGTTTTGCACCCGATTGCTGGCAACTCCATGCTCGGCCATGTTATCCACAGTGCCCGGCAACTTGATCCACAGCGCATTCACGTCGTGATCGGTCATGGTGCCGATGCGGTGCGCGAACGCCTGGCGGCGGATGACCTGAACTTCGTCCTGCAGGATAAACAGTTGGGTACCGGCCACGCCGTTGCTCAAGCCGTGCCGTTCATTCAGGCCGACACCGTGCTGGTGCTCTACGGCGAT
The DNA here is from genome assembly GCF_019956305.1 of Pseudomonas sp. BF-B-30. Classification (NCBI taxonomy): domain Bacteria; kingdom Pseudomonadati; phylum Pseudomonadota; class Gammaproteobacteria; order Pseudomonadales; family Pseudomonadaceae; genus Pseudomonas; species Pseudomonas sp. BF-B-30. Next base: position 66,975 of record NZ_JAHBDG010000082.1, on the reverse strand, counting down.
GTGCCGTTGATCGAGGTCGACACCCTGCAGCGCCTGCTCAAGAAGGTGGGGCCGCAGCAGTTGGGCTTGCTGACCGTCGAACTGGATGACCCGACCGGTTACGGCCGCATCGTTCGTGATGACGCAGGTAAAGTGACGGCCATCGTCGAACAGAAAGATGCCAACGAAGCCGAACGCAAGATCACCGAAGGCAATACCGGCATTCTGGCGCTGCCTTTTGCCCGTCTCGGCGACTGGATGAGCCGACTTTCCAATAACAACGCCCAGGGCGAGTACTACCTGACCGATATCATTGCCATGGCCGTGAGCGATGGTCTGGTGGTGGCCACCGAGCATCCGCACGACGCCATGGAAGTGCAGGGCGCCAATGACCGCAAGCAGCTTTCCGAACTTGAACGGCATTATCAATTGCGCGCCGGTCGTCGCTTGATGGCTCAAGGCGTGACGCTGCGCGACCCGGCACGATTCGATGTGCGCGGAGACGTAACCGTAGGCCGCGATGTGCTGATCGACATCAACGTGATCCTCGAAGGCAAGGTGGTCATTGAAGACGACGTGGTGATCGGCCCGAACTGTGTGATCAAGGACAGCACCCTGCGCAAAGGCGTGGTCATCAAGGCCAACAGCCATATCGAAGGTGCCATTCTGGGTGAAAGCAGCGATGCCGGCCCGTTTGCGCGTCTGCGTCCAGGTACCGTGCTGGAAGCCCGGGCGCATGTGGGTAACTTCGTCGAGTTGAAAAACGCTCACCTGGGCGAAGGTGCCAAGGCCGGTCACCTGACTTACCTGGGCGATGCCGAAGTCGGGGCGCGCACCAACATTGGGGCCGGCACCATCACCTGCAACTACGACGGCGCCAACAAGTGGAAAACCGTGTTGGGCGAAGATGTGTTCATTGGTTCCAACAACTCGTTGGTAGCGCCTGTGGATATCCTGGCCGGTGCGACCACGGCGGCCGGTTCGACCATTACTTCGACTGTGGATAAATCCCAGTTGGCGATTGGGCGTGCTCGTCAGAAGAACATCGACGGCTGGAAGCGGCCGGAGAAGATCAAGAAGGGCTGAGTTATCCACAACTCCCTTGTAGGAGCGAGCTTGCTCGCGATGAATTCGAGAGCGGCGCATTTTTCCAGAAAGAATGCATCATCGTTCACGTCCATCGCGAGCAAGCTCGCTCCTACAGGTTATCCACAGCTCTTTTTATCGCATGGTGCTTGACGAAGTTTCGCTGATAGGTTTTGATTGCTTCCGTTATCTTTCGAAACGAAACTTACCAGCTTATGTCGAAGCGCAACACACCTCAGCGCCGTCACAACATCCTCGCCTTGCTCAATGAGCAGGGCGAAGTCAGTGTGGATGAGTTGGCCAAGCGTTTCGAAACGTCGGAAGTTACGATTCGCAAGGATCTGGCGGCGCTTGAAAGCAATGGCCTGTTGCTGCGTCGTTACGGTGGGGCGATCACCATGCCTCAGGAACTGGTCGCCGATCTTGGTCAGCCGGTTTCCAAGTACAAGCAAGCCATCGCCCGTGCCGCCGTCGCGCGGATTCGCGAGCATGCTCGGATCATTATCGACAGTGGCAGTACCACCGCCTCCATGATCCCGGAACTCGGACAGCAACCCGGCCTGGTGGTGATGACCAACTCGCTGCATGTCGCCAATGCCCTGAGCGAACTTGAGCACGAACCGGTGCTGTTGATGACCGGTGGTACCTGGGATCCGCATTCCGAGTCCTTTCAGGGGCAGGTTGCCGAGCAGGTACTACGCTCCTACGATTTCGACCAGCTGTTTATCGGCGCCGATGGCATCGATCTGGTTCGCGGTACAACCACCTTCAACGAACTGCTCGGGCTGAGCCGGGTCATGGCCGAAGTCGCCCGCGAAGTGGTCGTGATGGTGGAGGCCGACAAGATCGGTCGCAAGATTCCAAACCTGGAGCTGCCCTGGAGCAGCGTCCATACCCTTATTACCGATGAACGCCTGCCACTTGAGGCTCGCGATCAGATTCAGGCCCGCGGCATCACATTGATTTGCGCGGCTGTCAGTCAGGAGAAATAGCATGTGTGGAATTGTCGGCGCAGTCGCAGAACGTAACATCACCGCCATCCTCGTCGAAGGCTTGAAGCGTCTGGAATACCGCGGGTATGACAGTGCCGGCGTTGCGGTCTACACCAACGACGAAAAACTCGAGCGCCTGCGTCGTCCGGGCAAGGTCAGTGAGCTGGAGCAGGCGTTGGCCGCCGAGCCGCTGCTCGGGCGTCTGGGCATTGCCCACACCCGCTGGGCTACTCACGGTGCGCCGTGCGAGCGCAATGCCCACCCGCATTTTTCCGGCGACCTGGCGGTGGTGCATAACGGCATCATCGAAAACCACGAAGCCCTGCGTGAACAACTCAAGGCCCTGGGTTATGTGTTCACCTCGGACACCGACACCGAAGTCATCGCTCACCTGCTGAACCACAAGCTCAAGGATCTGAGCGACCTGACCGTGGCCCTCAAGGCAACTGTCAAAGAGTTGCACGGTGCTTACGGCCTGGCAGTGATCAGCGCTCAGCAACCGGATCGCCTGGTTGCAGCCCGCAGCGGCAGCCCGCTGGTGATCGGCCTGGGCCTGGGGGAAAACTTCCTGGCGTCCGACCAGTTGGCTCTGCGTCAGGTCACCGACCGTTTCATGTACCTGGAAGAAGGCGATATCGCCGAAATCCGCCGCGACAGCGTGCAGATCTGGGACGTTGACGGCAAGGCTGTCGAGCGCGAAGCCGTGCAGTATCGCGACGGCGCCGAAGCCGCTGAAAAGGGCGAGTTCCGCCACTTCATGCTCAAGGAAATCCACGAGCAACCGTCCGTGGTGCAGCGCACCCTGGAAGGTCGCCTGAGCCAGAACCAAGTCCTGGTACAGGCATTCGGCCCACAGGCGGCCGAACTGTTCGCCAAAGTGCGTAACGTACAGATCGTCGCGTGTGGCACCAGCTACCACGCAGGCATGGTCGCGCGTTACTGGCTCGAAGAGCTGGCCGGCATTCCGTGCCAGGTCGAAGTCGCCAGCGAATTCCGCTACCGCAAGGTGGTGGTGCAGCCGGACACCTTGTTCGTGACCATTTCCCAGTCCGGTGAGACAGCCGATACCTTGGCCGCGCTGCGCAACGCCAAGGAACTGGGTTACCTCGCCAGCCTGGCGATCTGCAACGTCGGCATCAGCTCGCTGGTGCGCGAATCCGATCTGACCCTGTTGACCCAGGCCGGTCGCGAAATCGGTGTGGCTTCGACCAAAGCCTTCACCACGCAATTGGTTGGCCTGCTGTTGCTGACACTTTCCCTGGGCCAGGTTCGTGGCACCTTGGCCAAGGGTGTCGAAGCGACGTTGGTCGAAGAGTTGCGTCGTTTGCCGACCCGTCTGGGCGAGGCGCTGGCCATGGACGGCACCGTGGAAAAAATCTCCGAGCTGTTCGCCGAGAAACACCACACGCTGTTCCTCGGCCGTGGCGCGCAGTTCCCGGTGGCGATGGAAGGGGCACTCAAGCTCAAGGAAATCTCCTACATCCACGCTGAAGCCTATCCGGCCGGCGAGCTGAAACACGGCCCGTTGGCGCTTGTGGATAACGACATGCCAGTAGTGACCGTGGCGCCGAACAACGAACTGCTGGAGAAGCTGAAGTCCAACCTGCAGGAAGTCCGCGCCCGCGGTGGCCAGTTGATCGTCTTCGCTGACGAGAAGGCCGGCATGACCAACGGTGAAGGCACTCACGTTGTGCACATGCCGCACATCCACGACATCCTGTCGCCGATTCTCTACACCATCCCGCTGCAACTGCTGTCGTACTACGTTGCCGTACTCAAGGGCACCGACGTTGACCAGCCGCGCAACCTGGCGAAGTCGGTCACTGTGGAATAAGTTATCCACAGGTGAAAAACCCCCTTCTCAGGGGGTTTTTCTTTTTCTAGGAGGTCGTAATTCGACGCTGGCGCCGCGTGTCCAGCAGATGGACCATGACACAGGCGTACAAGGTCACCAGTATGAACAGGCCCATGCGGATGGCGAAGGCGGTGTAGACGTCCTTGCCCGCCGCACTGTCCTGTACCGATTGGCCGAGCAGAATGATCAGGGTCGCCAGGCTGTTGAGCCAGAAACTCGGTGGCTGTCGGGTCAGGGCCAGGCCGTAGAGTTTTCTGGCCGCCAGCAAACCGAACAGCAGCATCCACAGAAAGAACATCCACAGGTTGACGAACAGGCTCAGCGCGCACCAGAAAAGAATTGCCATCAGGCCACCAAGCAGGGTCGAGCCGAGCAACTCCTGGCCGGCGGTGCGGGCGCTGGTCGCGCAGCTTTGTTGGCCGAGGCTGACGGCTTTCATGATGATCGGCAGGTAGCTGGCCGGGTCGATCATGGCCAGCAGGAAAGTCGGCAGTACCACCAGCGTGGCACGTAGCGCCAGCCAACTGCTTTCGGTTGGAGTAAGGCTCGGGCCGGGTTTGGCCGCGGGGGCACTGGCGGGGTCGGGAAACAGCCAATGGCTGATGGTCAGCGTGGTGACGGCCAGGAACAGCCCCTTGACCAGGGCCACGATCACCTCAAGCGCCAGGGCGAATTCAGCGGTTCCGGCCGAACTGATCAAGGTCAGGCCCACCACCAGGAAAGTCGCCACCAGCGGGTTGCCGCCGCGCAGGCCATAACCGAAGGCCAGGAACAGGCACAGTCCGACCAACAGCACACCGCTGAACGGGTAGTAACGCAGCAGGGGAATGAGCAACAGGCCGGTCCCGGTGGTCAGCATAAGGATCAGGATCAGGCCCAGGCTGGCCTTGAACGGCAATGGTCGGTTCATCGCTGCCAGCATCATCAGCGCCAGCATCGGAGAGAGGAACGGGATGGGCAGGGCCAGACCAAAGCTCGCCGCCAGGCACAGCGCCGTGCCGAAGCTCAAGCGCAGGGCGCGCTGAACCCGGGGCGGGCGCTCAATACGCATAGGACATCCAGCTCATCAGGCGCAGGAACAGGCGACCCAGGATATTCAGCGGGTTACTTTCACTCGGAAATGCCATGACTTCGGCCTGCCCGCCGGACCGGATGCCTTGCGGGCTGGTCAACTCACCGGGCTCGAACTCGATGATCACCGGAAAGCGCTGGGCAGGGCGTAGCCAGTCGCGGCTGTTCTCCACTTTCGGCAGGCTACCCGGCTGAGTGCTCTGACCAACTTCGACGCCATAGCCGACGCTGCGCACATGGCCTTTGAAAATTCTCCCCGGCAGGGCGTCGAGGACGATGGACACTGGCGTCCCGGGCTGGACACTTCCCAGATTGTTTTCGGTCATGTCGGCGCTGATCCACACATCGTGGATGGCGATCAGGGTCATCACCGGCGCACCTGCGGAAGCAAACTGGCCGACATCGGTGCGCAGATCGGTGATCAGGCCGGCCGAGCGCGCGTGGACCTTCGTATTGCTCAAGTCCAGCTCGGCTTTTTCAAGGTTGCTGGCGGCGCTGAGCAACTGGGCGTTTTCGTCTTCGTTACCGCCCTGTTGTTCGCGTGCACGTTGCACTTCGGCCTTGGCCGCGGCGACCTGGCTGATGGATTCTTCCAGGGTTGCGCGGGATATCTCCAGACGTCGCAGCGAGATGGTGCCCGGGTCTTCTCTGTACAGGCGTTCAAGCCGCTGGATGTCCTGGCGTGCCTTGAGCTCGTTGGCCTGGGATGCACGCAGCGACGCTTGTTTGGAGTCGACGCCGGCGGTGTTGGCGCCCACCTGGCGACGGGTTGACTCAAGGTCGGCGCGAGCGCGATCGACGGCAATCTGGTACTGCTCCGGGTTGACTTCAAACAGCAATTCGCCAGCCTTTACGTCCTGGTTGTTGCGTACATGCACCTTGGTCACCCGGCCGGATACCTCGGCGGCCACCGGTACAATGAAGGCCTGCACCCGTGCCTGTTGCGTGTAGGGGGTGTAACGGTCGGCCATCAGGTACCAGACCAGGCTCAGGATGATCAGCACCACCACCCAGTTGATCGCTTTTTTCGCAGGGTCGGCGGCAGGTGTCGGGGCTTTCTCGGCGGCCGGTTGTTGGCTGTCAGTCATTGGCACTTTCCTTCGGTTCGTCGAGCAGATCGCCCCAATCGGTCCGTTCTTGCATTTGTTTGCGGGTGGCCGGGTCGATCATCGGCTGGTCGCTGTACCAGCCTCCGCCCAGAGCCTTGTATAGGGCGATCAGGCTGTTGACCGCGGTGCCACGGTTGACCAGGTAGATATCCTGTTGGGCAAACAGGGCCCGCTGGGCATCCAGCACGCGCTGGAAATCGGAATAGCCTTCGCGGTATTGGGCATTGGCCAGGGTCACCGAACGTTCGGCGGCCACCGATGCATCGCTGAGGATCCGGTCGCGCTCCAGTGCCTTGATCAAGCCGGTCGCGGCATCGTCGGCCTCGCGTGCCGCCTGGCGCACGCTGTCCTGGTAGATAACGATCAGTTGCTGCAAGCGCGCATCCTGCACGCGGACGTTGTTGGTGATCCGGCCGTGGTCGAAGATGTCCCAGCGCAAACTAGGGCCGGCCACCATGTCCAAGGTGTTGGATGCACCGCTGAGTGAGCTGGCAGACCAGACGATGCTGCCCAGCAGGCTGATGGAGGGGTACAGGTCAGTCTCGGCCACACCGATCAACGCCGACTGCGCCGCCACTTGCAGTTCGGCAGCACGAACATCGGGGCGCCGCACCAGCAGGTTGGCCGGCACATCCTGCAAGACCGCAGTATCGAGCAGCGGCACTAAGCCGGTGTTGCGATTGAGGTCAGGGATCGAGCCGGGTGGCTGGCCGATCAGGGTGGACAACGCATTGCGCAAGCTCGCCACCTGGCTCTCGAAATCCGGGATGGTACTGAGGGTGCCCAGGTACTGGGTCTTGGCTTGTTGCAGATCAAGTTCGGCTTCGGCCCCGCTGTTGAACAGGCGCTCGGTGATCTCGTAGCTGCGTTTTTGCAATTTGGCGTTACTGCGGGCGATGGCCAGGCGCGCCTCGGCGGTGCGCAAGGCGTAGTAGTTTTGCGCCAGTTGCGCGTGCAACAGCACCAAGGCATTTTCATAGTTGGCCTGGGCGGCAAACCAGGATGCGTCCGCCGACTCGATGGCACGGCTGAAACGCCCCCAGAAATCCAGCTCCCAGCCGATATCGAAACCGGCGCTGTATTGCCAGAAATGCGTGTCCTGAGGGTTGGCGCCGCCCGATTGTCGACGGTTCAGGTACAGGCTGTCGGCGCTGGCCTGCTGCAATTGCGGGTAGCGTCCACTCAGGGCGATACCCAATTGCGCCCGGGACTCCATGACCCGCAGGCCAGCGAGGTGCAGGTCGGCGTTGTGGGCATCGGCTTCGGCCATCAAATGGTCCAGCACCGGGTCGTTGAACACGCGCCACCATTGGCGGCTGTCAGGTTGCGCGCGTTGTTGGCCGGCGACCTCCAGGGCCGGGCTGTTCCAGTGGTCGACCCAGGGCTGGGCCGGCGACTGGAAATCCGGGCCCAGTTGTACGCAGCCCCCCAGGACGACGGTGCCACAGAGCAGAAGCCGGCTGATGCGAGCAGGGCGTGGCATCAAGCGCAAACTCCTCAGACAGGACGCTGATCGTTCAACGCCTCGATCTCGGGTGTCTCGTTCATTAGCTCGACAGACGGTTGGTCCTGGACCCATTGCCAGAACAATTGGTAGCCCACCGCCAGCGCCACCGGCCCGATGAACAAACCGATGAAGCCGCCGCTTACCATGCCGCCCAGGGCACCAATCAGAATCACCGGCATCGGAACATCGACGCCACGACCCAGCATCAACGGTTTGAGAACGTTGTCGGCCATCCCGGCAATCAGGCTGTAGATGCCAAACACGACGGTGGCCAGGCTGGTCCCTTCGGTGGCGAAGACAAAAGCGATCACCGGAAGGGTCACCAGCAGTACCGGCAATTGCATGATCCCCATCAACAGCGCCACCATGGCCAGTAGCCCGGCACCGGGGACACCCATGAGCACGAAGCCCACACCGACCAGCAACATCTGAATGAACGCGATGCCCACTACGCCCTGGGCGACCGCGCGGATGGTTGCAGTGCAGAGCACGGTAATGCGTGGCCCACGCTCTGGTCCGGAAAGGCGCGAGGTGATGGCCAGGGCGCTTCTTTCGCCGTTTTCGCCATAGGCCATGAACACGCCGGCAATGATCAGGGCGCCGATGAACAACAGAAAGCCCACGCCAACATCGGCCATTTTGCCCAACAAGGTCAGGCCAACGGACTTGATGTAAGGCATCAGCTTCATGAGCACGCTGCTCATGTCGGTGGCGGCCTGCATCCAGTAGCCATAGAGCGGCTCGCCTATGAGCGGCAGGGAAGCGATTTTTTCGCTGGGGAGCGGAATCTGCAACGTATCGGACTTGAGAACCGCCAGGGTGCCCTGGACCGATTCACTGATCGAGGTGCCCAGCAGGTAGATCGGTACCATCAGCAAAGCCAGGGCGACCACCACGATCAGGGTGGCGGCACGACCGTCCTTGTTGACCAGCTTGCGCTTGATGAGCGCATGCAGGGGATACAGGGTAATGGCCAGAATCATTGCCCAGAGCATCAGGTTGAGGAAGGGGTGGAAGATCTGGAAGCAGAACAGTACCAGCACCGTAATCAACCCGGCGCGAATCAGTACATCGAGCAAACCACCGGACAGTGCTCTAGCGGAAATATTAGTGCGCAACATTGTCGAACTCCTTGCTGTGTCACACAGGTTAGCCAGGCCGTTGAAGTTCAACTCTTCCCTACTAAGTGAATCCATAAAGCAGGATCGACGGGCAGCCGTCAAAGCGTTAAAAACCGATAACGCCTTACTTTAAGTAGAGAAAACTTCAATGAGGTACCTACCAAAAACCCAATAGGTAACAGGTGGTTTGTAGTATAGGAGCAGTCGTATATTCCGCCTGTTTATACAGGCTGGAATCCTGCTGCAGTTGATGGGGTCCGCTGCGAGCCCTTGACTGAAGCGGTTTGGAAGCTGAACCAATGGTTCTTTTTCTCTACCGGGCATTTGCCATTGCAGCGGGCTGATCAGAATAATTGCCAACAGTCGCACTCGTCGCAAGAAAATAATCGTCATTAATTATCAATAATCCCCGGTCCGCTTTTTGAGGTTTGTGACACGCTTGGTTTTTGCGGTGCAGGCGCTACAGTGCAGTAGCCCATTGATTTACCTGATGGTCTGGCGCCCAACTATGTTGTTGAACATTTGCGCTTAACATTCCGGCCTTCGGTTGCGGTTTATCTATCTGAAATGAGGACAGTCCCATGGACCGCTTCCAGGAAATGCAGGTCTTCGCTGCTGTCGCCAAGGAGCAGGGTTTTTCGGCGGCGGCGCGGGGTTTGGGTCTGTCGGCGGCCAGCGTCACCCGAGCGGTCGCGGCGCTGGAGAAGCGAATAGGCACACAACTGCTCACGCGTACGACGCGCAGCGTTTATTTGAGCGAGGCCGGTCAGCGATATCTGGAGGATTGTCGGAGAATTCTCGCCGAGGTGCAGGAAGCCGAGGACTCGGCAGCGGGCAGCCATATTCATCCCCGTGGGCAACTGACCATCACCGCACCGGTCTTGTTTGGCGAGCTGTTTGTCACGCCGTTGATGGTGAATTATCTGACGCAATTCCCCGAGGTCTGCATCAACGCGCTGTTGGTGGACCGGGTGGTGAGCGTGGTCGAGGAGGGCGTTGATGTGGCCATCCGCATCGGCGAGCTCCCCGACAGCAACCAGCATGCGATCCGCGTGGGCGAGGTGCGGCGGGTGATCTGCGCATCGCCACAGTTTCTGGCCAGCCATGGTCGGCCCAGGCATCCACAGGAACTGGCCCAGGCGCCGATCATTGCGACATCGGCCATAGGCCAGTTGCGGAGTTGGCCATTCATTGAAGACGGTGAAACCTTGAGTGTGCGGGCTGAACCGCGGCTGGTGGTGACGGCGAATCAGGCGGCCATCACGGCAGCCAGTCTGGGGTTGGGATTCACGCGGGTACTGTCTTATCAAGTGGCGAGCAAGGTGGCTGCCGGTGAGCTGGAAATCATTCTGGCGGACTTCGAACTGCCGCCGTTGCCCATCCATGTGGTCTATCAGGGCGGACGTAAAGCGCCGGCCCGGGTGCGCAGTTTTGTTGATTTCGCGGTGAAGACGCTGCGCGAGCATCCGGCGCTCAAGTGTTGAGTTATTTCACCCAATGAAATAATTGATTGCGTTTTTTGGTGATTCTGCTGTTTTGGTTGAAGGTAGAGTATGCACCTCATCGGCGCTGGTCTCTCCTGAACAGCACCACTCACCCGAGGTGTCGACCATGCAAGCGATCAAACTCTACAACTTCCCACGTTCCGGGCACGCTCATCGTGTCGAATTGATGCTGTCCCTGCTGAAACTGCCGACCGAATTGATCTTCGTTGACCTCGCCAAAGGCGAACACAAGCAACCGGCGTTCCTCGCGCTCAATGCTTTCGGTCAGGTACCGGTGATTGATGATCAGGGCGTGGTGTTGGCCGATTCCAACGCGATTCTGGTTTACCTGGCGCAAAAGTACGGCAACGGTCGCTGGCTGCCGGCTGATCCGGTAGGGGCCGCCAAGGTCCAACGCTGGTTGTCGGTGGCGGCAGGTCCGATTGCCTTCGGCCCTGCCCGGGCAAGATTGATTACTGTGTTCGGCGCGCCTTACAACGCTGCAGAAGTGGTTGCCTATGCCCATACCGTGCTCAAGGTAATCGATCACGAATTGGCCGATACGCCGTATCTGGCTGGCACTGATCCGACGATTGCCGACGTCGCCGCCTACAGCTACATCGCCCATGCGCCTGAGGGCAATGTGTCGCTGGACGAGTACACCAACATTCGTGCCTGGCTGGCCCGCATCGAAGCCTTGCCGGGTTTTGTCGGCATGCCGCGCACCGTCGCCGGCCTGCAAAAAACCGCCTGATGCTGGTGGCCCGGTGTTGCCGGGCCGCCCCGTTCTGCGCCACAGGCGCAAGGGAGCAGCCGTATGGACCGTTCACCCTGGCATGCCGGCGAGAAACAATTGCAGGCGCATGTGGGCGTTGCCGAACGAATGGAGGCGTTCGGTCGTAAGGTGATTCGCAGCGAGATGCCGGACCAACACCGCACCTTCTATCAACAATTGCCGTTCATGCTGTACGCAGCGGTGGATGCCGACGGTCATCCCTGGGCCAGTGTCCTTGAAGGCCAGCCCGGTTTCGCACATTCGCCAGAACCTGGCTTGCTGCAATTTCGCAGTCTGCCGGCTTTTGATGATCCCGCGCAGTTGAGCGAAGGCTCGGCCATCGGACTGCTGGGCATCGAGTTGCACACCCGCCGCCGCAACCGCATCAATGGGCATGTCAGTGCCATGACCATGGATGGTTTCGCGGTGACGGTGGACCAGTCCTTCGGCAATTGCCCGCAGTACATTCAGTTGCGCCAGTTTCGCTCGGTGCCGCTGACCGATCCTGCGACCCGTGCCGCCCAGCATTTCGGCGAACTGGATGACGCGACCAAAGCCATGATCGCCGAGGCGGACACCTTTTTCGTTGCCAGTTATGTGGACGTCGACGGTGAGCGCTCGGTGGATGTTTCTCACCGCGGCGGTCAGGCCGGTTTCGTACAGGTGGAAGGCAATCGCCTGACCATTCCGGATTTCGCCGGCAACCTGCATTTCAATACCTTGGGCAACCTGCTGCTCAATCCCCGGGCCGGGTTGTTGTTCATCGATTTCAATACCGGTGATTTGCTGCAACTCAGTGGGCGCACCGAAATCATCCTGGACGGTCCTCAGGTCGAGGCGTTCCAGGGGGCCGAGCGCCTGTGGACGATCGATGTCGAGCAAGTGGTACGTCGTCCGGCTGCCCTGTCGTTGCGCTGGCGCTTCGACGGCGTTTCACCCACCAGTTTGCTCACCGGTACCTGGGAGCAGGCCAAGGCGCGTTTGCAGGCCAAGGCCCTGGGCGATCAGTGGCGGCCGTTGCGGGTGACGCGGATTGAAGCGCAAAGCCACAGCATTCGCTCGCTTTACCTGGAGCCCGCCGACGGAGCGGGGTTGCCACTGTTCCAGGCCGGGCAGCATTTGCCTTTGCGCTTCAACATTGATGGCGATGTGCATATCCGCACGTACAGTTTATCGAGCGCACCGTCCGATGATTTTTTCCGCATCAGCGTGAAGCGTGACGGACGGGTGTCTACGCATTTGCATGAGCAGATTCGTGTCGGCGACCTGCTGGAGGCGCGGGCGCCGCAAGGGCATTTCACCGTGGCGCCCCATGAGCGTCGACCCTTGGTGTTGTTGGCGGCCGGGGTCGGCATCACGCCGCTGTTATCGATGCTGCGGGAAGTGGTTTACCAAGGGTTACGCACCCGCCGTATCCGGCCCACATGGTTCATCCAGAGTTCGCGCACGCTGGCCGACCAGCCATTTCGCCGCGAACTGGATCGCTTGCTCGAGGATGCCGGTGACGCGGTGCGGGTAGTGCGTTTGCTCAGTCAACCGGAAGCCGAGGCGATACAAGGAGAGGACTTCGACCTCAGTGGACGGATCGACGTCGCGCTGCTCAAGGATCTGCTGACAGTCGAGGACTACGATCAGCCGGATTTTGTGGTCTGCGGTCCCGGGAGTTTTACCCAGGCGTTGTACGACGGCTTGCGCGAGTTGGACATTCGCGATTCGCGGATTCACGCCGAAACCTTCGGCCCGTCCACCTTGCGCCGGCGACCGGACCCCGATGCGGTGGTCATCGAACAACCACCAGCCGCCACCACGTCCGTACCCGTGGTGTTCCAGCGTTCGGCCAAGGAGGCGCGCTGGCAGCCAGACGGCGGCAGTTTGCTGGAGTTGGCGGAAAGCCGTGGCCTGCGCCCGGAATTCAGTTGTCGCGGCGGCTCCTGCGGCACCTGCAAAACGCGCTTGATCAGCGGTCAGGTGCATTACCCACTGCCGCCAGCGGAGGTGCCGGATGATGGACAGGTGCTGATTTGCTGTGCGATTCCGGCGCAGGGCGCGCAGCCATTGGTGCTCGATATCTGAAGGACGATTGCAGGCGAACATTGCCCGTCGGTCGATGGCTGAGTAGGGTGGGCAGAGCCCCGGACGTTGTGGGAGCGGGCTTGCTCGCGAATGCAGTGTGTCAGCAACGGTGATGTTGGCTGACACTACGCCTTCGCGAGCAAGCCCGCTCCCACAAGGTTTGTGGTAAAGCCTTTACTGCAGTTCAGGAACAAGCGTTTCCATGGGTTTTTTCATTCGCTCCATTGTCTTGCTGATAGCGCTGGCGCTGACCACCGGTTGCGAAAGACCGGACGCACCGCCGTTGGATCAGCAACTCTACGTCTGGCAACGGCAGTGGACGCCGGCCCACGACGCTGCCCTCAGGGATAGCCGCGCCGACTTTTCGACGTTGCGGGTGCTGGCCTTGCAGGCCTTTCCCAACGCGGGCTGGAGTCGGGCCCGGATTGACCCGGCACTGCTCAAGCGCGATGGCCGGCCGGTGATTGCGGTGATTCGCCTGGATGGGCAGCTCAAGGCGCTGGATCAGGATGAGATCACAGCGCAAATCCGGCAGGTGATCGGCGACTGGCAGGGACAGGGGCTGAACCTCGCCGGGGTGGAAATCGACCACGATGCCGGTAACGCTCGGCTACCGGAGTACCGCCAATTTCTCGCGCATTTGCGCGGAGCCTTGCCGACTTCGCTGGTACTGAGCATCACCGCGTTGCCATCCTGGCTCGACAGTCGCGAACTGCCGGCGCTGTTATCCACAGTCGACAGCAGTGTGTTGCAGGTGCACGCGGTGAGCGATCCGCGTCGTGGCTTGTTCGATGCTGATCAGGCCCGGCAATGGACGAAGGCCTGGAGCCGTATCACGACGAAACCGTTCTATCTGGCGCTGCCGGCCTATGGCGTGGCGTTGCTGCCGTCGGCGGGTGGCGCGCCCGTTGTGGAAAGCGAAGTGACGGTGGAGCGTGAAGGACTGCGTCGGGAATTACTTGCCGACCCTCAGTCATTGCGCACCCTCGGCACCGAGTTGCGTGCCGATCCACCGAAACATCTGGCGGGCCTGATCTGGTTTCGCCTGCCATTGGCCAACGACCGTCGGGCCTGGAGCTTGACCACTTTGCTCGCCGTGGCGCGTGGTGATGTCCTCAACAGTCAATTGAAACTGAAACTCTCGGCCGACAATGGCCTCTATGACATCGGCATCAGCAACCAGGGCAATCTCGACAGCGCCTGGCCCGAACGCCTGACACTGGCGGTCAGCGGTTGTGAGGGGGCCGATGCCTTGGCCGGTTACGCGTTGCAACAGCGTCCGGATCTGCTTACCTTCACCCGCCTGCGTGATGGCCGAATACCGGCTGGCGGACAGCGTGCCGTTGGTTGGGCTCGCTGCGCACACATTGATCAAGGAGGTTCGAATGTTCACCCGTAACTGGCCGCGTCATTTGCTTTGCCTGAGCCTCAGCCTGCCGCTGGGTTCGGCACTGGCCTGCGGCCCGGACTTCCCCATGCGCCTGCTGGATAACCGTGGTCAGTCGCTGGCGGAGCTGCCGGAAGGCAACTTCAGCTTCGAAATCAGTCGCCTCGGCCACGCCATCAACGGGTTGAAGAACGTCACCGCTGGCGTTGACTACTCGGATGTACCTGACGCTGTAGCGCTGCGCGATCAAGCCGAGCAGGCGGGACTTTCCGCCGAACAACAGGTGCTGGTGAAACACTTGCGCAGCCTGACCGATGCCCGCCAGGTCGAAAGCGAGGGCGCGCAACTGCCGCCTGAGCTCAGGTTGTACCTGGCCGGCGCTGTGGCATTTGCCGCGGGTGATCCTGCCTTGGCTGCCGGGTATTTCAAGAAAGTGCTGGCCCTGCCCGCAGAGCAACGGGCCTCACGCAGTACCTGGGCGGCTTACTCGTTGGGTCGAGCGTTGTTCGCCATGAGCGCCGAAGCCAATGCGGCTCCGGATTTGCTCGAACAATCCCGCGACGCCTTCGAGCAAACCCGGCAACTGAGCATCGACGGCTTCAGTGATCCACTGGAACTGGGTGTCGCCAGCCTCGGTGAAGAAGCCCGGGTGGTGCGCACCGCTGGCGACTGGAACCGCGCCATCGAGTTGTACGCCACGCAGAATCTGCACGGCTCCGCGGTGGGCTACACCTCGTTGAAGCTGTTGATGGCGGACCTGATGACGCTGCCGGATGATCAAGTGGCCGAATTGCTCAAGGGCCAGCCAGTGCAGCAATTGGTGACAGCATCGCTGATCAGTCGGTTGGGGTGGTCGTTCGGTGATCAACCGCCCAACGAACAGAAAATGATCAAGCTGCTGCAAAACAGTACCCGTGGCAGTCTCGAAAACGCCGACCGCCTGGCGGCGATGAATTATCAACAGGGTGATTACGCCAGCGCCAAGGCTTTCCTCGAACAGGCTGGCGATGGTGGGTTGGCCTGGTGGCTGCGGGCAAAACTGGCGGTGCGTGAGGGCGATAAGAGCGCGGCCGCCGCAGCCTATGCCAAAGCGGCGCAGGCCTTCCCGCAGAATGAATCCTGGGGCGAGCGCCGCACACCGGACTTCGATTACGAAACACTCCAGCCCAAATGCCGGGTCGAGGGTGAAAGTGCGATCCTGGCCCTGCAACGCGGGGATTACCTGCAAGCCTTCGATCAGCTGTATCGCAGCCAGAGCATTTACTGGTTCGACGCCGCCACCGTTGCCGAGCGCGTGTTGACCCTCGAAGAACTCAAGCACTACGTAGACACTCAAGTGCCGGCCCCGCCGCCGCTCAGCCAGCAGGACCGCGACAACTATGTGCCCTTGCCGGTGGCGGCGAGTCTGCGCAATCTGCTGGGCCGGCGGCTGTTGCGCGAGGGGCATTACGAGCAGGCGTCGGCGTACTTCGACAATGACGGCTTGCGGCACAAGGCAAAACTGTATGGCGAGCAACGTCTGGCGGCTGATTCAGCCTGGTGGCCGACCCGTCGTGCCGCTGCTCTGTTCAATGCGGCCTGGACGGCACGCGAGTGGGGCATGGACATTCTGGGCTATGAAATGGCGCCGGATTACGCCACGTTCGGCGGTAACTACATTCTCGAAAACACCGAACTCAAGGTCGGTCCTTTGGTGGCCGAGGACGAAGTGAAGCGCCAGCAGGCCAGCGCTGCCCAGCCTGATCAGCGTTATCACTATCGCTTCGTGGCCACCGCGCTGGCGAGCAAGGCGGCGGATAACTTGCCTCACACCAGTCAGGCGTTTGCGGCGGTGCTGTGCGAGGCGTCGGGGTGGAACAGCAGCCTCGAAGAGCAAAGTGCGATATATCAGCGTTATGTCAAAGAAGGGCCTTACGTGGAATGGGCCGCCGATTTCGGCCACCAGTGCCCGTACCCCGACTTCGAAAACGCCGACAAACGCTACGTGACCCAAGTGACCGACGCTGCGCGTTCGGCCTTGCGCCCGTACAAGATGCCGTTACAGGTTGGTAGCGTAGTGGCGTTCGCGGTAGCCGCGCTGTTGATGTTCAAACGTTGCCGCCGCAAGGCGCAGTGAGGTTCAAGCCTGTTGCACAAAGGTCAGCCGCACGGCGAAACCGATCAACAGGCTGCCGAACAACCATTGTTGCAGGCGCTGGGCTGAGGGGCTGCGTTGCAGCCAACGGCCGAGTGCGGCGCCTACCAGGGCGTATGCGCTGTCGAACAGCAACCCGACACTAACCAGCACCACGCCCAAGGTCGCAAATTGCCCGAGCACCGGCCCAGACTGTGGGTCGATGAATTGCGGTAGCAGCACCGAGCAAAACAGCAGTGCCTTGGGATTGAGCAGGTTGGTCAGCAGTCCGCGTCGGATGGCTGCGCCCCAGCGCGGTTTTTCGCCGGTTGGGTCGGCGCTGGTGAGGCTCGGCAGCATCGTGGTTCGCAGGCACTGAATGCCGATCCACAGCAGGTACGCGGCACCGGCCAGGCGTACCACGTCGAACGTCCAGGGCGCAGCCTTGAACAGTGCCGCCAGCCCCAGCGCCGCCAATGCCACATGGCAACCCCGGGCAATGCCCAGGCCCACGGCCGTGGCCAGAGCAGCGCCTTTGCCTTGGCGGGCACCGGTCTGCAACAGCAGGATCATGTCGGGCCCCGGCAACAGGTAGACCACCGCCAGTGCCATGAAAAACAGCCAGAGACCTTGCATGTTGCACCCCATTCGTTGTCGATTTGGTCGTGCCAGTCTAGGGCTGAAGGGCGGGGCAGGTGCTTGCGTTGTCAGCTTCTATCGGGTCATGTATTGGCATAATCTGCCACTTCATCAAGCTTGAACCATCAGGATCTGCCAAACCATGAAACTCGACGCCTACGACCGCAAGATTCTCGCCGCACTGCAACGGGATGGCCGCCTGAGCAATGTGCAACTGGCAGACGAGATCGGCCTGTCGGCATCGCCTTGCTTGCGCCGGGTGCGGATGCTTGAAGAGGCGGGGGTGATTCGCGGCTACCAGGCCAATCTGGATCGCGACGAAGTGGGGTTGGGGCTGACGGTGTTTGTCGGGGTCAAGGTCGAGCGTCATAACGATGAGCAAGCCGAAGCCTTTCGACTGGCGGTGACGGCATTGCCGGAGGTGATTTCGGCGTTTCTGGTATCAGGTGAGTCGGATTTTCTGCTGCAGGTAGTGGTGCCGGACTTGCGTGCCTATGACCGGTTTCTCACCGGGCGTTTGCTGAAGTTGCCGGGGGTGAGCGACATCCGCAGCAACTTTGCGATTCACACGGTGAAGGCGCCGGGGGCGTTGCCGTTGGAGCATTTGCCTCTTTAAACCGAGTCGCCTGCCTTCGCGAGCAAGCCCGCTCCCACAGGTACAGCGCAATCCTTGTGGGAGCGGGCTTGCTCGCGAAGGCGATAAATCAGTCACTGCAACTCTTCAAGTCTTACATCTGCGTCGCCATCCCCTCCACATTCATCGCCGCCTGGCGCAAGGCCTCTGAACGGGTCGGATGTGGGTGGCAGGTCAGGGCGATGTCTTCGGCCGAGGCGCTGAACTCCATGGCCACGCAATACTCGCCAATCATTTCACTGACGCTCGGGCCAACCAGATGCACGCCGAGGACTTCGTCCGTGCGTTCATCGGCCAGCACTTTGGCGAAGCCTTCGGTCTCGTGGTTGATCTTCGCCCGGCTGTTGGCGGTAAAGGGAAACTTGCCGACCTTGTACGCCCGGCCTTCAGCCTTGAGCTGCTCTTCGGTCTTGCCGACGCTGGCCAGCTCCGGTTTGGTGTAGACCACACTGGGGATCAGGTTGTAATTGACCTCGCCAGCCTTGCCGACCATCTGCTCGACGCAGGCCATGGCTTCGTCCTCGGCCTTGTGGGCGAGCATGGGGCCGGACGTCACGTCACCAATCACCCAGACCCCGACGGCTTCGGTGCGATGTCCTTTGTTGGCGAGCATGCCGCGCTTGTCCGTGGCGAGGCCGACGTTCTCCAGGCCCAGACCCTGTGTATAAGGTCGGCGCCCGATGGCCACCAATACGTAATCCGCTTCCAGTAGCTCGGCGGCACCGCCTGCGGCAGGCTCGATGCTGAGCTGCACGCCGGTGGCGGAGGTGGTGGCGCTGGTCACTTTTGAACTCAATTTGAAACTCAAGCCTTGCTTGCTCAGGGAGCGCTGCAGGGTTTTGCCGGCTTCGATGTCCACACCGGGGCAGATCCGGTCGAGAAACTCGACCACCGTTACCTGCGCACCAAGGCGCCGCCATACCGAACCAAGCTCCAGGCCGATCACGCCGGCACCAATCACCACCAGATGCTTGGGCACCTCGGTCAGCGCCAGGGCACCGGTGGAGTCGAGGATGCGTTTGTTATCGATATCCACGCCGGGTAGGGGCGTAGGCTCGGAACCGGTGGCGATGATGATGTCCCTGGCGCTCAGTTCGGTCTTGCCGCCGGCGCTATCGGTCACCGTGACTTTGCCCGGCCCGTCGATGTGGCCCCATCCTCTGATCCAGTCGACCTTGTTCTTACGGAAAAGAAACTCGATGCCCTTGGTCAGCCCGGTAACGCTTTCATCCTTTTGCTTCATCATCTGGTTGAGGTTGAGCACGGGTTTGACTTCGATCCCCAGATTGGCGAATTCCGCGCCCTTGGCCGCGTCGTACAGTTCGGAGGCATGCAGCAACGCCTTGGATGGCATGCAACCGACGTTCAGGCAGGTGCCGCCGAGTGTGGCGCGTCCTTCCACGCAGGCAGCTTTCAGACCCAGTTGTCCGGCGCGGATCGCCGCGTTGTAACCGCCGGGGCCACCGCCGAGTATCACGACGTCATAAGTGCTCATGGATGTACTCCTGGATCGAATGGGGAAGGGATGGGTAAAAGTAGTTCCTGAGTAAAATTACGAACGTAATATGTGCGTTCTGCCGCATTTCGGTCAAGGCTTCAGCCAAGCGACAGGTTGGGCATCTTTAGATAGCGCGCTCGAGTACGAAAATTTCACCATTTTCGTTATATCGTAACGAATTGCCATGCAAGCGAAGACACTCTGGGGTGGTATGCAAGTCGATCTCGATGTTGATGAAACGCCGTTAGCCGGGTTGCCGCGCTTTCAGCAGGCGTTCATTCAAGGGCGGCGTTTGCGCCAGTTCGCCATCGGTGCGGGCGTGCTCGCGACAGTAGGTGTGCTGCTGGCGTTTTTTGCCGTGTTGTTTTCCTCGCAAACACTGTGGCCAACATTGCTGCTGAACCTGAGCATGGCGTTTGTCGTATTGATGGCGGGTTTGCAATCGGCCTGGTGGGTGGCCCAGTGGCGTGCCCGCGCCATGAACCCCGTGGGGAAGGTGATTGCTGTCGACGAATCTGTCGCGCCTTCGGGGTGGTATGAGCGTTTGCTGGACCGGATCAGCCTGCAATCGCAGCACCTGCTAGGGCAAATCGGCGCGCCAACGCTGTGGCTTGGTGGCTGGGGATTGTTGGCGGTATTGGGCGTCGAACAGGCCTGGAACCTCACACTGCCCCCGGCAGCACTGGGGCTGGCAGCCAATGTCGGGGCAGCGTGCTTCTTGCTGTTGGCGTTTGGCCTGTTGGTGATGGAGCGTCATCTGGCGCAGGAAAACAGCGCGAAATGGCCTGAAGCCGCTACGTTGGCGCAATTGATCCGTGTGGCGATCATCAGCCTGGCGCTCGGTGCTTTTTGTCTGTTGTTTGCCGATGAAACCTCGGTATGGCCCGTACACCTGGCGGTGTTGATTGGACTGCTGCCGGGGCTGGTGGCGGCAGAACTGTTGCTGCGCGCGGTGTTGTCATTGTTCAGCCCGCGCCGTGAACGTCTTGAACCAGAGCTACTGGCGCGCAGTTTTATCGCTGACATGTTGCGCTGGCCACCACAGCCATTGCTGGCGTTGCAGCACGAATTGCATAACCGCTTCGGCATCGACCTGCGGCAGATCTGGGCCTTCACTTACATGCGTCGGGCCTTCCTGCCGGTGTTGGCGGTGGTTGCACTTGTTGGCTGGTCGCTGACCGGCATTCACGAAATTGCCCTGCAAGAGCGTGGCATCTACGAACGATTCGGTAAGCCAGTGGAGGTGTTTGGCCCAGGTTTGCATATGGGGTTGCCTTGGCCATTGGGCCGGGTGTTGAGCGTCGAGAATGGCGTGGTACACGAGTTGGCCACCAGTGTTGGCGAAACCACGCCCCCTACTCAGGCAGACCCCGCTGAAGGCCCGGCCCCGGCAGTTGCCAATCGTCTGTGGGACGCCAGCCATGTGAACGACAAGTCCCAGGTGATCGCCAGCAGCCGAGCCGACAAGCAGAGCTTTCAGATCGTCAACATGGACGTACGCTTCGTCTATCGCATTGGTCTGAGCGATGAGGCGGCGTTGGCTGCGACCTATAACAGTGCCGATGTACCGATGTTGATTCGCAGCACCGCCAGCCGAATCCTGGTTCACGACTTCGCCTCGCGCACTCTCGACGGATTGCTTGGCGAGGACAGGGTAGGGCTGGCTGAAGAGATCGGCCGCGCGGTTCAGGCGGACCTGCAAAAACTCGACAGCGGCGTGGAAATTCTCGCCACGGTGGTCGAGGCGATTCACCCCCCGGCCGGAGCAGCCAACGCCTATCACGGCGTGCAAGCGGCGCAGATTGGCGCGCAAGCCTTGATCGCCCGTGAACGTGGTGCCGCTGCTGAAGCTACCAATCAGGCGCAGTTGCAGGCCAGCATCGCCCGCGATCAGGCGACGGCCAGCGCCCGCGAAATCAATGCTGGCGCTCAGGCAGCGGACCTGAAATTCAACGCCGAACAGAAAGCCTATGCCAGCGCCGGTCAGGCCTTTGTGCTGGAACAGTATTTCAGCCAGCTATCCCAGGGTTTGGCCAATGCTAGATTGCTGGTTCTCGATCATCGTCTGGGCGGCAGCAGCAATGCGCCGACTATCGACCTCCGTACGTTCACGCTGCCGGTTGACCCTGCGCCGTCGCGTAAAACCGCTCAGCCAGGAGCTGCCAATTGAGCCAGTCCCATACTCACGATCACGATGACCACGCCGGCCACGATCACGGCCATGGCGGGCACCATCACCACGGCCATCATCATCACGGCGATCCGCAGGAGGCCGGTCCATTCCCATGGCGTCGGATGGGGTGGGCGGCATTGCTGGTGGCGTTTGCGGTCGCTGCCGCGAGCCTGGTGCAGGTGCGCTCGGGTGAGGCCACGGTGATCACGCGCTTCGGCAACCCCTCACGGGTCTTGCTGGAGCCGGGACTGGGCTGGCGCTGGCCGGCACCGTTCGAAGCAGCGATCCCTGTGGATCTGCGGCTGCGTACCACGTCGAGCGGTTTGCAGGATGTCGGCACGCGGGACGGTCTGCGCATCATCGTTCAAGCCTATGTCGCGTGGCAGGTGCAGGGCGATCCGGACAATGTGCAACGTTTCATGCGGGCGGTGCAGAACCAGCCCGATGAAGCCGCGCGGCAGATTCGCACCTTTGTCGGCTCCGCGCTGGAAACCACCGCCAGCAGTTTTGATCTGGCGAACCTGGTCAATACAGATGCCAGCCAGGTACGCATCGCCGATTTCGAAACACAACTGCGCAAGCAAATAGATCAGCAGTTGCTCACCACTTATGGTGTGCGCGTGTTGCAGGTCGGTATCGAGCGATTGACGCTGCCTTCGGTGACGCTCACCGCGACGGTCGACCGGATGCGTGCCGAGCGCGAAACCATCGCTACTGAGCGCACGGCCGTCGGCAAGCGTGAAGCCGCGCAAATTCGTTCCGCCGCCGAGCGTGATGCGCGAATTGTGCAGGCCGATGCCACGGTGAAAGCAGCAGATATCGAAGCGCAATCGCGCGTCGAAGCGGCGCAGATTTATGGCCGCGCCTACGCGCAATCGCCGCAGCTCTACAACCTGCTGCGCTCGCTCGACACCTTGGGCACGGTGGTGACGCCAGGAACCAAGCTGATTCTGCGTACCGACGCCGCACCGTTCCGGGTGTTGGTTGACGGTCCGCCGAGCTTCGACAACAAGTCCGGATCGCAGCCATGAGTTTGGTTCCACGTGGAACAAATGAGTTGAGCAGCCCCTGGATTCAGGCCGGGCGCTTGGCGTTTCTCGCCCTCTACGCGGTGACGGTGTTGGCGGCATTGGCGTGGGCGTTTTCCAATGTGCGGCAGATTGATCCGCAGAATCGCGCAGTGGTTTTGCATTTCGGCGCGCTGGATCGCATTCAGAATGCCGGGCTGTTATTGGCCTGGCCACAACCGTTCGAGCAGGTGATTTTGTTGCCGGCGGCGGATCGGGTGATCGAGCGCCGAGTGGAAGGCTTGTTGCGCAGTGGTGCCGCGATGCAGGCAGATCGCGTGGCCAGTTTTGCCACACCCATCAGCGATGCCCTCGCAGGTTCCGGCTATCTGTTAACGGGGGATGCCGGAGTGGTGCAACTCGATGTGCGGGTTTTCTACAAAGTCACCGAGCCCTATGCATTCGTGCTTCAAGGCGAACACGTGTTGCCGGCACTGGATCGTCTGGTGACCCGCAGTGCGGTCGCGCTCACGGCCGCACGGGATCTGGACACTATCCTGGTCGCTCGTCCGGAATTGATCGGCGCTGATAGCCAGGCGGCGGAACGGCGCGAGCGCTTGCGTGGCGATCTGGTGCAGGGCATCAATCAACGGCTGGCCGAACTCACCGCAACGGGGCAGGGCTTGGGGATCGAAGTGGCGCGGGTCGATGTGCAATCGAGTCTGCCCAGCCCTGCGGTGAACGCTTTCAACGCGGTACTGACGGCCAGCCAGCAAGCCGATAAGGCCGTCGCCAATGCACGCACCGAAGCCGAGAAGTTGACGCAGACCGCCAACGAGCAAGCCGACCGTACGCTACAAGTGGCCCATGCCCAGGCGAGCGAACGACTGGCCAAAGCCTCGGCAGATACCGCCACAGTATTGAGCCTGGCCAAGGCTCAGCAGCAGGGGACTGACCCGCAAATGCTGCTGCGCATTTATCGCGAGCGGATGCCGAAAATTCTCGGCCAGGCTGGCTCGGTCACGACTGTCGATCCCAAAGACGATTCCCGCCTGATCATTCAGGGACCTGCACAATGACTGCTCAAACAACCGCTGCACCGAGCCTGTTGTCATCGGCCGAACAGCGCCGCGCCGCGCGCCAGTTGACCCTGGCCATGCTCGCGTTGGGCCTGCTCGCGCTGGGCTTGATCTGGCGTTGGCTGGCGCCGGAGCAGACTGGTGTCAGTCAACTGCTGCTGGGTTTTGCCTCGTTGCTGGTCGCCGTTCCGGTCATGCGTTCAGCCTGGTACAGCCTGCGCTATCCAAGCCTGCACGGCATCACCGATCAATTGATTGCCCTGGCCATGCTGGGTGCCTGGGCCACCGGGGATCTGCTGACGGCGGCCCTGTTGCCGATCATCATGATCTTCGGGCACGTGCTGGAGGAGCGCAGCGTGATCGGTTCCCAAGAGGCGATTCACGCCCTCGGCAAACTGACCCGCAGCCACGCGCGCAAGGTTCAGGCGGACGGCTCCATCATCGAAGTCGACAACGGTACGCTCAAGGCGGGCGACCTGGTCGAGGTCCGTGCCGGGGACAGGGTGCCCGCGGATGGCCGGGTGTTGTCCGGCCAGGCCAGCCTGGACACCGCCTCCATTACCGGCGAATCGGTACCGATGGAGGCGGGCGTCGGCATGTCGGTGTTCGGCGGCGCGATCAACCTCGACGGTCTGCTACGGATCGAAGTGACCCGCATCGGCCAGGAATCGACCCTCGGCAAAGTCATCGCTCTGATGCAAAACGCCGAGCGCTCGAAACCGCCGATCACTCGTCTGCTGGAGCGTTACGCGGGCAGCTATATGGTGCTGGTGTTGCTGCTGGCGGCGGTGACCTGGTTCATCACCAACAACGCTCAAGCGATGCTCGCGGTGTTGGTGGCGGCCTGTCCTTGTGCGCTGGTGTTGTCGGCGCCGGCCACGGCGATTGCCGGGGTGGCGGTAGCGGCACGCCACGGGATTCTGATTCGCAGTTCTGCGTTCCTTGAAGAGTTGGCGGACCTGACTTCGCTGGTGGTCGACAAGACCGGGACGCTGACCTTCGGCACCTTGCGGCTGCAATCCATCGACAGTCCGCTGGAGGATCGCAGTCATCTCCTGACGCTCGCCGCCAGCCTTGGCTCGGCCAGCAGTCATCCGGTCAGTCGTGCTCTCGCGGGGTTGGTGACCCAGGAGCATTTCCTGCTGCTTACTGACATCCATGAGCGCCAGGGCCTGGGCGTGGTGGCGATGACCGGGCAGGGCGAAGCGGCGCTCGGCCGGCCGGAGCTGTTCGCGCAACTGGGCATCAGTACAACGGAGGTTCCCGATCACGACGGTCCGATTGCCGGGCTGGCGCTCAACGGTGAATTTCTCGCCTGGTTGTTGTTGGCCGACAGCGTCAAACCCGAGGCGCAATTTGCCTTGGGTGAGTTGCGCGACCTCGGGTTGGGTCGCCAGGTGTTGCTCACCGGTGACCGGCACAGCGTCGCACAAACGCTCGCCCGGGATGTCGGGATCAGTGATGTCGAAGCGCAGGCACTGCCCGAAGACAAACTGAAGCGTGTGCTCAAGGAAATCGACAGCGGTTTCCGGCCGATGGTGGTCGGTGATGGGATCAACGATTCCCTGGCCCTCAAGGCTGGCGTGGTGGGTGTCGCCATGGGCGCGGGCGGTGCGGACATCGCCTTGGCATCGGCGGATATCGTGCTGATCGGCAGTGACCTGCGCCGCCTCGGTACTTGCGTGCGCCTGAGTCGTCAGTGCCGCCAAACGTTACAGGTGAATGTGATCATCGGGCTAGGCTGGACCCTGGCGATCGTGGCCTTCGCCGCGTTCGGCTGGCTTGGCGCTGCCGGGGCGATGATTGCGGCGTTGCTGCACAACCTCAGCACCTTGCTGGTGTTGGGCAATGCCGGTCGTTTGCTGCGGTTCCAGGAGCCACTGCTCAAGCTCAAGGATGAAGCCTGAAGGCGAATGCTCTAAACCGGGCAATCACGGGGGGCTTCAACTTTTTAGAACTGTGCGCCCGGTTCGTAGTCTTTGAAGATGAGGGCACATCATTTTGTGCGTTCGCGGCGGCCGGTTCTGGCGTCGCGAATCATTGAAAACGGCTATTAATTCGATAGCCAGCTATTTTTCAAAGATGGTCTACCCTCTGTTTAGACGTCTGAAACAAGGGGGCTTCTCCATGCTCGCGCATCTTCCACCGGCCTTACAGAATCTGCAATTGCCGCTTCGCCTGAGACTCTGGGATGGCCATGAATTCAATCTGGGGCCGACGCCCAGTGTCACGATTGTGGTCAAGGACCCACAAATGGTCACCCAGTTTACCCATCCAAGTCTGGACGCCCTTGGTGCTGCATTTGTCGAAGGCAAACTTGAGCTTGAAGGCTCCATCAGCGATGTGATCCGCGTCTGCGATGAATGGAGCCAGGCGTTGCTGGATGAAGGCGACGACAATCAGCCGGTTCGTAACGCCCACGACAAAGAGATGGACGCCAAGGCGATTTCCTACCACTACGACCTTTCCAACGCGTTCTATCAGCTGTGGCTCGACAGCGACATGGCATATTCCTGCGCCTATTTCGAGACCGGCAGCGAATCCCTGGAACAAGCCCAGCAAGCCAAGTTCCGTCATTTGTGCCGCAAGCTGCGCCTGCAGCCCGGCGAGTATCTGCTGGATGTGGGTTGTGGTTGGGGCGGATTGGCGCGTTTTGCTGCGCGAGAATTTGGCGCGAAAGTGTTCGGCATCACCCTCAGCAAGGAGCAGTTGGCCCTGGCCCGGGAACGCGTAAAAGCGGAAGGCCTGGAGGACCTGGTCGAACTGCAACTGCTCGACTATCGCGATCTGCCGCAGGATGGCCGTTTCGACAAGGTTGTCAGCGTCGGCATGTTCGAACACGTCGGTCACGCCAATCTTGCCGAGTACTGCAAGACCCTGTTCGGCGCGGTGAAAGACGGTGGCCTGGTGATGAACCATGGGATCACCGCCAAATACACCGACGGCCGTCCGGTGGGACGCGGTGCCGGTGAATTCATTGGAAAATATGTGTTCCCCAACGGCGAGTTGCCGCACTTGTCGATGATCTCTGCCGAGATCAGTGAAGCCGGGCTGGAAATCGTCGACGTCGAGAGCTTGCGTCTGCACTACGCACGTACGCTCGATCACTGGAGCGAACGCCTGGAGGACAACCTCGAAGCGGCCTCCAGACTCGTACCGGAACAAGCCCTGCGTATCTGGCGACTGTACCTGGCCGGTTGCGCTTACGCCTTTGCCCGGGGCTGGATCAACCTGCACCAGATTCTCGCGGTGAAGGCCCACGCCGATGGCAGTCATGAACTGCCATGGACCCGTGACGATATCTACCTCTAGAGAACCGGCGAAATAAGCCGGGCGACCCGCATGCCGACCTGCTGCAGGCGGTGAGTCTCCCGGCCTTCTCCTTTGGCGATTTCGTGGGCGTTGGCGAAATCATCGTTGAGCATCTGTTCCACCTCTGCGGCAAAGGCGCTGTCGACGGTCAGCAACATCACTTCGAAATTCAGCCGGAACGAACGGTTGTCCAGGTTGGCGCTGCCGATGGCGCTGATTTCGTGGTCGATCAACACCACTTTCTGGTGCAGGAAACCGGGCTCGTAACGGAACACCCGAACACCGGCGCGCACGGCTTCGAAGGCGTAGAGGCTGGAGGCGGCGTAGACGATTCGATGGTCGGGTCGAGACGGCAACAGCAGCCGCACATCCACACCCCGCAGGACCGCCAGACGCAACGCTGCGAATACGGCTTCATCGGGGATGAAGTACGGGCTGGTGATCCAGATCCGTTCCGTCGCTGCATGGATCGCTTCGACAAAGAACAGAGAACAGGTTTCGTAGGCGTCTGCCGGCCCGCTGGCGAGCAACTGGCACAGCACGCCGTCTTCCGGATAAACCTCGGGCAGGATCAGTGGCGGCAGGGCATGAGCCACCCAGAACCAGTCTTCAGCGAAAGACTCCTGCATGCACGCCACCACTGGCCCGCGCACTTGCACGTGGGTATCGCGCCAAGGGGCCAGGGGCGGTTTCTCGCCCATGTATTCATCACCGACGTTGTGCCCGCCAACGAAGCCGAGAATGCCGTCCACCACCACAATTTTGCGATGGTTACGGAAGTTCACCTGAAAGCGATTGAACCAGCCATTACGGGGGCCAAAAGCCTTGACCTCGACCCCGCCATCACGCAAGGCCTGCACGTAGCCGTTGGGTAGGGAATGGCTGCCGATTCGGTCATACAACAGATAGATCGCTACGCCTTCGGCGGCTTTCTTCAACAGCAAAGTCTGCAGGCGTTGACCGAGACGGTCGTCGTGGACGATGAAAAACTGGATCAGCACGGCCTCTTTCGCTTGGCCGATGGCATCGAAAATGGCCTCGAACGTCGACTGGCCGTTGATCAACAACCGCATCTGGTTATTGGCCAGGCAGGGCATGTGTCCGAGCTTGGGCATCGCTCTGAGCGAGGCGTAGGCAGAAGAAGCGCGGGCGGTGAGGGCTTCTTCTACCCAGGGCCGCCAGTTGAGTTCGGAAACAGCCTTGCGCATCTCGTCGTTGGCCTGCCGCCGGGCCTTGATGTAGCCATCAAAGGTGCTGCGGCCGAACATCAGGTAAGGGATCAGCGTCAGGTAAGGGATGAAAAACAGCGACAGGGCCCAGGCGATCGAGCCTTGGGCGGTACGGACGGTCAACACGGCGTGTATGGCCGCAATCATGCCCAGCGAGTGCAACAGGGCGATGGTATAACCGAAAATATGTGGTCCGAAGTAATCCATGGGGGCTGCCTTGCTCCTGAAGATTCAGTGCTTAACAGACCATGTTCCGTGCAGAATGTCGCTAATTAATTCGACCATGAACCGAAGCCCGCGGCTGACGTCTAACGGCCACTACTGATCAGGAGTTACTCGATGAACGTTCGTCTGCTGGGTTTGGCCATGGCACTGGGTTTGGCACTTCCTGTGGCGGCTCACGCGCAAATGCTGCAACCAGGATTGTGGGAGCTGACCACGAGCAACATGAAGGTCGACGAGCAGAATATGCCGGACCTGCAATTGATCCTCGGCCAGATCCAGAACCAGATGACTCCCGAGCAGCGTGCGCAGCTGGAAAAGCAGGGCATCACCATGGGCGGTAAAGGGATCCGGGCGTGCCTGACCCCTGAACAGGTCAAGACCGACAACATTCCGCTGACCGATCCGCAGTCGGGCTGCAAACAGGAAATCACCGACCGCTCCGGCAATCAGTGGAAATTCCGTTTCAGCTGCCCGAAAGCCCAGGGAGCCGGCGTGGCGACGTTCCTCAGTGATCGTGAATTCACCACCAAGGTCAACGGGACGTTCAACGCCACCGGCATTCAGCAGAAGGGCAGCCTCGAGTCCCGCGCCGTCTGGTTGGGGCAGGATTGCGGCACGGTGAAGCCAAGAGCTTAAAAAGCTTCGCGAGCAGGCTCGCTCCCACATTGGTTATGTGTCGCACACAAATCCCCTGTGGGAGCGAGCCTGCTCGCGAAAGCGTCCATTCAACCGCCCTGAATCCCCGGCCGACTTAACCACTCACACGCCGCCTCGACAGCCATCCGGCCAAAATCCTCCCCCGTGCGACTGCGCACACTGACGAACCCCCCAGCCTGTTCCATTTCGCCAACCACGACCAGGAACGGCACGGTCTGGCTGTGCTGGCGAATCTTGTAGCGGACCTTTTCGTTTCGCAGGTCGGCCTTTGCATGCACGCCTTTTTGGCGCAAGGACTCGGTCACCGCTTGTGCATAAGTCGCCTGACGTTCATCCATGCTCACGACGACCACATGGGGTGGAACGCGCCAGTGTTGCAGCTCCTGATGGCTGGACCAGCAGGTGCCGTAGATCCGTTGTTGCAACGTGCCGCTGATGTGATCGAGGGCAAACGCCTGCAAGACTTTGGTGGTTGGGACGTGCGGTCCATGGCTCTGGTACTCGGCGTCCCCCAGACGGTACAGCGACACGGCTTCGCGCGC
Source organism: Pseudomonas sp. BF-B-30 (assembly GCF_019956305.1). Lineage (NCBI taxonomy): Bacteria > Pseudomonadati > Pseudomonadota > Gammaproteobacteria > Pseudomonadales > Pseudomonadaceae > Pseudomonas > Pseudomonas sp. BF-B-30. The sequence goes on along the minus strand of NZ_JAHBDG010000082.1, from coordinate 37,428 downwards.
CGGCCGACGACGGATCGAGTGATTGGTTGCTGCCAATGACTGCATACGCGCTTCGATTAGAGGCAGGTCTGCGGGGGTCAGCGGTTGCTCGACTGCAAACTCGTAATAGAAACCGTCACCCAGTTCCTTTCCCGCACGCAATTGCGCATGAGGGTGGAGTTGCTTGACTGCCATGGCCAGCATCAATGCACAGGAGCGACGCAGGATCTCCAGGCCGTCCGGCTCCCGGGGGGTGACAATGCTGACCCGGGCATCCGCCTCGATCAGGTATTCGCAGTCCACCAGTACACCATTGACCCTTCCCGCGACGGCCGCGATGGCCAGTTCGGGGCCGATGCTGGCGGCCACCTCGTGCACGGACAGCGGCTGGTCGTACTCACGCAATGAACCATCGGGCAGGGTGATCTGGATCATGGTCGGCGTACTCTGGTGCTTCTAACGAGCGTTATCGCATAAACCGTAGGGGTGCTTCATTAAGACGTTTGTCATGCCAGGCAATTTGTCCTGACACGATGGCTGGTTTTGGCCGCCAGTGTGGTGATTGGCAAAATCTGGTCCGCGACCGGTTCCAGCAACGCGGGCATTGCGAATCAGCGCGCTACTCATGCTCAGAACTCGTTTTGCAGGGCCTTGTAGCCGCGTACCAGGTCGACGTTGGTGCGCGCCACATCTTCGGAAAATTCCGAAGCACTGACGCTCACCGGCGGGTATTGCGAGAGGTCGGTGTTGGGGCCGATCCGCGTGGTGGAAGGTACGTAGAAAGCTTCAGGCAGGTCACGACCATCGACCACCGAGTTGTGCCGCACCACGCAACCGTCACCGACCACGCAGTTGAACAGCACGCTGTTGAAGCCGATGAACACTCGATTGCCAACGGTGCAGGGCCCATGAACGATCGAGCGGTGGGCGATGGAACTGAATTCGCCGATGGTCACCGCCGCACCGGATTTGGAGTGGATCACCACGCCGTCCTGGATGTTCGAGTTGGCGCCGATGGTGATCGGCTGCATGTCGCCCGAGTCATCGACTTCGTCAGCACGTATCACCGCGTAGGGGCCGACGAACACGTTCTCCCCGATCACCACTTTGCCGCAGATGATTGCCGTCTTGTCGACGTAGGCCGATTCGGCAATCAGCGGTAAATCTCCAGAGGGGTTCTTGCGGATCATGGCTTGCTCAACGCGTTGTAAAGGGTGTTGAGGTTGTACTCGAACAACCCTGTGAAGGTGCTGGCCGGACCACTCGCCGCCAGGGCATCGGAGTACAGCGTGCCGCCGATCTGAGCGCCGCTTTCATCCGCGATCTGCTTGAGCAGGCGGGCGTCCTTGATGTTTTCCATGAACACCGCCTTGACCTTGGCCTGACGAATCTGGGTAATCAGTGCGGCCACTTCGGCGGCTGAAGGCTCGCGCTCGGTTGAGAGTCCTTGAGGTGCCATGAACTCGATGCCGTAGGCTTGGCCGAGATAACCGAAGGCATCATGGGACGTCACGACCTTGCGGTTGCCCGGTGGCAGTGAGCCGAGTTTGGCCTTGGCTTCGGCGAGCAGGGTGTAGACCTGTTTCAGGTACAGCTGGCTGTTGCGCTCATAGTCGGCGGTGTTCGCCGGGTCAGCGGCGATCAGCGCTTTGGTGATGTTGGTGATGTACAGCTCGGTGTTCGCCAGGTTATGCCAGGCGTGCGGGTCGGGAACGGTTTCGCCGTCTTCATCCAGGCTACGGGGTATGACACCGTGGCTTGCGCTGATGACCGGCGCCCGAGTCTCCGTGCTCGTCACCAGGCGATCCAGCCAGGGCTCGAAACCCAGGCCGTTCTTGATGATGAGCCTGGCCTTGAGCAGCGCTTTGGCGTCGTCCGGTGTCGGCTCGTACGTGTGCGCATCCGCGTCCGGGCCGACCATGTTGGTGATCTGGATGTGATCCTTGCCAACCTGCCGGGTCATGTCGGCAAGGATGCTGAAGCTGGTGACCACCTGAAGTTTTTCGGCGGCAGACAGTGACATCGACACCATCAAGCTGAACAGCACAAGTAAAGCGCGCATCGGTTAACACCTCATTGGGATGTGAGCAAAGGCGGGTGGCGCAGCAAGCCGTGCACCGGCCCAAACACCACGGACAACAGATATCCACCGCCGGCCACCAACACGATTGCCGGGCCACTGGGCAGCGAGTAATAGAACGAGATCAATAAACCGAGCCATACCGAGAGGCTGCCGAGCACGGTGGCGACGACGATCAGTATTGGCAGGCGGCGACTCCAGAAACGTGCCGCGGCGGCAGGCAACATCATCAGGCCGACTACCATCAACGCGCCGATCGCCTGGAAGCCGATGACCAGATTCAACACCACCAGCGTCAGGAATACGCCGTGGGCCAGTGGGCCGAGTCGGCTGACGGTTTGCAGAAAAAGTGGGTCGAGGGTGTCGAGCAGCAGTGGTTTGTAGATCAGTGCCATGGCCATCAGGCTCAGGCCCGAGACCCAAAGCATGCCGGTCAAGGTCGGGCCGTCGACTGCCAGCGCGGAACCAAACAGCAGGTGCAACAGGTCCAGGCGTTTGCCGGCGATGCCGAGAATCAGCACGCCACCGGCCAGGGAAATCGGGTAGATCGCCGCAAGGCTGGCGTCCTCTCGCAGGCCGGTGCGTCGCGTAATCCAGGCCGCGAGGCCTGCCATGCTCAGGCCCGCGCCGAGGCCACCGATGGTCAACGCCGGGAGGCTCAACCCGGCAAACCAGAAACCTAACGCCGCACCGGGGAGGATGCCGTGGGCGACGGCATCACCGATCAGGCTCATGCGTCTGAGGATCAGAAATACCCCCAGGGGCGCCGTGCTGCATGCCAGGACCAATCCACCGAGAAGCGCTCGGCGCATGAACACGAATTCGTGGAACGGTTGCCAGAGATGCGCGGCAGCGATCATCAGGCCACCTGCGATTGAGGTTGTTGGCGGATCAGTTCGGCGCTCGGGCCGAATACACAACCGTTGCTTTTGATCAGCAATGTATGTGGGATGTGCTCGCGAACAGCGGCGAGGTCATGGCACACGACCACCAGTGTCCGGCCGTCGAGGTGCCAATCGTGTATGTGTTTCCAGAGCAATGCCTGACCGAGTTCATCGAGGGCCGCGTGGGGTTCATCGAGCAACAGCACGGGTGCGTCTGTCAGGCTCAATCGGGCGAGCAGGGCGCGTTGCAATTCGCCGCCGGAAAGGGCCATCAAGGGTCGATCTTCCAGGCCATTCAGGCACCAGTTTTCGAGGACGGTTGCCAGTCGTTGGCTACGGATTACCGGTGATTGTTTGTTGCCCCAGAAACCGGCGGCGACCAATGCCTGAAGGCTGATCGGAAATTGCCTGTCCAAGTGTTGTTGCTGGGGCAGGAACGACACACCGCCCTTGAGTGGAACCTCCAGTCGAACCTTTCCGGCCAACGGTTTTTGCAGGCCGGCGATGACCTTCAGCAGGCTGCTTTTCCCGGAGCCGTTCGCACCGATGATGGCAGTCAGGCTGCCATTCGACAGTTCGAAGTCCAGCGCTGGCGTCAGTGGCTGCCCCAGTGCGCCCCAGCGCAAGGCGTGGCAACCGATCATGCGACCTCCCAGTTGAAACGGCTTTCGGCTACGGCGTCGTGGGCGTGCAGGCTTTCGGCGTGGATCACACGAATGTGGAAGGCGTTAATGCCCGTGGAGCGCTTCAGGGCCAGATTCAAGCGGCGTGCGGCGTCCTCACAGAACATCAGGTTCTGACCATTGGCGAGGGCGAAGGCCTGTTCGTCGGCGCGTTTTACCGCTGTTTGAACGGCTGTGCCGAGTGCGGCTTCAGCGTCATTGATGACGGCAATCAGAGGCAACTCGTCCAAAAAATCAGCCAGCCGTACGCGCAACTTTGCGCTGCTGCGTTGGCTGTGAGGTGTGGCGACGATGCCATTCGTGGAGCCGAGCCACGCTAAAACGTCGGCGTGTTGCAGTGGCTTGTTGGTGAAATCATCGACGAACTGCTGCTGAATCAACTGTCGAGAAAGAGCAGCAGAACACGGGCAGGTTGAGGAATAAGGCACCTCGATTTTTAGTTCCACGTGGAACATTGCGTTTTTCAAACGTGCTTCGATGCTGATCGGATAGCTTTTCCAGCCCGCCAATGGACTGATTAGCGCGGGCCTTTTCAGCAACAAATCGGCGTGAAGGGTCAAGTGGGCGCTGCTGGACAGCCCTTCATGGCTCTCAAGAAAACGCTGCAAAACCCGCCGCAATAAAGCCGCTGAAAGGCTTTCCTGTTCCAACAATTCAAGTGCCAGATAGAGCCGTGACATGTGAATGCCACGCGCGTTGCCATCGTCGAGGCTCACGCCGGCATCGGCCTTTGCATTCAGTCGTTGGCCCTCAAACAAAACGGGAAGAGCAATGCCGCACATGCCCACCCACTCCAGTGGCAGGGCTTGGCGTGAGGCCTGCGCGGCGATATCCGGCAGAGTCAGCGCATTCATGAGCAGGTCCATCGTGGGAGTTGATTGGTAATGTTATAGTATTACGATCAAGTCGACGATGCCTTTTTCATGAACAGGTCTTCATCATGCACAGACGTCATTTGCCTGGCAGCAAGAGCAGAAAAACAAGCCGGCCTAACAGCCAGCGATCCGGCTGCAGGTGAACCTGGCGCTGCTTCCGCCGGAGCTGGAAAACCGGTTGATCGTGGTCCAGCCGACGCGCCGGTTGTAGCCAACCCAGGTCTCGCCGTCGGAAGCGATACCGGTGAAAAACGTAAGCTGGCCGTAGCGGCTGCTGGTTTGTGCCCAATAGCGTTTTCCGGCTACTTCGAAACCCCGCAAATAGATCGTGCTTCCGGCGGTATTGACGCTGTAGGCGTTGCCATCCGCATCCACGCAGGCCAGCAGGTTGGCGCTGCGAGTGCACTTGGCCAGGCTCGGGACCTGTGCCATCGCGTCGGCAGCCACCAGCAGGGGGAGCATGATCAATACGGGTTTAAGGGCGTTGCGCATGGGCTTTCTCACGAGGGTAGCGGCGTTCAGCATCCTGTCGTTTGCCCTGCTGAGCAAGAGGGGATGGCTTATTGATGTTGTTACAGTATAACATTGTGTAAGCCCGACACAGCGACCGGGCATCCCTGTGAGGAATATACAGATGTCCAATCGACTCCCCGTGACCGTTCTCTCCGGCTTTCTTGGTGCCGGAAAAAGTACACTTATTAATTACATACTACGTAATCGCGATGGTTTGCGGGTTGCAGTCATCGTCAACGATATGAGCGAAATCAACGTCGATGGCACCGAAGTCCAGCGCGATGTCAGCCTTAATCGGGCTGAAGAACGGTTGGTGGAAATGAGTAACGGGTGTATTTGCTGTACGTTACGTGAAGATTTGCTGGAGGAAGTGAGCCAACTCGCCAGGGAGGGTCGCTTCGACTATCTGCTGATCGAGTCCACTGGTATTTCCGAACCGCTGCCGGTGGCGGAAACCTTTACCTTCCGCGATGAAAACGGCCAGAGCCTCAACGACATCGCACGTCTGGACACCATGGTCACGGTGGTCGATGGCATGAACTTCCTGCTCGATTACCAGGCTGCCGATAGCCTGGCTTCCCGAGGAGAAACACTAGGGGAGGAAGACGAACGTTCGATTACCGATCTGTTGATTGAGCAGGTCGAGTTCGCCGATGTGATTTTGCTCAGCAAGATCGACTTGATCAGCAGCCACCAGCGTGAGGAGTTGATCGCCATACTTGAACGGCTCAACGCCAGGGCGGAAATCATTGCGATGTCGATGGGTGAAATCCCCTTGAACAAGATTCTCAACACCGGTCGTTTTGACTTCGAAAAGGCTGCCCAGGCACCGGGATGGTTGCAGGAGCTGCGCGGCGAGCATGTGCCGGAAACCGAAGAATACGGCATTGCTTCCAGTGCTTACCGGGCTCGCCGACCGTTCCATCCACAGCGTTTCTTCAACTTCATCGACGGTCCTTGGGACAACGGCAAACTGCTGCGCTCCAAGGGCTTTTTCTGGCTGGCGAGCAAGCACATGGATGCCGGCAGCTGGTCTCAGGCCGGTGGTTTGATGCGCTACGGCTTCGCCGGACGCTGGTGGCGTTTCGTACCGAAAAACCAATGGCCGCAAGACGAAGAAAGTACCGCCGGGATCATGAAAAACTGGACCGCTGACAGCGGGGACTGTCGTCAGGAACTGGTTTTCATCGGCCAGAACATCGACTTCACGCAGCTTGCGGCCGAGCTGGACGCATGTCTGCTGACCGATGAGGAAATGGCGCTGGGCGTAGAGGGCTGGCATTTGCTGCCTGATCCATTCGGCCCTTGGTACGAAGAAGCTGCCTGATCCTCTGCTGGCGCTTCAGGGCCTGATCCAGGTGCCCTGGTTCTGGGCCTCGCAGTACGGCTGCAAATACGCCGCGTCGGTGGCAACGTCGTAATAGTGAATATCCTGTCGGTAGGGCATATTGGCGACTTGGGCGTTGCTGCAGATACCAAATGCGCCGCCGGGACATTGATCGACATACTGCACATCGACTTTCTGCCCAGCCAGGTTCGGTTGGCAGAAACCATCGGCGAAGAGTTTTGGCGGGATGTTGCGGTTCTGCTGGCAAACCTGGACATCAAGCCGCTCGCCCTGGCTATGAACCACACAAGCCTGGGCCAGCGCTTCGCCTGAAACGAGTGCCAGGAGCAACGCCAAGCCAATCAACCGCATCCATCACCTCCTCAGAAATCATCAACCATGCTGCAGAATATCCCCACTCATGTCATTGCCGGCCCCTTGGGTGCCGGCAAGACCAGCCTGATCAAGCACCTGCTGGCCCAGCGCCCGGCTGGCGAGCGGTGGGCGGTGTTGATCAACGAGTTTGGCCAGATCGGTCTCGACGCTGCGCTACTGACCCAGGACGCCGATGGTATCGCACTGGGGGAAGTGGCCGGGGGCTGCTTGTGTTGCGTCAACGGTGCGCCGTTTCAGATTGGTCTTGGGCGCTTGTTGCGCAAGGCACAACCGGATCGGCTGTTCATCGAACCCTCGGGGCTGGGGCATCCGGCGCAGCTGCTCAGGCAATTGAGCGAAGCGCCGTGGCAAGGCGTATTGGCTGTCCAGCCTTGTGTGCTGGTGTTGGATGCCCAGTCGCTCGCCGCGGGCAAACCGCTGCCGGATGTTCAACAGCAAGCGCTGGGCCATGCGGGATTGTTACTGTTGAACAAGTCTGAAGAACTCGAAGAAGAAAGCCGCCAGCGAATCACCGGGCAATTGCCGCCGCTCCCCCTGCACTGGACGCAACAGGCGGCTTTACCCTTGAGCGAGTTGCCGGGGCTGCATGCCAAAGCGCTGGCAGGTGTGGATAACTTCGTCTTGCCCAAGGGATTGGCGCGGCTGCCGGCGGTCTGGAGTGATCCCGCGTTGCCCATTTGCTTGAGTCAGGAACAGGACGGAGGCTGGAGCATCGGATGGCGTTGGCACCCAAGCCAGGTGTTTGATGCCGCTCTGGTTGGCCGGTGGCTTGACTGCCTTGGCTGGAAGCGGGCGAAGCTGGTTATCCACAGCGCCCACGGGTGGGTCTCGGCGAACGCTGTGGATAACTCGGTGCTGGACTGGCAGCCCAGTGAATGGCGGCAGGATTCGCGTATCGAGCTGATTTTCAGTGAAACGCAGAACGCAGAACGACTGCAGCGTGAGCTGGCAGCATGTCGATCCGGATCGGGTTAATGGCTCAAGGTCGCCACTTGGTGTGTTCCTGACGCCACTGGCTCAGCTCGATCACTTGCGCGCGAGGTTTCGCCACTTCGACCACCGGTTCGGTTTCGTCGAACGGGACCGGGTAGGGCGCGAGCTCAATCTGTGCGCTGTGAGCGCCGAATTGGGTGATGGTACCGTTGTGGCGGGTTTCGCCCGTCACGGTGAACTCGAAGTTATACACACGGGCCAGGCGTCGCCGACCACTGGCATCCCTGATGAACGCGATTCTTTTCAAGGCCACGTTGCCGTCGAGCAATTCGATCCCGAGTTTGCCGCAATGCTGCTTGACCCGCTCCAGCGCGCGCTCGCGCAAGCCGTGGTTGTGCCATAGCCATGCGCCGGCAGTGGCGAACAGCATCAGCACGAATATATTTCCAAGGGTCAGCATCAACAGGGTGCTCCAACAAGATAGTGTCAGCTTAACTGTGTCGCTGGTCTGTCGTACAGGCTGCGTTTAGTCGCATACTGCGCGGCTAGAATTTCAATCGTTTTACGGAAATCCACCGCATGAAACGTACACCGCATTTGCTCGCTATCCAGTCCCACGTGGTATTCGGTCACGCCGGCAACAGTGCCGCGGTATTCCCGATGCAACGGGTCGGGGTGAATGTCTGGCCGCTCAACACTGTGCAGTTCTCCAATCACACCCAGTACGGTCAGTGGGCCGGTGAAGTGTTGGCGCCGCACCAGATACCTGACCTGGTCGAAGGCATCGCGGCGATTGGCGAGCTGGGCAACTGCGATGCGGTGCTCTCCGGTTACCTCGGCAGTGCGGCCCAGGGCCGGGCGATCCTGACGGGGGTGGAGCGGATCAAGTCGATGAACCCCAAGGCGCTGTACCTGTGTGACCCGGTCATGGGGCATCCGGAGAAGGGCTGCAGTGTTCCGGCGGAGGTCAGTGATTTTCTGCTGGAGGAGGCCGCCGCCGTGGCGGACTTCATGTGCCCGAACCAGCTGGAGCTGGACAGCTTCTCCGGACGCAAGCCGCAGTCGCTGTTCGATTGCCTGGCAATGGCGCGTGCATTGTTGGTGCGCGGTCCGAAAGCGGTGCTGGTCAAGCATCTGGACTACCCAGGCAAGTCTGCTGAGGTCTTCGAGATGCTGCTGGTGACGGCCGAAGGCAGCTGGCATTTGCAGCGCCCGTTGCTGGCGTTCCCGCGTCAGCCGGTGGGCGTGGGCGATCTGACGTCCGGCCTGTTCCTGGCGCGTGTGCTGCTGGGCGACAGCCTGGTGGCCGCGTTCGAGTTCACGGCATCGGCGGTGCATGAAGTACTGCTGGAAACCCAGGCTTGTGCCAGCTACGAGTTGGAACTGGTTCGGGCTCAGGACCGGATTGCCCATCCGCGGGTGCGGTTCGAGGCGACCTCGATCAGCCTTTGATTCTGCGTTGCCCCCATTCGCGAGCAGGCTCCCACATTTGATCTTCGGTATTGCATAGATCCAGTGTGGGAGCGGGCTTGCTCGCGAATGGCTATCTAACGAACACCATCAGCCTGACAGACCAGCTCAGGCGTCGCCCTTGATTTCCTGATAGCGCTTTTCCAGCTCCTGACGAATCTGCCGACGCTGCTGGGCCTGCATATAGCGGCGCTTGTCTTCGCTGTTCTGCGGTTGCAGCGGTGGTACCGATGCAGGTTTACGCTGCTCATCCACCGCGACCATGGTGAAGAAGCAACTGTTGGTATGGCGCACCGAGCGTTCGCGGATGTTCTCGGTCACCACTTTGATGCCCACCTCCATGGAGGTGTTGCCGGTGTAGTTGACCGAGGCCAGGAAGGTCACCAGTTCGCCGACATGGATCGGCTCACGGAAAATGACCTGATCCACCGACAAGGTCACCACATAGCGGCCGGCATAACGGCTGGCGCAGGCGTAGGCCACTTCGTCGAGGTATTTGAGCAGGGTGCCGCCGTGAACATTGCCAGAGAAATTGGCCATGTCGGGGGTCATCAATACCGTCATCGACAGCTGGGCGTTTCCGGGTTCCATAGCATTCTCACGGGTCAAGGCCAGGTTTGAGGGATGCACCTCTGCGGGTGCCTCGGCGGTTTTTTTTCAAACCAACAGTTATCGGGACGCCGGGTGCCGGGTCGCCGTCACGCCGGATCGATCTGTTTCCATATATTGCACCGCCTTTCTGCCAGAAGTCGCGGTGTTACCCTGCAAAAAAGCCCCGCCTCAAGGGCATTTCCTACGTGCAATTCCGATTTTTGTTCTGCTCGATCAGACTTTTCCTGCGTCCGGGGATCGAGCAATACCACCCAGGGAGTCTCACGCCATGCATGCCATCAGTTTCATTCAGGATCTGGCAGTGATCATGTTGATCGCAGGCGTGGTCACCGTGGTCTTCCATCGCCTGAAACAACCGGTGGTACTGGGATACATCGTCGCCGGTTTCATCATTGGCCCGCACACCCCGCCATTCGGCCTGATCCACGACGAAGAAACCATCAAGACCCTGGCCGAGCTCGGTGTGATATTCCTGATGTTCTGCCTGGGCCTGGAGTTCAGCCTGCGCAAGTTGTTCAAGGTCGGTGCCACGGCATTCATCGCGGCATTCCTGGAAATCGTGCTGATGATCTGGATCGGCTACGAGATCGGTCGCTGGTTCGACTGGAACACCATGGATTCACTGTTCCTCGGCGCGATCCTGGCGATTTCCTCGACCACCATCATCGTCAAGGCGCTCAATGATCTGAAGCTGAAAAACGAGCGGTTTGCCCAGTTGATATTCGGAGTGCTGATCGTCGAAGACATTCTGGGCATCGGCATCATCGCGCTGCTGTCCAGCATCGCAGTCAGCGGTACGGTCAGCTCCGGCGAAGTGTTTTCCACGGTCGGCAAACTGTCGCTGTTCATGATCGTCGCCTTGGTCATTGGCATCCTGATGGTGCCGCGACTGTTGGCCTACGTCGCCAGATTCGAAAGCAACGAAATGCTGCTGATCACGGTGCTGGGCCTGTGTTTTGGCTTCTGCCTGCTAGTGGTCAAGCTTGAATACAGCATGGTCCTCGGTGCATTCCTGATCGGCGCGATCATGGCGGAATCCCGGCAACTGCTGAAAATCGAGCGTTTGATTGAACCGGTTCGCGATCTTTTCAGTGCGATTTTCTTTGTGGCCATCGGGCTGATGCTCGATCCGGCAATCCTGCTTCAGTACGCCTGGCCAATCGCGGTAATCACCGTAGCCGTGGTGCTCGGCAAGATGTTGTCCTGCGGCCTTGGTGCATTTATCGCCGGCAATGACGGACGTACCTCACTGCGAGTCGGGATGGGTCTTTCACAGATTGGCGAATTCTCTTTCATCATCGCGGCACTGGGCATGACGTTGCAGGTCACCAGTAACTTTTTATACCCCGTGGCTGTGGCGGTTTCGGTGATCACGACCCTGCTGACGCCTTATCTGATCCGTGCGGCTGATCCATTGTCGATCAAGCTTGCCAGCGCGATGCCAGAACGCTTGGGGCGGGTGCTGGGGATGTATGGCGAATGGCTGCGCAGCATCCAGCCGCAGGGTGAGGGCGCGTTACTGGCATCCATGATTCGCAGGATCTTGCTGCAGGTGGGCGTCAATCTAGCGCTGGTGATCGCGATCTTCTTCTCGGGCGCGTACTTCGCCGAACGCATGTCGGCTTACCTGCAAGGCTGGATCAGCGATCCGAGCTGGCAAAAGGCGTTGATCTGGGGCGGGGCGCTGTTGTTATCGCTGCCTTTTTTGATTGCGGCGTACCGCAAGCTAAAGGCGCTGTCGATGTTGCTCGCGGAAATGGGCGTGAAGCCGGAGATGGCCGGGCGCCACACGCAGCGAGTGCGCCGGGTGATCGCCGAAGTGATCCCGATCCTGTCGCTGCTGGTGATCTTTTTTCTGCTGGCAGCCTTGTCGGCCAGTATTCTGCCGACCAACAAGTTGCTGGTACTGATCGCCGTGGTCGCGGCCGCCGTGGCGGCGCTGTTGTGGCGCTGGTTCATTCGTGTGCATACGCGGATGCAGGTGGCGTTGCTGGAAACCCTCGACAATCACAAGGAGTCGTCCGGGCATTGACCACCCCGCGGCGTTGACTGGATCAGCTTTCCAGCCAGACGTCCCGTGCCCAGTGCCAAACCGACTCCCAGGTCTCTTCGGCGATCAGTTCTTCTTCGGCCTGCCAAAGCACCACGGTGCCGTCTTCTTCGACACAATAGTAGTCATCACCGTCCTGGCAGATCGGGATCAGGCTGCGATCGACGCCGGCGTCCCAGGCGTTGGCGGCAACGTCGGGCAGGTAGGTGTGGGATTGCGGGTCGGTCACAGTGACCGGTTCCAGGCTGCCGTAGACCACATCGCTGACGGTCAGCAGAAATTCTCTGAAGACGAACGGAATGTCGATGAACAGTTGTTCTTCGATTTCGACCAGCAGGTCTTCGTCGGGCAACTCCAAGGGGACCGGTACCGGTTCGTTGGCTTCACGCAGTTGTTCGATGATTTCTTCCACGTCCGGGATCCTCTTGCTTGTATGGCGCGGTTTATATGGGGCGGTTTATACAGTAGCTTGCTATAGATGCAACCGCGAAATAGAAAACCCCGGCCTGGGCCGGGGTTTTGTTTACAACAAGTGAAACGCGGAGGGTGATCAGCCGTTCTGGCGGATACCGGCTACCAGCCAAGGCTGGTTTTCGCCCTGTGCACGTTCCATGTTCCAGCTTTCGCTGAAGACTTCGCCCTGGTCGAAACGCGAGGTTTTCGACAGGCCAGTGAAGGTCAGGGTGGCGATGGTCTTGTCGGCGCGATCGTCCACACCGTCCAGCTGTACATTGAGGTTATCGATGTAGGTGGACTGGAAGCCGTCGCCCAGGTCAGCACGTTCACGCTTGAGGAACTCCAGCATTTGCGGAGTCACGAACTCGGCGATCTTGTCCATTTCGTTGGCGTCCCAGTGCTGTTGCAGGGACTGGAAGTGATTGCGTGCCGCTTCGACGAAGTTTCCTTCGTTGAACCAGGCTGGGGCGTTGATCACCGGGCGAGCGGCAACAGGCGCTGCCGAACCACCGAAGATCGAACCGCCGGCAGGCTTTTGTTCGAACGCCTCACGTTGCATCGGCGCGTGGCCAGCCGGAGCGTACTGCTCCTGCTGCTTGCGACGACGGGCGGCGATAAAACGGAAGACCAGGAACGCAATGACGGCCATGATCAGGATGTCGAAGATCTGCATGCCCTGGAAGCCGTCACCCATGAACATGGATGCGAGCAGGCCACCGGCCGCGATACCGGCCAGTGGGCCGAGCCAGCGCGAAGCGCCACCGGCCTTGGCAGCAGCGCCAGCGGCACCGGCAGCACCAGCGGTCGCCGCAGCGCCACCCATGCCTGGAGAAGAAGGAGCCATCTGGCTGGTCTGGTGAGTCGGCGCAGCGCCTGCGCTTTTGCCACCACCGAAGCGCTTGGCGGCATTGACGTCGAGACTCATCGTCAGGCCGATGCACAACGCCATGGCGATGCTAAGAAAACGTTTCATAAAGGGAATTCCCATTTGTGGAAGGCACGCGCGCCATGTTGCACAGGTGAAGTGTTGCTGGCTAGCGGCAGAGTGTTTCGGGCTTTTGCCTGACAGGTCGTGTTCAGCTCCAGTCCGTGCAATAAGGCCTTTTGACTTTGATCTGTCAGATGAGTGGACAGGGCTTGTAGGACGCTTGCCTAGCGTCGCAGGGCAAGCATGACCACCCCGGCCGTGATCAGGCCTATTCCGCCCCATTGGCGCAAGTCGAGTTTTTCACCCAGCAGGACAACGCCAAGGACAGCCACCAGCACCACGCTGAGTTTGTCCACTGGAGCAACCAGTGACGCCGGACCGACCTTGAGTGCGCGGAAATAGCAGATCCACGATGCACCGGTGGCAAGGCCCGACAACAGCAGGAACAGGTAGCTCTTCGCAGAGATCGATCCCAAGGACTGATATTGGCCCGTGGCGTACAAAATCAAGGCCAGGCTGACCAATACCACTATCGTACGCAGCAGGGTGGCGAAGTCGGAGTTGACGTTTTCGATGCCGACTTTCGCGAAAATGGCGGTCATTGCCGCGAATGCCGCGGATAACAGGGCCCAGAATGTCCAGGAGGAAAAAAAGCCTGAGCCCATGACGGTTCCTTGATTGCTTACATGAACCTGGAGACTACACAGAACCTTGTGGGAGCGGGCTTGCTCGCGAAAGCGGAGTGTCAGGCAACATCGATAGAGAGTGATCCACCGTATTCGCGAGCAAGCCCGCTCCCACATTGATCCTTCGACGATCTTTAGATTGCTTCCAGTTTGGCATAACCCAGCATCAACCACTTGCTGCCTTCGCTGAAGTTCACCTGCACCCGGGCCTGAGCCCCGGCGCCTTCGAAGTTGAGGATCACACCGTCACCGAAGATCGAGTGGCGCACAGTCTGGCCCAGGCTGAAGCCGGTCTGCGGAATCTCGCTGCCGCTGAACAGGTTGCTGCCACTCATCGACTGGTTGCCACCGAACGGACGGCTGACGCTGTTGGACAGCCGCACCTCCTGAATCAGGCCTTTCGGAACTTCGCGTACGAAGCGCGACACCTTGTTGTAGGTCTCGCTGCCATACAGGCGGCGGGTTTCGGCGAAGGTCATCACCAGGTTCTGCATGGCCCGGGTGATGCCTACGTAGGCCAGACGACGCTCTTCCTCCAGGCGGCCGGGTTCTTCCAGGCTCATCTTGTGCGGGAACAGGCCTTCTTCCATGCCCACCAGGAACACGTAAGGGAACTCCAGGCCTTTGGCGCTGTGCAGGGTCATCAGCTGGATGCTGTCTTCGTGCTCGTCGGCCTGGGTATCACCGGCTTCCAGCGACGCATGACCAAGGAATGCTGCCAATGGCGTCAGGTCTTCGTCTTCTTCGCTGTTTTCGAAGTTGCGCGCGGCGCTGACCAGTTCCTCAAGGTTTTCTACCCGGGCCTGGCCTTTCTCGCCTTTTTCCGCTTCGTGATAGGCGATCAGCCCCGACTGCTCGATGACGGTCTGGGTCATCAGGTGCAGTGGCATTTCCATGCACTTGGCGGCGAGGTTCTCGATCAGCTCGATAAACGCGCCGAGGGCACCGGCTGCGCGACCGGTCAGGCCTTTGTTGGCCACCAGTTGGCGCATCGCTTCCCACATCGACACATCGCTGTGGCGCGCATGGTCGCGGATCGCTTCGACGGTTTTCTCGCCGATGCCACGGGCCGGTACGTTGATGACCCGTTCCAGCGCAGCATCGTTACCGCGGCCTTCGAGCAAGCGCATGTAGGCCATGGCGTTCTTGATTTCGGCGCGTTCGAAGAAGCGCTGACCGCCATAGATGCGGTAGGGAATGCGCTCGCGCAGCAAGGCTTCTTCCAGAACCCGCGACTGGGCGTTGGAGCGGTACAGAATCGCGATATCGCTTCGAGACAAGCCGGTTTTCAGCGCGCTTTCGATGGTTTCGACAACGTAGCGTGCTTCGTCGTGCTCGTTGAAGGCGGCGTACAGGTTGATCGCTTCTCCGTCGCCACCGTCTGTCCAAAGCTCTTTGCCCAGGCGCCCGGTGTTGTTGGCGATCAAGGCGTTGGCAGCCTTCAGGATGCCGGCGGTGGAGCGATAGTTCTGCTCCAGGCGAATGGTTTCGGCGTCCGGGAAGTCTTCGGAATACTGGTAGATGTTCTCGATTTTCGCGCCGCGCCAGCCGTAGATCGACTGGTCGTCGTCGCCCACCACCATCAGGCTGTCGCCACCCTTGGCCAACAGGCGCAACCAGGCGTATTGCACGGCGTTGGTGTCCTGGAACTCGTCTACCAGAATGTGCCGGAAACGCTTTTGATAGTGAGCGAGCAGGCCTGGGTGATCGCGCCACAGATCGAGTGCGCGCAGCAGCAATTCGGAGAAGTCGATGACACCGGCACGCAGGCAGGCGGCCTCGTAGGCCTCATAGATACCGCGCATGGTTGCCAGGAACAGGTCGCCACTGGCTTGAATGTGTTGCGGGCGCAGGCCTTCGTCTTTCTGGCCGTTGATGAACCATTGGGCCTGACGGGCCGGCCAACGCTGTTCGTCCAGGCCGAGCTCGCGGATCACCCGCTTGACCAACCGCTGCTGGTCATCGCTGTCGAGAATCTGGAAGGTCTGGCTTAAGCCCGCTTCCTGCCAGTGTGCCCGCAGAAGGCGATGCGCCAGGCCGTGGAAGGTGCCAACCCACATGCCGGCCGGGTTGATACCCATCAACTGCTCGATGCGCTGGCGCATCTCGGCAGCGGCCTTGTTGGTGAAGGTCACCGACAGGATGGAGTGGGGCGAGGCGTTTTCGACCTGGATCAACCAGGCGATACGGTGCACCAGCACTCGGGTTTTACCGGAACCAGCACCGGCCAGGACCAACTGACGACCCACGGGGGCCGCTACGGCCTGGCGTTGGGCATCGTTGAGGGAGTTCAGCAGAAGGGAGAGATCATCGCGCATCGGGGCATTCTAGGGGGCCGCGACACACCGGGCAAACCCCGCTTCGCTTTAACCGATGAAAGTTATGCGAAGGACGACCGGTCAGTCATCGGCTGCAGGCATTGGCGGGGCGTGCCTTCAGCATTTTCAGTGGCATCGGCGTCCGAAAAAATTGGCGATTTATTGATCAGCAGCAGTTTGGTCCGGGCAATTGCTTGTGTATGCTCCGAGCAGTTTCGGGCACATGCTCATCATTATAAGAACAAGAACATCGCCTATGACCCTCAGCTTCGACCTGTCGGGCCCCACTGTGGAGCCCCGGGTGATCCGTAAACAGTACGCCATGGAAATGGCGGTCGAGCGCACGCGCCTGTTGTATCAAGGCTCGCTGCTGCCCACGTTGTTCATGCTGATCAATGGCCTGGTCTGTGCCGGTTTGCTCTGGAGCCCGCAGCGCTATTTCCTGGTCAGTGTCTGGCTGGTGTGGTTGTTGTCATTGGTGGCATTGCGGGTGATTCAGGTCGCAGCCTTTGATTCGGCCATTCCCAACCGTCAGGCCCATCCCATCTGGCGGCGGATGTTTCTGCTGGGCTCCGGCCTCACCGGTCTGACCCTGGCCGGTGCCGGCATCGCCCTGGTTCCCGCCGATAACTTCATTCAGCAAGCCTGGGTCTTCGGCCTCATCGGTGCCGCAGCGCTCTCGGCCAGCGTGGCTTATGCGGTCAGCTTGCCGGCCTTCCTGTCATTCACCTTGCCCTGCCTGTTGCCGGCCATCGCCTATATGTTCTGGGGGGCTGACGAACAGCAGCAAGGTTGGGGCTGGTTCGGGCTGATCCTGCTCGGTGCGTTGAGCGTGGTTGCCTGGCAAGTCAATCGATTGATCGATCGGGGCTTGATGCGACGCTTTCAGAACCAGGCACTGATCGAGCATCTGCAGCAGGCGCAAAGCTGCAGTGATCAGCTCAATCAGAAGCTGGCCAAGGAGATAGAACAGCGCCGACGTGCCGAGGACGAATTGCGAGAGATCCAGGTCGACCTGGAAAACCGAGTCGCTCAGCGCAGCCTGGAACTGGACGCCGCCAATCAGGCACTGAGCAAGAGTGAGGCGCGCCTGGCGCTGGCATTGAAGGCCAGCGAGTTGGGGTTGTGGGACTGGAATCTGCAAACCGACGAAGTCCATCACACACAAATTCAGGAATTGTTCGGCCTGGAGCCGGAACAGGTCACGGCGATATTGCGTCACCTCAAGCCGCGCCTTCACCCCGAGGATCTTCCTGCGCTGAAAAGGGCGCTGGTCGAGCATTTGAAGGGCCGCACCGAGGACTATCAAATCGAGTATCGCGTGCGGCATGGCGACGGCCACTGGGTCTGGATCGAGGACCGCGGGCGGGCAGTCGAGCGTGCCGACAACGGCCGGGTGATTCGCATGGTCGGCACTCGCCGCGATATCAGCGCCAGCAAAAGTCTGGAAGAGCAGCGGCAATTGGCGGCGACCGTGTTCGAGGCGGCCAGCGAAGGGATCGTGATTTTCGATCCTAACTACGTCCTGATCGCGATCAATCAAGCCTTCAGTCGGGTGACCGGTTATGACATCGACGACATGATCGGACGCAATGTCGTCGAGTTGCCATGCAGTCGCGATGCGCGTAGGCATTACTCCGCGATACATCAGGCGCTGGAACAGCAAGGCAGCTGGCAGGGCGAATTGGTGGAAACCCGCAAGAACGGCGAGATGTATCCGCAATGGCTGCAACTGAATGCCGTGCGCGATGTCCGGGGAAATGTGAGCCATATTGTGGGCTTCTTCGCTGATCTCTCGGCTCGTCGAGAGTCCGAACAGCGTATGCGCTATCTGACCCATTACGACGAACTTACCGGTCTGGCCAACCGCGCGATGTTTCGCGAACGACTCAACGAGGCTCATCAACGAGTGCGGCAGGGCGGTTATCGCAGCCTGGCGTTGCTGCACATCAATCTCGATCGGTTCAAGCAACTCAACGACAGCCTGGGGCATGAAGTCGCCGATCAGTTATTGCAGAAAATGGCCCGGCGACTGGTGAATGCATTGCCTGAAGCAGACACCATCGCGCGCCTTTCCGGTGATGAGTTTGCCGTGCTGTTCAATTCCTACGGCAACCTTTCGAGCCTGGCGAGAGTGGCGACTCGTCTGGCGAACAAGTTGCGTTTGCCGGTGAGCATTGACGGGCATGAGCTGGTGCTCAGCGCGTCGATGGGCATCAGCTTGTTGCCGGACAGCGCGCGGGAAGTATCGGCACTGGTCAGTCAGTCGAACATGGCAATGCAGCACGCCAAACACCTGGGTGGCGATAATTTCCAGTTTTACACCGACAGCTTGCAAGCCAGCACGTTGGAGCGTTTACAGCTGGAAAACCACTTGCGCAAAGCCATCGAAGACAAACAACTGAAGGTGTTTTACCAACCGAAACTGTGCCTGGCCACTGGCAGGTTGAATGCCGCAGAAGCCTTGGTGCGTTGGGATCATCCGACCATGGGCCGCGTGCCGCCGGGGGATTTCATTGGTCTGGCTGAAGAAACCGGATTGATCGGCCCGATCGGTGAGTTCGTGCTGCGTCAGGCCTGCTGGCAAGCCTGTGAGTGGCAACGGCAGGGACTCGAAGCAATTCGGGTGTCGGTCAATCTGTCGGTGCATCAATTGCGCCAAGGCAAGCTGGTCAGTCTGGTGCGGCAGGTGCTGGAAGAGACCGGGCTGGCGCCGCATCTGCTGGAGCTGGAACTCACTGAAAGCCAGTTGCTCGATAGCGTCGAACATATCATCGCGACCTTCCAGCAATTGCGTGATCTGGGGGTGAAGCTGGCCATCGATGATTTCGGCACGGGGTATTCGTCTCTGAGTTACCTCAAGCGGATTCCGGTGGATTACGTGAAGATCGATCAGGCGTTTATCCGGGGGCTGGGGGAAGGCACCGAGGATGCGGCGATCACCCGGGCGATCATTGCCATGGCTCATGGCTTGTCATTGAAGGTCGTCGCGGAAGGCGTGGAGCGGCAGGAGCAGCTTGAGTTTCTCAAGAGTGAGCGCTGCGACGAGGTTCAGGGTTACCTGATCAGTCGGCCGGTGGAGGCGCAAAGCTTGGCAGCCTTGCTAAGAGAGCCACGCGTCGAATGAATTGCTATCGTAATATCATGCCTCCCGACGGTAATAGTTAACCGGCGGGAGGCACGGTGTTACGTAAGGATGAAAACTAATTAGTCGGTGATTACAATCTCATCGATGTGATGCAGTAATCCGCCGTTGTAAAAGATACCAACGCTGGTTGGGGCGTGGTTTCCAAGCACTTTGTATTCTACTATTTTGTCTGTTAAAACCGGCAGTGAAATATCAGCAGTACGCTCAAGGACCAGCTCCAGAGGCAGAAAAGGAGTGTCCTGTACCTGGCTTAATACCAGCTTGGGTGTAATGCCGGAGTTGGCAACGGTTACAGTGCCGAATACTCGAAAAGAAGCGGCGCCAGGCATACGGTCAATTTGTACAGTCCAGTTTTTTGTTTGAATGCTCATTGTATTTAATTCCTTTTTAATAAGTTGTTTTGCTCCTGCGCAATTAATGTAGCAAGGTCAGCTTTGTTTTTGGTGATACTTGTTCTGGGACTATGTAAGTTTGTATGTTTGATTTTATTTGTTATTTAGTCGTTATCTGAACTTCCAGTGGCTCGATCGGAGGTTATCGTTTTCTTGTGGGCCTGATCGATCACTGGTTTACATCTGTCGACGAGGGCTACATGAGGTGTCCGCACCTGAAATCGAGGGATTCGGTAACGCATTGAGCAGGCAAAAAGCCGATTCATGTAGTATAACTACAAGCGTGCTACATCCCCGGCACCTGCCAATAACAAAGAGTCCAGCCCTTTGAATCTGCTGCAACACATCGCCCAGTCTCGCCACCTGTTACGCAAGTCGGAGCTCAAGGTCGCCGACCACGTGCTGCTTGATCCTGCGGCCGTGATGCACAGTTCCATGGCCGACCTGGCCCACAGCGTGGGCATCAGCGAACCGACCATCGTGCGTTTTTGCCGTGCCATCGGTTGTTCCGGCTTTCAGGACCTGAAGCTGAAGCTGGCCCAGAGCCTGGCGGCAGGTGCAAGTTTTGGCCAGTTTGCGATCCATGAGGATGATTCGGTCGCTGACTACAGCCTGAAAATTTTCGACACCACCCTGCATACGCTGATGGAGGTTCGCGAGAAACTCGATCCGCTGGAATTGCAGCGGGCGGTGACGCTGATGTCCCAGGCCCAGCGTGTCGAGTTCTATGGCTTTGGTGCCTCGGGTGCGGTCGCGGCGGACGCCCAGCACAAGTTCTTCCGCTTGCTGCTCACCGCTGCGGCGTATTCCGATCCGCACATGCAGGCGATGTCGGCCGTGACGCTCAAGCCAACCGACGTGGCGATCTGCATTTCCCAGTCCGGGCGCTCCAAGGACCTGCTGATCACTGCCAACCTGGTGCGTGAAAGCGGTGCCTCGTTGATCACCTTGTGCCCGAGCCAGACGCCGTTGGCCGAACTGTCTACGGTCAATCTGGCGATCGATGTGCATGAAGACACTGAAATCTATACGCCGCTGACTTCGCGTATCGCCCACCTGGTGGTGATCGACGTGCTGGCGATGGGCGTGGCCATGGCGCGTGGCCCGAGCCTGGTCAACCACCTCAAGAGCGTCAAGCGCAGCCTGCGCAGCTTGCGGTTGTCGCCCAAGTCGGTGAAAGCGCTGGACGATTGAGCCAGGCCTGAGATTGCATGAAGGTCGTTCCGACCTTATCGCGAGCAAGCTCGCTCCCACATTTGATCATGCGCGCCGCAGAACCAGTGGGAGTGAGCTCGCTCGCGATGGCGGCCTCGAATGCACCGCAATTTTCATCAGTTTGTAACGCCCGAGCCGCCAAATCGTCATCCCCGGTGCCTATCCTGAAACTCCCGTACTCGCCTTGGGAGACTCGAAATGGCCATGCCCTACGAAGAACGCAACAGCGCTGTCAAAACCCGTCGTCAGCAAGAAGATCAGCGCCGCATGGAATTCCGTCGCGCCATCGAAGATCGCTGCGAACGCCGTCAGCTTCTGGCCGAGATTGGCGATTTTCCAGAGCTGGAACTTAACTTTTGGCAGACATCTCCCGTAGCTTCCCGTCGAAACGCTCAACCAGCGCGCTGATCTGAATCCGTTCGCTACGGATAAACGCCAGGAAGGCGTGAGCCACCGGTGACAGGCGCTTTGCCTTGGCCTGCACCAGGCACCAGCTACGGAATAGCGGCAGTTCTTCGACCGGCAATTCGATCAGCCCACCGGTTGCCAGTTCAAGGCTCAGGGCGTGGCGCGTCAATAGCGCAACGCCCAGGCCCGCCAGTACACATTCACGCTGAGCTTCGGCAGACGAGACTTCCTGAGTCTGGTTGAAGTGCACGCGCTTCTCTTTGAAATATTCTTCGCACGCCAGCCGCGTCCCTGAGCCTGGCTCACGCAGCAGCAGTGTGTAGGGCTCGAGATCCTGCAAGCGCAGCGGCCCCATATGGCACAGCGGGTGATCCGGTGGCGCCACGGCGACGATCGGGTTGTTCAGGAACGGCAGGAATTCCAGGCCCATGTCCTGAGGCACCATGGACATGATCACCAGGTCATCGCGGTTGTCCGACAGGCGCCGAATGACCTGACCGCGATTGACCACCGTCAGTTGCAGGTTCACTTCCGGGTGCTGGCGTTTGAACGCGGCAAACAGATGCGGCACGAAGTATTTGGCGCTGGATTCAATCGCCAGCTTCAGTTGCCCCTGCAACGAGCCCTGCATGTCCGACAGTTGCATGTCGAGGTTTTCCAGGCGCCCGAAAATATCCCGACTGGCCCGCTGTAACGCTTCAGCCGCTTCGGTCATGTAGAGTTTTTTGCCGACGTAATCGAACAACGGCTGGCCAATCAGCTCTTCAAGTTGACGAATCTGTAGGCTGACGGCAGGTTGTGTGAGCGACATTTCCTCGGCCGCGCGGCTGTAGGAGCGCAAATCACAGACCTCGTTGAAGATCTGCAATTGCCGCAAAGTCATACGCATCAATGACTTACGCATTATCTGGTCGCTCTCGTCGCTGGCTGGTGAATCAACTATAAGTCTTTACTTATGCACGACCCAATTTTTATTCATTTTTGTTAATCCCTTGTGGACGCTAGTGTGGACCTGCGACCAAATTGAAACATTTGGTCACGCGTCGACCTGGGTTTAGCAGGTCGTGGGTACCACCGGCTCAAGGGAAACTCCAAGTGATAACAAAGATCCTGATCGCCAACCGTGGTGAGATTGCCGTACGAATCGTACGTGCCTGCGCCGAAATGGGCATTCGCTCGGTCGCGATCTACTCCGATGCCGACCGTCATGCCTTGCACGTCAAGCGAGCGGACGAGGCCCACAGCATTGGTGCCGAGCCACTGGCCGGTTACCTGAACCCGCGCAAGCTGGTGAACCTGGCTGTGGAAACCGGTTGCGATGCGCTGCACCCAGGCTACGGCTTCCTTTCGGAAAACGCCGAGCTGGCGGAGATCTGCGCCGAACGCGGGATCAAGTTCATTGGCCCGTCGGCTGAAGTGATTCGCCGCATGGGCGACAAGACCGAAGCCCGTCGCAGCATGATCAAGGCCGGTGTACCGGTGACCCCAGGCACCGAAGGCAACGTGTCGGGCATCGAAGAAGCTCTGACCGAAGGCGATCGCATCGGTTACCCGGTGATGCTCAAGGCCACTTCCGGTGGTGGCGGTCGCGGCATTCGTCGCTGCAACAGCCGTGAAGAACTCGAACAGGCTTTCCCACGTGTCATTTCCGAAGCCACCAAGGCTTTTGGTTCGGCGGAAGTGTTCCTGGAAAAATGTATCGTCAATCCGAAGCACATTGAAGCGCAAATTCTTGGCGACAGCTTCGGCAACGTGGTGCACTTGTTCGAACGTGACTGCTCGATCCAGCGCCGCAACCAGAAGCTGATCGAAATCGCCCCAAGCCCACAGTTGACCCCGGAACAGCGCGCCTATATCGGCGACCTGTCGGTGCGCGCAGCCAAGGCCGTGGGATACGAGAACGCCGGCACCGTGGAGTTCCTGCTCGCCGAGGGCGAGGTGTACTTCATGGAGATGAACACCCGGGTGCAGGTGGAACACACCATCACCGAAGAAATCACCGGCATCGACATTGTTCGCGAACAGATCCGCATTGCCTCCGGCCTGCCGCTTTCGGTGAAACAGGAAGACATCGTGCACCGCGGTTTCGCGCTGCAATTCCGGATCAACGCCGAAGACCCGAAAAACAACTTCCTGCCCAGCTTCGGCAAGATCACCCGTTACTACGCGCCCGGCGGTCCCGGCGTGCGCACCGATACGGCGATCTATACCGGCTACACCATTCCGCCGTTCTACGATTCGATGTGCCTGAAACTGGTGGTGTGGGCGCTGACCTGGGAAGAGGCGATGGACCGTGGCTTGCGCGCCCTGGATGACATGCGTCTGCAAGGGGTCAAGACCACCGCCGCGTACTACCAGGAAATCCTGCGTAACCCGGAATTCCGTAGCGGCCAGTTCAACACCAGCTTCGTTGAAAGCCACCCTGAACTGACCAACTACTCGATCAAGCGCAAACCCGAAGAGCTGGCCCTGGCCATCGCCGCCGCCATCGCCGCCCACGCAGGCCTGTGAGGAATAGAACAATGAGCAAACAAATCCACGTTACCGACACTATCCTGCGCGACGCCCACCAATCGCTGCTCGCCACCCGCATGCGCACCGAAGACATGCTGCCGATCTGCGACAAGCTCGACAAAGTCGGCTACTGGTCGCTGGAGTGCTGGGGCGGCGCGACGTTCGATGCCTGCGTACGTTTCCTGAAAGAAGATCCGTGGGAGCGTCTGCGCCAGTTGCGCGCCGCGCTGCCTAACACCCGCCTGCAAATGTTGTTGCGCGGCCAGAACCTGCTGGGCTACCGCCACTACAGCGACGACGTGGTCAAAGCCTTCGTGGCCAAGGCAGCGGTCAACGGCATCGACGTGTTCCGCATCTTCGACGCCATGAACGACGTGCGTAACCTGCGCGTGGCCATCGAAGCGGTGAAAGCCGCCGGCAAACACGCCCAGGGTACCATCGCCTACACCACCAGCCCGGTGCACACCATCGAGGCGTTCGTGAACCAGGCCAAGCAAATGGAGGCCATGGGTTGCGACTCGGTGGCGATCAAGGACATGGCCGGCCTGCTGACCCCGTACGCCACCGGCGAACTGGTCAAGGCTCTGAAAGCCGAGCAATCGCTGCCAGTGTTCATTCACTCCCACGACACTGCTGGCCTGGCCGCGATGTGCCAAATGAAGGCCATCGAAAACGGTGCCGATCACATCGACACCGCGATATCCAGCTTCGCATGGGGCACCAGCCACCCGGGTACCGAGTCGATGGTCGCCGCCCTTAAAGGCAGCGAGTTCGACACCGGCCTGAACCTGGAACTGCTGCAAGAGATCGGTCTGTACTTCTACGCGGTGCGCAAGAAGTACCACCAGTTCGAAAGCGAGTTCACCTCCGTCGACACTCGTGTTCAAGTCAACCAGGTACCGGGCGGGATGATTTCCAACCTGGCCAACCAGTTGAAAGAGCAGGGCGCGCTCAACCGCATGAGCGAAGTGCTGGCCGAAATCCCGCGCGTTCGTGAAGACCTCGGCTTCCCGCCGCTGGTGACCCCGACTTCGCAGATCGTCGGTACCCAGGCGTTCTTCAACGTGCTGGCCGGCGAGCGCTACAAGACCATCACCAACGAAGTGAAGCTGTACCTGCAAGGCGGCTACGGCAAGGCGCCGGGCACCGTGAACGAACAACTGCGTCGCCAGGCCATCGGCAGCGAAGAAGTGATCGACGTTCGCCCGGCCGACCTGCTCAAGCCGGAAATGGCCAAGCTGCGTGCCGACATCGGCGCTCTGGCCAAGTCTGAAGAAGACGTACTGACCTTCGCCATGTTCCCGGACATCGGTCGCAAGTTCCTCGAGGAACGCGCTGCTGGCACCCTCACGCCAGAGGTTCTGCTGCCGATTCCTGAAGCGGGTGGCGTGGCCTCTGCCGGTGGCGAAGGCGTGCCGACCGAGTTCGTCATCGACGTTCACGGTGAAACCTACCGCGTCGACATCACCGGCGTTGGCGTCAAGGCCGAAGGCAAGCGTCACTTCTACCTGTCCATCGACGGCATGCCGGAAGAAGTGGTGTTCGAGCCGCTCAACGAATTCGTCGGCGGCGGCAGCAGCAAGCGCAAGCAAGCCACTGCACCGGGTCACGTCAGCACCACCATGCCGGGCAACATCGTCGACGTGCTGGTCAAGGAGGGCGACACCGTCAAGGCAGGCCAGGCCGTGTTGATCACCGAAGCGATGAAGATGGAAACAGAAGTCCAGGCAGCCATCGCCGGTAAAGTCACCGCCATTCACGTGGCCAAGGGCGACCGGGTGAACCCGGGCGAGATCCTGATCGAGATCGAAGGCTGAGTTAACAGCCTCGATACAACGCTTTATACCTCGGGGGGGCATGTGCTCCCCTTTTTTTATGCCTGCAAATCCGTGCCTGAAAACCCTGTGGGAGCGCGCTTGCTCGCGATAGCGGAACATCAGTCTCAACAATTGCTGAATGTGATGCCGCCATCGCGAGCAAGCTCGCTCCCACAGGTACTGTGTCCCATCAGTGAAGTGGGTGTCGATTACCCGCGACACTCCACCAACGACTTCACCTGCCCCGAACCGGTCTGGTTCTCATCGCTCAGCCACTTTTCAAACCCCGCACCAATCGCCGGCCACTCCGAATCCAGGATCGAATACCACGCCGTATCCCGGTTCTGCCCCTTGACCACCATGTGCTGGCGGAACACACCCTCAAAACTGAAGCCCAAACGCTCGGCAGCATATTTGGAGCGAGCGTTGGCGTTGTTGCATTTCCATTCCAGGCGACGGTAACCCAGGGCAAAGGATTCCTTGGCCAGAAGGTAAACCGCCTCGGTGCTTTTCGGCGAACGCTGCATCGGGGCGCCGAAGGTGACGTGGCCGATTTCGATGCGGCCCTGGGCCGGGACGATGGACATCAGGCTGAGAATGCCCTGGACCTCGCCGCTGACGCGGTCGATCACGCTGAAGAAATACGGATCGCTGCTGGTCGCGTGGTTGTTCAGCCAGTCGTTGAAGACGCTGCGCTCCGGGAAGGGGCCGTAAGGCAGGTAGTCCCACAACTTCGGGTCAGCGCCCGGGCCTTGCAGGGCTTTGAACAGGTCGTCGCCGTGGCGCGCCGGGTCGAGTCTTTCCAGGCGGATGTAACGCCCTTCGAGCAGTTGAGTCGTGGGGGGCGGGACGCCTTTCCAGTCGGCGAGTGAAATCGACATGTTGTTCTCCTTGAACCTAGATGGCTTTGCGAAACTGGATGAAACCGGGGCGTTCGGCGATGCGCTCGTAGAGCTGGATCGCGGTGGCATTGGTTTCGTGGGTCAGCCAGTGGACCTTGTTGCAACCGTCGGCCTTGGCTGTGGTGTAGACGAACTCGATCAACTGGCGGCCGACGCCGGTACCACGGGTTTGCGGGACCACCAACAAGTCTTGCAGGTAGCAGGAGTTTTCGATTGCCCAGTTCGAACGATGGTAGATGAAGTGCACCATGCCCACCGCTTTGTCATCGGCCCAGGCGAGGGCGGCGTGGGTCGGTTCGCTCGGGTCGAGCATGCGCTGCCAGGTGCTTTGAGTGACGGTATCTGCAAGTTCGGTGTTGTAGAAGCGCAGGTAGGCTTGCCACAGCGGCAACCATGCCGCGTGATCACCGGCGGTGACTTGGCGAATGTCGATCTGACTCATGGTGATTTCCTTAGCGCATCAATTGGGCGAGGGTTTGGTCGTTGAGGTCGGGGCTGGCGGCCAGGCCTTTGCGCACGCCGGCGATGTCGGCGGGGCTGCGGTTCTGGCTGAGCTTGCGCTTGCCTTCCAGGCGGTCGATGGGAATGGCGAAACCGACGATGGCCTTGAGCATGCCGTCGATGTAATCGGCGGGGGCATCGGCCACTGACCACGGCTGGGCGCGGCCGGCCTCATGACGATCGGTGAGGGTGCTGACGATGTCGAGCAGCCGCCCGCCATCGCTGAATGTTTCGGCGCGACCATAGGCGTGGACGGCGACGTAATTCCAGGTTGGTACGACTTTGCCGTGTTCGGCCTTGCTCGGGTAGAAGCCAGGGCTGACGTAGGCGTCGGCACCGGCAAAAATCAGCAGGGCTTCGGCGCCGTCGCGCAGGTCTTTCCACTGTGGATTGGCTTTGGCCAGATGCCCGTACAACGTGCCGTTCGAGCCTTGCTCGCAATGCAGCAGCACTGGTACATGGCTGGCTTGCAGGCCGCTTTCACCGTGGGTCACCAATATGGCGAGACGGGTGGCGAGGATCAGTTCATGCAGTTGGGACAACTCGTCGATGGCAAAAGCACGTGGCGTGTACATGGAGATATTTCCCTTGGCGAATGTCTGCATCCTAGGCAGGCTATTGGTCTGTTGTAAGAGCCATTAATGACCAATTTCATAGGTCCATTGTGATGACTAGCGAACCACTGTCCCTGACCTTCAACCCGGCAGGTATCGAACTTGATCGCCGCCAGGGGCTGAGTCGTCAGCTCTACCAGGCATTGCGCACGCGTGTGTTGGACGGGCGACTGGCCAGCGGTACGCGTCTGCCTGCCAGTCGTGATCTGGCATCCGCGCTGGCGATTTCCCGCAACAGCGTAGTGCGCGCCTACGATCAGCTTTACGCTGAAGGGTTTATCGAAGGGCGGGTAGGCGATGGGACTTATGTCGCGCAACTGCCCCAGGCAACCGTGCCGGCAAAAAAACTATCCACAAAAGTATCCACAGGGTTTTCAACAGGGTTACCCACAACCTTATCCACAAATCGGCTCGATTTACCTGTGGATTCATCCAGCAAAGTTATCCACAGTGGTGCATTGACTCGCGTTGAAAAGAACCATTTACCCATGCCACCCAGTGGTCCGCCCAAGGCTTTTCGGGTTGGTGTTCCGGCGTTCGATCTGTTTCCGTTCGAGGTCTGGGCCAAGCTGAATGCGGCTTTCTGGCGTAAACCGGATTTCCAGCAGCTGTGCTACGGCGACCCTGCAGGTGATGCGCGCTTGCGGGGGATGATCGCGGCGTATCTACGCAGCTCGCGGGGCATGCAGTGCACGGCTGAACAAATTGTGATCACCAGTGGTGCGCAGCAGGGAATCAGCCTTTGTGCACAGCTACTGGTGGAGCCGGGCGATGGGGTGGCGATCGAAAATCCGGGCTACCGTGCGGCGGGTCATGCCTTCGCCGTGGCCGGGGCGCGCTTGCACGGGGTAGCGGTGGATAGCGAGGGAATCAACTGCGGTGAGCTGGCGGGGCTCAGTGATTGCCGCCTGACCTATGTCACGCCGTCACATCAATACCCGACTGGCGTGGTGATGAGCCTCGCTCGCCGTCTGGAGTTGCTGGCCTGGGCCGAGCGCACCCAAGGCTGGATCGTCGAGGATGATTACGATGGCGAGTACCGCTACAGCGGTGCGCCATTGGCGCCTTTGGCGGCACTCGATCGTCATGGGCGAGTGTTGTATGTCGGCACGTTCGGCAAGGTCGCGTTTCCGGCGTTGCGCCTGGGTTATCTGGTGTTGCCAATGGGGCTGGTGGACGCGTTTTCCCAGCGTCGTGCCGTGGATGTGCGCCACTCCGAGGTCAGCACGCAGGCAGTCATGGCCGAGTTCATGGCGGCCGGACACTTCCAGCGGCATATCCGCCGCATGCGCCGTGCGGCACTGAGTCGGCGCAATACGCTGCTCAGTGGTTGGCCGCTGGATATCCCCGGCGTTGGCCCGTTGCCCACAGTCGCTGCCGGGCTGCACATGACCGTGCCAGTCGAAAGCGTGGCGCGCGAACAGGAACTGATCGAATTGGCGCGCAGTGTCGATGTCGAGATCAACGGTTTGAGCAGCTATTGGCTGCCGGAATCCACCACGCCCTTCGATCAACGCGCCGGGTTGGTACTGGGCTTTGCGGCGGTGCCCGAAAAGTCGGTCGAGGCGGCGCTGGAGCGATTGCGAGAGGCGTGGCGCGCTCGATGAAGCGGGCGGACCAGCAGTCCGCCCGCAGTCGTTCATCAGGGTTGAGTTTCGAGTTTGAGGAACAGATTCGGGTCGCTGATACGTCGCAGCACGTAGTCGATTGGCGCCAGAGTCGTGAGTACCTGGCGGCGTTCGGTCGTGAACTGCTGCAGATGCGCTTCGGCGATTTTCAGGTGCGCCGCCGTGAACTGCTCCATCGGCGCATCAAGCGAATCGTAGTGAAAGTGCGCAAGCCGCAGAGGCTGATCCTTGTTGGTGGTGTCTAGCACCTGGTACTCCTGGAAATAATCCCTGCGCTTTTTGGTCTTGATTCGTCCCTGTTCGTTGCGGACGATACGGACCTGGTCGTTGTCCAGCAGCCACTGCAAGTACGCCTGTCGGGGCTGTCGATCCTTGATCAGGCTGGCGCGAATACCGATGCCTTGAGCGCGTAGCTGGACGGCGGCACCATTGAGCTCCGAGCTCGGACCAGCGCCTGGGTCAGCGACTCGAACTGTGTGGGCATGGCCACGAGCGTGCCGTCGCGGACCCGCCATTGAGGCGTGCCGATCATGGTTTGGTCGGGGGCCGATCTCGCGCTCGGGTTGCAGCACCTTCAGCGCTTGGCGCAGTAACAGCGCGGCGACGCTATCGACAGTGGGACCCCTGCAGGTCTGGTAATTCACTTGGCTCTTTTTTAGCAAGCCGGGGGTTTGGGTATTCTCTGGGTGGTCTGTCATCGTCATTTTCCTTTTTGACGTGGCGGCTTACGAAAAGAACAGTGAGCGCGCCAGTTGCGGGCTGATCGCGCTGCGATAGATGGCGATCACCTGGCTGCTGGAAGCGGAATTAAGGTCGCTCCCTCCGGCCATCATCCGTTGATCACGCAGTTTCAAATGGGCGGCGGTAAACGCCTCGACAGGCGTATCAGAAGCGGCGTAGTGAAAATGGGCGTACCACAACGGTTGCCCGGTGCCTCGCTCGCGAATTTCGTACTCCTGCAGGTAATCCTTGCGCGGGCCTTTGAGTCGGCGTCGTTCACCACTGCGCACGACGTCGATTTCATTTTTGCTTGATAGCCATTCGATGCGGGCGGCCGTGGGCGGCTGTTGCTTGATCATCTCGACCCGGATCCGGTAGCCCTCGGCATACAGTCGATCACGTGCCGCGTTCAAGTCAGCACCCAGTGTTGTCGTGGTGTCGGTCGTATTCGAAGCGGTCAGGGTCTGCTCGAGCGTCTTCGCGCTTTTGTCGAGCTGCTCGGCTTTGTGCTGGAACAACTCTTCGATTTCCACCGGGATACGGCCGGTTTTTTTCGCGCTCGCTTCGGTTTGCCGGATGAAGTTGTCCACACCGTCGAGCAGTGTCTGGCCTTGAGCGATTTGCGTGTCGAGGTCAGGCGCCTGGACGGTTGGGCGGCGACGTCGGGGTTGCACGCGCTCAATCCAGACGCCGGGTGTTTTTTCGTGAAAGGTGGCGATCACTTTGCCGGTCAAGGGGGATTTCACATCCAGCAGGATCGGTTCTCCCGATGCAGAGGGACGCACTTCGCCCACAACCGTACCCTTGAAGCGTGTCTTGACCACCCGTTTGCGCGATGCCGATGCGGGCTTTGATGGGCCGGGTCGGGGTTCTACCGGCCGTTGTTCGCGCAGCAGTTGCGCCAGATTGGCTTCGGTGTCCTGCTGGAATTCACTGATCCGTGTACGTACGTGTTTGAACGGTTGCTCCAGAACCGCGTCCTTGTGGGTGAGGCTGAAGTCTTCAAAGGCTTGGTCGATAGCGGCAAACTGTTCGAGCATGCCGTTGAGGCCTTCGATACGTTCGACTGCCGCCCAGGCACTGTTTTGCAGCATCAGTTCTTGCGAGGTCTGTATGACCAGGTTGGTGGTATCGAGCAAGCGCTCGAACGCGCCCCGGGCGTCGATCAGCGCGGCACTGTTACCTTCTTTCAGACAGACGTCGCGGGCCAGCGAAACCTGAAGCGCCTTGAGATCGTTAACGCTGAAAGCGGGCAGTTTTGCCCGGTAGGTACTGGCCACTTCCGCAGCATTTCTACCGAGTCGACTCAAGTCATGGAGCCGCGATTGGGCAAACTCTATTTTGCCGATCACACCCTCGGTCAGGTCGACCATTTTCCGGTAGGTTGCAGAATTACCGGTCCCGCCT
Organism: Pseudomonas sp. BF-B-30; assembly: GCF_019956305.1. Lineage (NCBI taxonomy): Bacteria > Pseudomonadati > Pseudomonadota > Gammaproteobacteria > Pseudomonadales > Pseudomonadaceae > Pseudomonas > Pseudomonas sp. BF-B-30. The sequence continues at coordinate 5,972 of NZ_JAHBDG010000082.1, read as the reverse complement.
GCCGTTTCCTCGGCATCGAGCAGCGCCAGGCTTTCCCTCAAGGTCTGCGCAAACGTTGCATTGTGCTGATCGAGCCACGTCTGGTTGAAGAACAATTGAGTGCCGAGCATCTCGACCATGGCGGTTCGGTAGTTGGGCACCGTTTCGAGCAGGTTCAGCGATTTCAACTGCTCGATAGGGGCGGCGTATTCCTGGGTACGGCGCTCGAGCTTCTCGAGGAACTGCGTTTGCGCGGCCGACAGTGCTTCGTCACCGACTGATTTTTTCATGGCGTTGTGGGCGTCCGTCAGCTCTGTACGTGCCCGCTCGCGTTCATTGTCAAACTCGGCCAGTTGCTTCTTGAGTTCGGCGATGCGTGCACGGTTTTGTTGCTTCAGTGCCTTGCGTCGGCTCGACAGACCGCCGCCGCGCAGGCGCAGGCGGGTGTCGACGAACCAGTCACCCCGTTGGTTGCTGATCAGCGCCGGACCGCTGCGAACGGGCTGCTGACGAGAGTCGATGATCGACACTTCGCCCGTGTCCTCGACGGCCACCTCGAACCAGCGCTCGCCCACCGGCGCATAAAAGGTGTTTTCCTTTCGATAGAGGTGGCGATAGACGCCGTTACCACTATCGGGCGGTGTGAGCTGTTCGGGTGGAGTGACCTTGAACTGATCCAGGGTTTTTGTCAGGTCCAAGGCCGCATCGGTTGCCACTGTCTGGCGATGTTGCACAGGAGGGGGCTCGCTGACGATGTCGGGTAATTGCACGACGGTCACAGGTTGTCGGGCCGGTTTTTCCGGTCGCTCGGTCGCTGTTGCAATGGGCTTTTCCTGGGCCCTGCGCGCAGGCGGATTACGCGTACTGGCGTGATGGGCAAGCACCATGGCCAGGGTCAGCAACAGGTCGGTCATGGCTGATTTCTGCTGCTGTTGGTCGCCACTGTCGGCAGCATCGAGGGTTTGCTGCAAGTCATCCAGTACTTGCCAGATCCAGGCGGCCGTCCCGACGGTTCGACCAAGAAAGGGCAGCGCCGCGTTAAGCAGCGTCCAGGCTGTCCGCTTGAAAATCGCCCAGCGATTTTGCGCGCTGGACAACGATTGCCGTTGCGCCAGTTCGACCAGTGCATTGACGTTGGCCTTGTACAGGACGGCCAGGTAATTGCCGCTGAGAACCCGCGAGCCGAGGGAAATCGGGCCGCTCATTTGCAGGGAGGTCAGCGGGTCGGCCAGCAGTTGAGAAATGCTCCAGACCGAAGGTCGGTCCCCGGTGAACGCATAGTTGGCGTAGTTGGCGCGGGCGTCGTCCGACAGCCAGGCGAGAACGGAATGGCGCAACGTCGGCGAGTGTTTGATGGCGTAGACCAAATTGGCCGGCGTTGGATACTGGCTCAGCGGTTGCTCAAGCATTGGCCGGTAAAGCAAGCACGGTCCCTTATCCGTCTGCCGGGGCCCGATCACGAACATGTTGGTCACTTCATCGGCGGCGCCACCGATGCGCCAGCCTGGCGCGAAGGCCAGTGGGCGAATCACGATTTCCTGGCCATCCACCCAGCGATTTGCGTCGAGCACTTGCACCACGGCGGCGACATAGCGATAACCGGTTTCGTCGATGCCATGCTGCTTGCGAATCTTCAGCTGCAAGGCCAGCAGCGGTAACTCGACGCGCAAATGGCTGGTGAACAGGTTTTGACGCCGCAGGTTTTCCACGGGGTCGGCGAGCAGTTTGCTTTTGATCAGCGCCGGGTAGTTCTGGCCGATGTCGACGCGTGTAATCAGTTCCTCCAGATAGCTCACCGTCATCCACTGCGGCAGCGCGGCGGCGCTGGAACTGCGTACGAACTTGTTGCCTTGCGGCAGGGCAATCAGGTTTTGCAGCGCTAGGTCGACCAGGCTCAGGGTGGTGCGCTCAGGGTCCACCGTTGGCACAAAGCTGCCCCAGACCACCAGGCTATCGACCACGATCTCGATGTCCGCCAGGTTCAGATGTGCGGCATCGGCATGTTGCTCGAGCATGACTTCGCGCAATCGATCCAGCGCAAATTCGCGGATCGGTTTGAGCCCGTCCAGAAAGGACTTCCCGGCGTTCTGATTGCGCACCGTCACCAGATCCATCAGATGACGGCTGTAAGCGGTGAGATCAGTGGATGACGCATCGGCCATCCAGTCTGGCAGCGATTGCTCGACCTGATTGAATCGCGAGGATGACTGTTTGTCCGTCGGGTCGAGTTCTTTGGTCGTACGGCTGACGTGGGGCGCCAGGTCCAGGTTTGCCGCCGCGGGTTCGTTGGCCAGCGCACCGATTGCATCGGCCTGCAGAGCTATCAGGTTGCACGCCAGGCGGTCGAAATAATTGCCCGGCGGTTCGATCAAGCGCCAATGCAGGACATTTCCCTGTACTTGCCCATCGGTGTCGGCCAGCAACGACGCGCCCAGTTCCTGCAAGGAGTCAAACGCCTGGAAGCCACGGGTGATGGTGTGAGTGAGAACCAGGGTACGGCTACCCAGCGTCCCGATCAGTACTGCCGTGTCGACGATGTTAATGTGCGTCGAAGCCGCGCCGCTTTGGCCGTCCAGGTCGATCAGGCAGGCGCGTGACTGATAAGGGTCATGCGCACGACGTGCGTTTTTGTCCGGGTAGGCGAAAAGCTTGCCGGCCATGGCGTGCTGGTCGCTGTCCCAGTCCGGGTTGGCTTCGATGTTCCACAGGTCGCGCAAGGATTTGGACAGTGCCTGCCAGCGTGGAGCCGATGCGCGGGTGAACTGGTTCCAGTAATCGACCTGCTGCTCTTGAAACGCGACAAACAGCAGCGGCGCCAACTCGTTGAGCAGACGCCCGATGGCATCGATGCTGACGGGCAGTTGCGCCGGTGTCTGCTCCTGGGGTTGCAGCGTGAGGTAGTGCTCGCCGTCGAGGTAGACCACGGGTGTTCGCGCTACGCCATGGCGCACCAGTGCGTCTGTCAGCGACTCGAAGTGCCTTGGCCCGGGCTCGACACTGCCATTGTGCAAGATCCAGGTCGGCGTCACCACCATGGCCAGGCGGGGATCGATTTGCAAATTCGGGTACAGCGCTTTCAGGGCTGGTTGCAGCGCATGTGTGGCGACTTCCCTGATCGAGGGGCCGGTTACCAATTGGGTGAGAAGGGCATCTTGATCAGAGGGGAGGCTGGTTTCAGACGAAGGGCTGGAGGTACTTGTCATGGTCACATCCTTTGTGAGGGTAGCAGGCACCGTGGAAGGTTCGGTGCGCGGTCCATTGCAAAGTAGCGACGGGTATAGCGGCGTTGGCGGTAAATAAATATCGCGGGCAAAAAAAAGACCTGCGCAAGCGCAGGTCAGGATAAACCCGCGTCGGTTATCAGGTGCCCGACTTGATCTTGGTCCAGGCCCGGGTCCGCGCGCGCTCGGCATCGCGCGGCAGCGGTTGCAGGGTGTAGAGCGTACCCATCGCCGCATCGGTCGGGTACAGGTTCGGGTTGTTGCGGATTGCGGGGTCGACCAGTTCCGTGGCGTCCTTGTTCGGGTTCGGGTAACCGACAAAGTCACTGACCGGTGCAATCACCTGCGGCTGTAGCAGGTAGTTGATGAAGGTGTAGGCGTCTTCGGGGTTTTTCGCCCCCTTCGGAATCGCCAGCATGTCGAACCAGATCGGCGCGCCTTCCTTCGGCAAACGCATGTCGACGACCACCCCATTCTTGGCTTCCTTGGCGCGATTGGCGGCTTGCGAGAAGCTGCCGGAATAGCCGACTGCGACACAGATGTCACCGTTGGCAATGTCGGCCATGTACTTGGACGAGTGGAAGTAGGTGATGTATGGACGGATCTTCATCAGCAGTGCTTCAGCCTTGTCATAGTCCGCAGGCTTCTTGCTGTTGGGGTCCAGGCCGAGGTGTTGCAGGGCCAGCGGCAGGATCTCCGAGGGCGAGTCGAGCAGGGCGACGCCGCACTGCTTGAGCTTGCTGATGTTTTCTTCCTTGAAGATCAGGTCCCAGCTGTCTACCGGCGCGTCGGCGCCCAGGGCTGCCTTGACCTTGTCCGGGTTGAAGCCGATCAGGATGGTCCCGTACATGTACGGCACGGCAAATTTGTTGTCCGGGTCGTTGGCTTCGATCAGCTTCATCAGCTTGGGATCGAGGTGGTTCCAGTTCGGCAGCTTGCTGCGGTCCAGGGGCTGGAATACGCCGGCTTCGATTTGCTTGGCAAGGAACACGTTGGACGGCACCACCACGTCGTAGCCGGAGTTGCCGGTCAGCAGCTTGGCTTCCAGTGCTTCGTTGGTGTCGAAGATGTCGTAGACCAGTTTGGTCTGGGCGTTCTGGGCCTTGAAGTCTTCCAGGGCCTTGGGGGTGATGTAGTCGAACCAGTTGTAGACGCGCAGCGTGCGTTCTTCAGCGTGCACGGCACCACCGAGCAGCGTGGCGCACAGCGCGGGAGCGATAAAGCGCTTGAGTCTGTTCATTGTTGTTTTCCTCACTGAGCGCTTTCAAAGCCTTCGAGTACGTTCACGGCGTTGATGCCGATTTCTTCCACCGCATAACCGCCTTCCATCACGAACAGCGTTGGCTTGCCGAGGCCGGCGATGCGCTTGCCCATGGCCAGGTAATCCGGGCTGTCGAGTTTGAATTGCGAGATCGGATCATCCTTGAAGGTATCGACGCCAAGGGACACCACGACGATGTCGGCGCCATAGCTTTCGATCTCTTTGCAGGCTTGTTCCAGCGCTGCGCTCCAGGTATCCCAGCCTGAACCGGCGGCCAACGGGTAGTTGAAGTTGAAGCCTTCACCGGCGCCTTCGCCCAGTTCGTCTTCATAGCCTAGGAAGAACGGGAACTCGGCTTCCGGGTGACCGTGGATCGAGGTGAACAGCACATCGCTTCGCTCGTAGAAAATCGACTGGGTGCCGTTGCCGTGGTGGTAATCGACGTCGAGGATCGCGACTTTTTTGTGGCCCTGATCGAGGAACGCCTGGGCAGCGATGGCGGCGTTGTTGAGGTAGCAATAACCACCCATCAAATCGCTGGCGGCGTGGTGTCCCGGTGGACGGCACAGGGCGAAAGCAGAACGGGCGCCGCGCTGGATTTCAGCTTGGGCGGTGAGCGCGACTTGTGCTGCACTGTACGCCGCTTGCCAGGTGCCGGCGGTGATCGGGGCGCCGCCGTCGAAGCTGTAATAGCCGAGTTGGCCGTGCAGGCTGGTCGGTTTGATCGCACGCAAGGTGCGTGCAGGCCAGGTGTAGGGCAGCAGGTCACCGTCGGTGTTGAACTCGGTCCAGCGTGCCCAGGCACCTTTGAAGAAGTCGAGGTAGTCGCGGCTGTGAATGCGCGCGATGGGCTCAAGACCGAAATCCTTTGGCGCTTCGACCGGGCCAAGGTTTTGGTTCTGCACGCGTTGCAGCACATGATCGGCGCGCGATGGCATCTCGAAGCACGGCTTGAGCTGGCCGTCGATGAGTTCGCAGCGGCCATGGTGCAGGTGGTGATCGTCAGAGTAGATCGTCAGCATTTGTTGTTCTCCGCAGGGCTGATTCGGTTGCCCCCAGTGTTGCGGCGCACGGCGAATCGGAGAACGGCAGGAAAGGCCAAAAGGGGATCAATACGGCCAAAACATTTGACCGAAATTCGCCCCTTGATAATGCGGAGCTCTCGCGGCCGCCATCGCGAGCAAGCTGAACCGGTCAAGTAATCCCGGACACCGGTTACGGTGCTTATGCCGCCTTTTGCTCCATGGCTATTGGCGACAGATAGTTGTTGTAGCTGTGGAGCCTCGTGCGGTTGTAGTACATGAAGAAGCGCACCATATCGGTTTTTGCTTCCTCGATCTTGCTGTAGCCACTACGAGGCACCCATTCTGATTTCAGCGTGCCAAAAAATCGCTCTGTTGGAGCGTTGTCCCAACACTGCCCGCGATGACTCATGCTTTGCAATATGTCTCGACGCTTCAGTTCTTCCTGAAACTTGCGGCTGGTGTACTGACAGCCCTGATCCGAATGGA